>CAZYYS010000096.1:0-14193 GCA_964651015.1 uncultured Verrucomicrobiota bacterium
CGCCATGTCAGCTGGCTGAAGCCGGGTGCTAATGAAAGAACCAAACCGAGTTACTTATTTTGCAAGGCATTGACGGATCCCGACGACAAAATGAAACCAAGGAAATAGTTTACTTATCCGGGAACTCAGCTATAAATACAGGCAACGTTAACCACTATGAAGACAAGTTTTCCCCATTTCATTTCACTCAAGGCGCCGGTGCGGCGCGGTTTCACCCTGATCGAGCTTTTGGTGGTCATCGCCATCATCGCCATTCTCGCCGGCCTGTTGCTGCCCGCGTTGGGCCGGGCGAAGGACAAGGCCTTCGTGGTGAACTGCCTCAACAACCAAAAGCAACTCGCTCTCGCATTCGTGATGTACGCGGATGACAATGGCGGCGTCATGCAAGCTCGCTATATTCAGGGTGTGGATCAATATGGAGGCGGTTATTGGCCCGGACCGCAGCCAAGCCTCACGACCGGTATCTCAGAGCAAACCGCCATTGATCGTGTCCGAGCCGGCTTCACCAAAGGGCCGCTCTGGAAATATGCCCCGAACCTGGGGTCCTATCATTGTCCAGCCGATAAGCGATTCAAGAAGCGCAGGCCGGGATCTCATTGGGCCTACGACAGCTATTCCAAGGTGGACGGGATGAACGGCGGATTCTACTCCCCACCGTGGATCGAGAAGCTGGCCAATGTCCCTGAGCCAGGTAATGCCATTGTCTTCATCGAGGAACCGGATTCACGCGATTACAACCTGGGTACCTGGGTATTGAATGCCAACGGGAATGTCCACAGTGCGCACAGTTGGATTGATCCCGTAGCCATGTTCCATGCCAGCCAGAACACGATTAGTTTCGCCGACGGGCATGCCGAGGCCCACAAATGGCTCGAAGACACCACGATCAAAGCAGCAAAAGCAGCCGAGAACAATCTGGATACACCATTCAACTGGGCCAGAAAGCAACCGCGTGATCGTGATTTCGAGTGGATCGAGCCGCGTTACAAATATCAAGGCTGGACGATGCATTAAGAAAACCTTGGCCAAAGCCGTTCCCCCTCGCGGCGCTTCTGCACGCCGACACACGATACCTGGCAATGGAGACAGCAACCGAAGACTTCAAGCTCACCTGTTCCACGCGATCGCGCTTCGGGAACGCTTTTACCTTGATTGAATTGTTGGTGGTCATCGCCATCATTGCGATTCTTGCAGCGTTGCTCTTGCCGGCTTTGAGCAGTGCCAAACTGAAGGGGCAGGAGGCGGCGTGCAAAAGCAACGTGAAGCAACTGGGCTTGGGCATGTTCATGTATGTGAATGACAATGGCAGGACGTTCCCGGCCACCTATGATCCCAAGGAGTTCTGGATGGCCTTGATGAAGGCTTACGTGCCATCCGACAAAATCCGACTTTGCCCGACCGCGCCGGTGCCGGCGAACCGCAAACCCGCCGAGGAAAGGATCGGCACGGCCACGGCCGCCTGGTTCGGTCCGCAGACCATCGTTCAATGGAATCAGAACTTTGAAGCCAGCTATGGCATCAATGGCTGGCTGTATTCCGAGCAGGATCCCCAGAAGAGCTTCACCAAAGAGGGCGAGTTTCAGGTTCCCGTGAAGACGCCCGTGTTCGCGGATTGCAACTGGGCGGACGGCTGGCCGGAGCCGCCCGACCTGCCCCCACGGAATTTGTTGACCGGCGGCAATGTCAACATGATCCAGCGTTGGTGCATCGCCCGGCACGGTTCCCGTCCCGGCTCGATCCCCACCGCGGTTGATCTCAAGCAACGCCTGCCCGGAGCCATCAACATGGTGTTCAAGGATGGTCACGTTCAAAGCGTGCGGTTGGAAGAACTCTGGACCTTGCAATGGCACAAGAGCTACAAACCTCCCGCCAAGCGGCCGGGGACATGAGCCGGGCCTAGGTCTGGGATCGACCCACCTGGCGTCGTGCGTGCAAACATCGAACCTGAGGGCGTAAACCTGATCGCGCTGCTCGGTCAGCGAATTCAAATTGGATGACATCTGTGTCGGCGTTCGCGCGCTAATGGCCGATCATCGTCAGGGAGTAATGGCACAAGTTATCCAGTCCGGCCGAATTCGTGTCGGTGACAGCATCCGGCAAATTGCAACACTGCCTCCCCACTTATCTGATTGAAAACTCTCCGATCACCCGCCAGATTCACTTCATGCAATCTGTTTTTACAGGTCCGGTTTATGTGGTGCGCGACAACATCGACACGGACCAAATCATTCCCGCCCAATATTTGAACCTCGTTCCGACCATCCCGGAGGAATACGAAAAGCTCGGAGCCTATGCGCTGTGCGGCTTGCCGGAATCGCTCTACGCCATTCGTTATGTAAAGGAAGGCCAACTCGACACCGAATACCCGATTGTGATAGGCGGGCGTAATTTTGGCTGTGGCAGTTCGCGCGAACACGCGCCGATCGCGCTTGGCTCGGCGGGTTGCAGGATTGTGCTGGCCGAAAGTTTTGCGCGGATTTTTTTCCGCAATTGCGTCGCCACCGGAGAACTTTATCCCTGTGAGACCACAGACCGTTTGAGTGAGATCGTGAAAACCGGCGATGTCGTCACGGTTGATCTCGACGCGGCCACGGTGAAAATTCACGCTACGGGCAAAGTATATTCCTTCAAACCGTTGGGTGATGTGCGCCCGGTCGTGGATGCCGGAGGACTGTTCAATTACGCCCGGCAATCGGGCATGATTGGGGCGAATTCATGAGGCAGAACCTGGCAATGAAAAAGCGTCCCCGCAGCTTTTGATCTTGTAACAGGGGCAAAGGTCGGCTTCACCTGCCAAGCCGATCCATGGACAAAGTCCAACATCCTTCAACGCCGACGGCAGCCATTCCGGTCTTACTCGTCGCGATCTATGTGCCCGACGAGCCGTTTCCCCAAAGTCGACGCATGACCCAGAGAAGCACGAGCCCGCTGGTCACAAACACGCCCAGCAACAAACTTGCGAGTGAATATCGGCCGTAAAGGAAATTTCCGACTGTGAACAGCGAAGACCATATCACCGCGCAACCGGCGCTCCAGCCGAGCAATGCCAGCGGAATATTGTCGCGCGTTGCGGCGACTTCGCTGTCGCTGATGCCTGCGGCTTCGCGAATACTTCGCCAGCCCGGCCCAAAAGGACGGACTTTATTGCAAAACGCGACCAGCGTCGCACGGTCGGTTTGCGGGCCAAAGAACGCCGTCAGCATCCAGCACATCGTCGTGAAGGCTATGGTGATCAGCAGCGCGTGATGCGTGCTGAATGGCGCAACACCGTTTTTCTGCATAATCAGCAGCACGAGCGAAACCGCGAAGGAACTGACCATCGCCACGACTTCGCACCACGCGGTGATACGCCACCAATACCATCGCAGCAGATAAAGCAACCCCGTCCCGGCGCCAACCTGCAGAATGATGTCGAAGGTGGCTTTGGCGGAGTCGATGAGGTACACGGCGGCAGCGGATGCCACGAACAACCCGATTGTGGTCAGTCTGCCCACGAAGACATAATGCCGCTCCGCCGCACCCTTTCGTATGAATCGTTGGTAAAAGTCGTGCACAAGGTAGGATGAGCCCCAATTCAAGTGTGTGAGAATTGTTGAAGAGTGGGCGGCAATCAACCCGCCGACCATCAACCCGACAAAGCCGACGGGCAGGAATTTCAACATGGCCGGGTAGGCGATGTCGTGTCCCAACAAGTTCGGGTCGAGGTTGGGAAACGCCGCCTGGATGTCCGATAATCGCGGGTACACGATGAGCGAGCACAGCGCTACGAGAATCCATGGCCACGGGCGCAGGGCATAATGCGCGACGTTGAAGAACAGCACGGCGCCGAGCGAGTCGCGCTCCGATTTTGACGCAAGCATGCGTTGTGCGATGTAACTGCCGCCGCCGGGTTCCGCGCCAGGATACCATGTGGCCCACCATTGCACGGCGATGGGCATGATGAAGATCGCAACGGCGATGTCCCAGTGGTTTGAGAAATCCGGCAACACGTTGAGATAGTTCAGCATGGCCTTGCCATCGGGAGTCGGGAGCGGCGAAGAAAGTTTTTCCACCAACACACCAAGTCCGCCCACGTGTTTCACCGCAAAGTACGCCGCGGCGACCACCGCGGTCATTTTGATGAAAAACTGGATCATGTCGATTACCAGCACGCCCCACAGCCCTGAGTGCGCCGCGAAGATGACATTGAGCAGACCGACCAGAAGCAGGGTTTCCCATCGGGGCAGACCAAACAACACATTGGCGATCTTGCAAGCCGCGAGATTCACCGAGGCCATGATAACACTATTGAAGAACAATCCGAGATACAAAGCGCGAAATCCACGCACGACGCTGGCGGCTTTTCCAGAGTAGCGAAGTTCGTAAAATTCCAGATCGGTCATCACCTCGGAACGCCGCCAGAGCCGGGCGTAGAAAAAGACCGTGGCAACACCGGTCAACACAAACGCCCACCAGACCCAGTTCCCGGCAACACCTTTTTGCCGTACGATATCCGTGACCAGATTTGGCGTGTCGCTGCTGAACGTGGTGGCAACCATGGAGAGTCCGGCGAGCCACCACGGCACCGCGCGGCCCGAGACGAAGTACTCGGAAGTGTTCTTGCCAGCGCGCTTGCCGAAAAAAAGCGCGGGAATAAAGCAGATGAAGAGTGTGGCGAAGACAATCAGCCAGTCGAGGAGTTGGAGTTTCATATCGCAGTTCCCGATTATCTCTCGTATTGGGCGCTACAGGATGGTTGGGTGTGTTTTGTCTGGTGTAACACCCAGGTCATTCATCGCACTGGCCACCACTTTCCTGTCCACATTTCCTCTTTCCGCCAGCGCGTGAAGCGTGGCGACCACAGTCAATTCTGCGTCCACCTCAAAAAACCGGCGGAGATTCTCACGCGTGTCGCTGCGACCAAAACCGTCCGTGCCCAGTGTCGTCAAACCACCCAGCACCCAAGGCGCGATTTGGTCGGGAACGATTTTCATGTTGTCCGAAACCGCTACGAAGACACCTTTTTCCTTCTCCAACACCGCTTCGACATAAGATTTCTTTGGGGCTGAAGCAGGGTTGAGCATGTTCCAGCGTTTTATCCGCAGCGCGTCGTTGCGCAACGATTTGTAACTGGTGGCACTCCAGACGTCCGCTGAGACGTTGTATTTGTCCGCCAGGATTTCCTGCGCTTTGAGGGCTTCGTTGATAATTGGACCGCTGGCCAGCAAGTGAGCTTTGTGTTTCTTCCTTTCCGGGCCGGGCTTGAATCTGTATAGACCCTTAAGAATCCCCTCCTCCACGCCTTCAGGCATCGGCGGCATCAGGTAGTTATCGTTGTAAAGCGAGAGGTAATAAAAAACGTCTTCACCTCGTTCATACATCCGGCGCATACCATCGGAAATGATTACTGCCAACTCGTAAGCAAATGCCGGATCGTAGGTCAACAGGTTGGGGACCACGCTCGTCAGAATGAGACTGTGTCCGTCTTGGTGTTGAAGTCCCTCGCCATTCAGGCTCGTGCGCCCGGCCGTAGCCGCCAGCATGAATCCCTTGGCCTTGATGTCGCCGGCCAGCCACACCAAATCGCCGATACGCTGGAAGCCAAACATGGAGTAGTAAATGTAAAAAGGAATCATGTTGACCCCGTGACTGGCGTACGCCGTGCCGGCGGCAACAAATGAAGCCATTGAACCGGCCTCGGTGATTCCTTCTTCGAGTATCTGGCCATCCTTCGTTTCGTGGTAGTAAAGGAGCGATTTGCTGTCCACAGGATCGTAGAGCTGGCCCTTGGGCGAGTAGATGCCGATTTCTCGAAACAGCGCGTCCATCCCGAACGTTCGAGCCTCGTCCGGAATGATGGGCACAATGTTTTTCCCAATAGCCTTGTTCCGCAATAGCATGCTTAACATCCGCACAAATGCCATGGTCGTGGACGCGGCCATCTTACCCGAACCCTTCAACAGTTCGGCGTAGTAATCGAGCTTGGGCAATGGCAAGGGCGGTGCCACAACTTTCCGTTGCGGCAAAAATCCACCCAATTTCTTGCGCGCCTCCAGCAGGTATTTCGTCTCCGCACTGTCGAGCGGTGGACGATAGAAAGGTGTGTCCGCTACTTCTTCATCGGCGATGGGAACGCCGAAACGCGAACGGAACTCGCGCAATTCCTTTTCGTTTAATTTCTTTTGTTGATGCGTGATGTTGCGGCCTTCACCAGCTTCACCCAACCCGTAACCCTTGATTGTTTTCGCCAGGATAACCGTCGGCGCGCCCTTGTGTTCCATCGCTGCTTTGTAAGCCGCATAGACTTTCCGTGTGTCATGTCCGCCGCGCAGCAATTTCGTGATTTGCTCGTCGGTCAGATGATTCACGAGCTTGAGCAGTTCCGGGTATTTGCCGAAAAAATGTTTGCGCGTGTAGCTGCCCGGCTCGACGGAATACTTCTGGTAGTCGCCATCGACCGCCTCCTCCATGCGCTTGAGCAGAAAGCCGGATTTGTCGGCAGCCAGCAACTCGTCCCAGTTCGATCCCCAGATGACTTTGATGACGTTCCAACCCGCACCTCGAAACGCGGATTCAAGTTCTTGAATGATCTTGCCGTTGCCACGCACGGGACCGTCAAGCCGCTGCAGATTGCAGTTGATGACCCAGACAAGGTTATCGAGGTTTTCGCGCGAGGCCAGCGTGAGCGAGCCGAGCGTTTCCGGTTCATCCGATTCGCCATCGCCGACAAAGCACCATACTTTCGGCTCTGGGCCTTTACTAAACCCTCGCGCTTGGAGGTAGCGATTAAACCGTGCCTGATAAATAGATAGAATCGGCCCAAGCCCCATCGAGACCGTCGGGAACTGCCAGAAATCCGGCATCAGATAGGGATGCGGATAGGATGACAGCCCTCCGCCGTCGGCAAGTTCCTGACGGAAATTTTGGAGGTGACGCTCGTCCAACCGCCGCTCCAAAAAAGCGCGGGCATAAATTCCCGGCGAGGCATGGCCTTGAAAATAAATCTGGTCCCCCGGAAAGCCGTCGGTGGGTGCTCGAAAAAAATGGTTGAATCCGACCTCGTAAAGCGTGGCACACGAGGCGTAAGTGGAAATGTGCCCGCCCAAGCCGTTATGCAGACGATTGGCATTAACAACCATCGCCATCGCGTTCCACCGGATGTAGCTCTTGATTCGCACCTCCATCTGCCAGTCGCCAGGATAGGTTGGTTGTTCAGCCGCTGGAATCGTGTTGAGGTACGGCGTGCTTACGGCCCGCGGAACTTCAACCCCCGCTTCGCGTAACCGCTCTGCGATCTTGTCGAGAAACACTGCGACCCCTCGCGAATCTTGATTTCTCAACGCGACTTCCAATAGTTGTTCCAAGGGTTCCAACCACTTCTCAGTCGGTTCGCGCTTGTTGCCGCCCCGCGCTGCCGGGTCGGACCGGTTCGTTCCGAACTGGGGCGATTTGGTATGGTCTTGAAATTTCACTTTGATACTCGCGTTCTGATCCAATCCGCTGTCAGAATAATTCCGCTAACATGGTGGTGCGGCAGATAGAGGCTTTTGCCGACGCACTACCATCACGGTGCGAAACAATACCGGGCCGAACATCTATTGCACAATGAAATACATCGACCTCACGCTGCCAACGCCAGCAGAAAACCTGGCTTGCGATGAGGCTTTGCTCGATTATTGCGAACAAGATGACGCACCGGAGCTACTTCGTTTCTGGGAGTCGCACGAGCCATTTGTCGTCATCGGTTACGCCAATAAAATCTCGACCGAAGCAAACCTACCCGCTTGCAGGGTACACGACATTCCTGTGCTTAGGCGATGCAGTGGGGGTGGAACGGTTTTGCAAGGACCGGGATGTCTGAATTACACTTTGATCATGAAGATTCGGCAACCCGGCCCGGTGCAAAGCATCGCCGGCGCCAACCATTTTATTCTGGAACGCAACCGCGAAGCTTTGACAAAGCTGACGGGTGAACCAATTGAAATCCGCGGCACAACTGATCTAGCGATCGGCCAAAGAAAATTTTCAGGCAACTCACAACGCCGGACACGGCGTTGCCTGCTCTTTCACGGAACTTTTTTGCTCCATTTCGATATTCCGCAGGTAGCGACACTTCTCCCAATGCCATCAAAACAACCCAACTATCGACAGACGCGCACTCACGACGACTTTCTAACAAATCTGAATGTCCCTGCCAGCGCCGTTAAGTCCGCGTTGCAACAAGCCTGGAACGCTACCGAGCCGCTCGACCAGATTCCGTTTGAAAAGATAACAGCACTGGCTCAACAAAAATACTCTACTGACGAATGGAATCATAAGTTTTAGGCCCAACCTTGCCTCAAAACGTGTATCTTCCGCAAACCTCTCACATACTCGCGCATGACGATTCCAACTGATCAGATTTTACAGGGCGATTGCCTCTCGATTCTGCGCACGCTGCCTGATGACTGTGTGGACGTTTGTTTTGCTGACCCGCCGTTCAATCTGGAAAAGAAATACGGCAAATACAAGGACCGGCTGGCGCTGGATGAGTACCTCGTTTGGTGCGAAGAATGGATCAAGGAATTGGTGCGTCTCACCAAACCGACCGGGAGTATTTTTTTACACAACATTCCAAAGTGGCTGACGTACTACGCAACCATCTTGAACCGCATTGCCCACTTTCGGCACTGGATCTCGTGGGATGCGATGAGCTCCCCGCTCGGCAAAACGCTCTTACCGGCTCATTACGGAATCATCTTTTACACCAAGGCGCCACGCGGCTACAAATTCTACGAGATCCGCGCACCGCACAAACGCTGTCGCCTCTGCGCGGGTTTTCTCAAAGACTACGGTGGCAAGAAGGACCAGATGCACGTTTTCGGAAATCTGGTGAGTGATGTCTGGACGGACATTCACCGCATCAAACACAACAAACGTCGCGATGAACATCCCTGCCAGTTGCCGATTCATCTGCTCGAAAGAGTTATTTTGATGAGCACCAACCCCGGCGATGTTGTCCTTGACCCGTTTCTTGGCACTGGGACGACCGCCATAGCTGCCAAGACACTCGGTCGCCACTACATTGGTATCGAACTGGACGAAGTCTACGTTCGCATCGCCCGACAAAAACTCAGCAGGATCACCGAGAGTAAGTATGACGGATTTTTCGTTTCCTACTTCCTAAACAAACTCCAAAGCGTGCGCGACGTGGATGCGAAACAAATCTTCCCGGCTCAACTCACAAAGAAGCAGAAGCAGCAACAGAAACAGCGACTCCAGACACGAGAGGCACGAGAGGCGACGACACTGGAATTTGCTTTCGCCGAAACTCCGCTTGAAAAGAGCGCACGAAAGAACAAGATTTCTCAATGAGGCAACAGAGGCGCCTCTTCTTTTCGCGTCCTTTTGACTTTCAAGGCGCTAAGACTACGATGACAGCCAAACGAATGGAATGAAACGATTTATCATTGCACTATTTCTTGGCGTTTTAATCGGCGCGGGTGGTTTCTGGTATCTCACCGAAGGCCGGAAGCAACCAGTGGTAAAGAAGGTCGAAACGAGCGTTGTTGACGGCGCGGGTCAGGTCAAGGACGCCGTCCAGGCAAAATTGGAAGCGCTGAATCTACGCAGCGAGGATATCAAAGCTGACCTCGCGCACACCGGAACTGTCATCCGCCGGAAGGCCCGTGATCTGGGCGCGGCAGTGGCGGATTCAACGGCCGACTCGCGCATCACCGCGACCATCAAGGCAAAGTTCGTGGCCAGCCGTGATCTTTCAGTCATGAACATCTCCGTCAACACAACTGGAGGGCACGTCACTTTGTCCGGCAAGGTTTCGTCGCCTGAACAAATCGGCAAAGCCATTCTGCTGGCAATGGAAACCGATGGTGTCCACGACGTCGTCTCCACCTTACAGATCAAGTAGTTGGTCCCCCCGAACCAGAACTCTTTGAAGCCTGCTCCCTCGACAAAAATAGAGCCGCCGAATGGCGTGATTGAGAGTCAGACTGAGCTTGGGCTTCAAGCAGGCGTAATTTGAGTTTCGACCGGTTACCGACGTGACTTCCACTCGCACCATTCAAAAATGTTTGATTGAAATTTCATCCCTTGAAAGCAGAGTACACGGCGATGCATCGTCGCCGTTTAATCTGATCCATGAGCAAACCCCATTCTCACCTGAAAAACCTGGACTATTCCATCGTGCAGCAATGTATGCACTGCGGCCTTTGCCTGCCCACGTGCCCGACGTACGACGCCACCAAACTGGAGCGCAATAGTCCGCGCGGTCGTATCGCTTTGATGCGCGCGATTGCCGATGGTCGCCTGGAAACAACCAGAGTCTTTGCCGATGAAATGTATTTCTGCCTCGGCTGTCTCGCTTGCATGACCGCCTGTCCCGCCGGCGTAAACTACGCCGAGTTGTTCGAGCGCGCGCGCGCCGAGGCGGAACAAAGCGGTGCGCTGGATTCGCCGAAGCGAAGTCTGATTCGCAATTTCACGCTGCGCTGGCTGTTCATGGATTTGAACCGTCTCCAACTGGTCGGGCGAGCAATCCGGCTTTATCAACAACTCGGCTTGCAAACCTTCATTCGCCGCAGCGGGATACTAAAACTATTACCCAAACGCCTGCGAGAGCTTGAAGCCATGACGCCTTTCATCCAGCCTCAATTTTCCACCGACTTGATCTCTCCCATTACCCCGCCTGTGACTAAAAAGAAATACCGCGTCGCGGTGCTCACCGGGTGCGCACAGGATTTGATGTTCAGTGACGTGAATCACGACACGGTCGAGGTGCTGGCCCAAAACGGATGCGAAGTCGTAGCCCCACCAGAGCAACTCTGCTGCGGTTCGCTTCACGCCCACAACGGAGAGTGGGAACTGGCGCAACAGTTGGCTCGCAAGAACATTGACCAATTTCCGCCGCAACAATTTGACGCCATCATCACGAACGCGGCCGGTTGCGGTTCACATTTGAAACATTACGCGAAGTTGTTGGCAGACGATCCGGTTTACGAAACGCTTGCCCATCTGTGGGACTCAAAAGTGAAGGACATTCACGAGTGGCTCGCCCATATCGGCATTCAACCGCCGCCGCCAGATTGCCAACCGCCGCAAACCGTCACTTACCATGAGGCCTGTCACCTTTGCCACGGGCAAAAAATCACCGCGCAGCCCCGTCAGGTTTTGAGTGCCATTCCGAATCTAAAATTCGTGGAGTTGCCGGAAAGTACCTGGTGTTGCGGCAGCGCTGGTATTTACAACCTCATCCAACCGGAAATGGCGAACAATCTCCTCGACCGCAAGTTGCAACACATCAAGTCAACAAACGCGGGCGTCGTGGCCACCGGCAATCCGGGTTGCCTGGCCCAACTGATTAACGGCGCGCGGCGCGAGAATCTCCCACTACGCATCGCGCACCCGATAACCTTGCTGGCGGAGGCGTATCGAAAAGTTAGCAACTGAAGTCCGAAGATAAAACCGTGTCCAATCACCCTAAGTGAGCCCAATCAAACTGCGACACAACGATGAACAAAAATATGCGATCCAAATCCGAAATCATTTCGTTGCTGACAGACCCCGGTATCATCGCCGTCGTCCGCGCGCAAAAGGCTGAACAGGTACTGCCGTTGTCCGAAGCATTGATCGCCGGTGGTGTCATCGCCGTTGAAATCACGATGACGACGCCCAATGCGATTGAAGCCATTCGCTCTGCGGTTCAAAAGATCGGCACACGAGCGCTCATCGGTGTCGGAACAGTGCTCGAGGTGCGGACCTGTCGTTTGGCCATCGAAGCAGGAGCAGAATTTGTTGTCAGCCCCATCATGCGGCCGGAACTGGTTGCTGCGGCACATGCCGCCGATCGGCCAGTAATGCTCGGCGCTTATACCCCAACGGAAGCGCAATTGGCGCATGAAGCCGGGGCGGACTTCATCAAGATTTTTCCCGCTGACGGGTTGGGGACCGCCTACATCAAAGCCATTCGCGCTCCCCTGCCCCATCTGCGCATCGTGCCGACCGGTGGAGTTGATTTGCAAAACGCAGCGGCGTTTTTGAAAGCCGGCTGTGCCGCGTTGGGTGTGGGTTCTTCACTCGTCTCAGCGCAGATATTGCAAACTGAAAATTGGGCGGAATTGACGCGATTAGCCGGTGAATTTGTCCGGGCCGTCCGCAAGTCGTGATCCGATGGTGATTGTGAACAATTCGAATCGCGGGGATGGATATTCTTTACCTGTTTGGGTTGATGTTTATTATCAAACAGAAATGAATTCGGCCGACTATCGAGTGCGGCGGGCCACGGTGGATGATATTGGAAACTTGCTTTCACTATGGCAGGCCATGCGACTTCCTGCCCAGGAGCTGGAAAAGCGACTGACGGAATTTCAAGTGGTTGAAGCGGGCGATAACCAGCTCGTCGGGGCGATTGGGTTGCAGATTGCCGGACGCCAGGGCCGCCTTCACAGCGAGGCCTTCAATGATTTTTCGCAATCAGACAGGCTGCGACAATTGTTGTGGGAGCGCATCCAGAACCTTGCCCACAACCACGGCCTGACCCGCCTTTGGATCAAGGAGTCTGCTCCGTTTTGGGACCATAATGGTTTTCGTACCGCCAGTGCTGAAACACTTCAGAAATTACCCACGACATGGAGTGAACTCAAAGCTGGAGTGCTTACCTTGCAATTGAAGGCGGAAACTGAAGGTATCCCCGTTTCGTTGGACAAGGAATTTGCCTTGTTCATGGAATCCGAGAAAAGCCGGACCGCTGATATTTTCCGTAAAGCCAAGACGCTGAAAATGATTGCCACGGCGATCGCCATCATTCTTTTTATCATGGTGATGGCGATTGGCGCATTCTTTGTGATGCGAAAAGTACCGCACTGAGGCGATGCCGGTCCGAGCGTAGTTGGTCATCACTTCCGCAGCGAAAAATCGCCCGCGTGATAGGAACTCCGCACCATCGGACCACTAGCGACGTGGACAAATCCCATTCGCTCCGCGGCCAGTTTATATGCGCCAAACTTGTCGGGTGGAATGAACTCAACCACTGGCAAATGCCGCAAGGTTGGTTGCAAATACTGTCCCAATGTAAGCATGTCGCAGTTGGCATCACGCAAGTCCCTCATCGCGACCAGCAGTTCCTCTTCCGTCTCGCCCAAACCGAGCATCAGCCCGGACTTCGTGTAAACGCTTTCACCCCGTTTTGCTTTCACTTTGCCTAATACGCCTAAAGAGCGATCGTACGTGGCGCGCGACCGGACTGAAGGCGTGAGCCGCCGCACAGTTTCCAGGTTGTGATTGAAGATGTGTGGATTCCCGGCAAGCACGGTTTCGATGGAGATGTCGCTGTCATTGAAGTCCGGCACAAGCACTTCGATGACAATGCCCGGATTTAACTCGCGAACCTTTTCGATGGTCTGCCGGAAATGCTCCGCACCTCCGTCGGCCAAATCATCACGGGCGACCGCGGTGATGACCACGTGCTTGAGTTTCATGCGGCGCACGGCTTCGGCGACGCGAGCAGGCTCGTCCGCTTCCAGTGCGAAAGGCTTTGCGGTCGTCACCGCACAAAAGCCACAGGCGCGCGTGCAGCGGTCGCCGGCGATCATGAACGTAGCCGTGCCTTTGCTCCAACACTCCCAATGGTTCGGGCATTTGGCGCTTTCGCAAACCGTGTGGAGTTTCAGTTCATCAAGCAGACTGCGGGTGTCCGCAAATGTGTCGGAAGTCGGCAGTTTAAGCCGCAGCCATTCCGGCAGGCGTGGACGTAGTTTCAAGTCAGTCACTGTCATTCAAATTGTTTCCAAAACTTTGCCAATTGGTCCGGCCCAAAATCCGCCAACACTTTTCCGTCCACCTCGATCACCGGTGCGAGGGTTTGGCCCGAAAGTCTAACCATCTCATCATACGCCTTGTCATCGGCGAGGACGTCCAGTGTTTCATATTGGAGGTCGTGATCATCAAGCCAGTTGATGGCCTTGTGACACCAGCCGCACCAGGGTTTGATGAACAGGCGGATTTTCACGTGTCCCAAAGTGATTTGTCTTTCCAAGTCCATATGAGAAACCAAAGCGAACCGCCCGTGTTCATGACTGTTACGGGAATGGAGAGAAGCGCGGTTCCAAGCGAGCCAAACCCATAAATCAATCCCACTGTAACGACGAGTTCCCCTATTAACGGTATTCCAGAAACATGGCGATAGCTTGCCATCGAACCATGCCTGAGTTTATGCAAGCG
>CAZYYS010000096.1:14203-16954 GCA_964651015.1 uncultured Verrucomicrobiota bacterium
GCGTGGTCGAAAGAAATAAAGGTAGAAATTGTATCCTGCAATAACGGCTCCCACGTAAATACATCTAGCTCCAGTCAGGGTAGGTTTCTCGCTATCAATAAGCCCAAGAAGAATTGAAACTGCGGCAATTTCTAGGGGCAACAAATTAAGAACTACTCCGACAGTTCTTCGGAAATAATTTGTTTCGGTAGGTTGCTCATTCGAGTACATGGCGACACTATCCGCCGATCTGCTCCTTGTAATTTTCCGGTGTGAGAAGGGCGTTGAGTTCTACCGGATTGCTCACTTTGATCTTGTAAAACCAGCCGTTGCCATATGGTTCAGTGTTCACCAAGGCGGGATTATCCACGTTGGCTTTGTTGGCTTCGACAACTTCGCCGCTCACGGGCGAATAAATGTCGCTTGCAGTCTTGACAGATTCGACGACGGCGCAAGCTTCGCCCGCGGCGAGCTTGCGGCCCACGGCAGGTAATTCGACAAACACAATATCAGTCAGTTCGTGTTGCGCGTGGTCGGTAATCCCAATGGTGGCAACGTCACCGGCGACCCGCACCCATTCGTGTGATTTGGCGTATTTCAGATCAGAAGGAATATTGCTCATTGTTTTCGTGATTCGTTGAATCGTTACATCGCTAAATCGGAAATCTTCGCGACCGATGTAACGATTTAACGATGCAACGATTTAACGTTTCTTGTAAATCGGTTTTTGCGCGACGACGGCCGGCGCACGCTTGCCGCGAATTTCTATTTCTACATTTGTTTCCGGTTTGGCGAATGCCGGCGGAACGTACCCCATGCCGATACCGATACCCAAGGATGGGCTTTGGGTACCACTGGTCACTTCACCGACCTGCACCCCGTTTGCCCAGATGGGATAGTGCGGCCGGGGCGGTGCGGATTTTTCGGTCATCTTGAACGCAACGCACTTTTTGCCGACGCCATCAGCCTTCTGTTTGGCTAGAATCGGGCGGCCGATAAAATCACCCTTGTCGAGCGCAACAAAAAAACCAACTCCAGCCTCAATAGGCGTGGTGTTCTCGTCGAGCTCGTGGCCATAAAGCGGATAACAGACTTCCGTGCGCAACGTGTCACGCGCCCCCAGGCCGCACGGCTTGACCCCGTAGGGCTGTCCGACAGTGAGAATTGTTTGCCAGACAAGCTGGATGGATTCGTCCTGACCAACGATCTCAAAGCCGTCCTCGCCGGAGTATCCGGTGCGCGACACCAGCACGTTGGCCTTTCCGAGCGGAAATCCGCCGATTTGGTTCTTTTTCAACTCCGTGACGCGTTCCACGCGAATCCCGGAACACGACGCGCTTGGAATACAGGCATCAATGAAATCTTTGACACGCGGGCCTTGCACGGCCACAGCGGCGTAACTGTGCGAAGCGTCCGTAAGGCGCAGAGCATCACGTCCTGCAAAGTCCGCCGCCCTCCCCTGTAACCACGCAGCGTCCACCTCAATGCGCGAAGCGTTTATGATCAGCAAATAAACTCCTTCTGAAAGTTGGTAGGCGTACAAATCGTCGATGGTGCCGCCGCGCTCATTGCACATGAGGGTGTACTGACCGTTGCCGGGGGCAAGCTTGCGGATATCGTTCGTCAGAACATGATTAAGGTAATCCGCTGCCCGGTCGCCGCTCACAGTGACTTCGCCCATGTGCGAGATGTCAAAAATCCCAGCGGCGTTCCGGACAGCTTGGTGCTCGTCCATAATGCTGCTGTACTGCACCGGCATTTCCCAACCGCCGAAGTCGATGAGTTTGGCGCCCAGTTGACGGTGCAGTGGGAAAAGTGGCGTGCGCTTTAACATTTGTTTGCTCAGACGTGAAAGGCAGGTCGGACAACTGCCAGACCATTCCTATAACTTCCCCTCCGGTCATCCCCACTTTTCAACTTTCATCTGCTCCTTGGGAATCTTCAGCTCTTCGAGCACAAGCTTTTCACTGGCGTCCACAAGTGCGTTCGGGCCACAGGCGTAAAGTACGGTGTTGGCCTGATCGACGATGAGCTCCTTCACGCACTCCGGATCAATGCGCCCGCGCCGACCGGTCCACGGATCCTCAGGGGCCAAGCGGGTACAAGTAACGATGAATTTGAAATTGGGGTTTTCTTGCTCGAGCTGTCGAAATTCATTATTGAAGAT
Source organism: uncultured Verrucomicrobiota bacterium (assembly GCA_964651015.1). Taxonomy (GTDB): domain Bacteria; phylum Verrucomicrobiota; class Verrucomicrobiia; order Limisphaerales; family PALSA-1396; genus CAZYYS01. The sequence goes on from CAZYYS010000096.1 coordinate 16,350, forward strand.
GATGTCGTTGGTTGTACGAACGCTGTAAAGAATCGTGATCTTTGTTTCCAGCTTGCGACGAGCTGCTTCGCGCACAAAACCACGAAACGGGGTTACGCCCGAACCGCCGGCGATGCAGATCAAGTGCTTGTTTGGCTCAAGCACTGGGAGAAACTTTCCCGCTGGCGGCAGCACGCCAACTTTGTCACCCACTTTGGCCCAATCGACAACGCGCGTGCCCATCTTGCCTTCGCGTTTGACGGTCACTTCAAAAAAACCGCGATCCAGCGCGCAGGAAGACAGCGAGTACGCACGCTTATAAGTCGGCGTGTCCGGCCAAAAGACCGTGATGAACTGGCCGGTCTTGAACTCCACGTCGTAACCATCCGGCCACTTGAGTTTGAGGGTTTTGGTATCCGGCAGCTCCATGGTGGCAGCTTCAATCAGCATTTCCGCGATTACTTTGGCCATATAGTCTGGTTAAGTTGCGCGCGGAGAATAATCGAAAGTGCTTGTGGGTGTAAAGAAGCCATTGTCTGAAGCAGCTTGTGGTCGCGTAACATTAGTTTTTCGCTACTATTCGTGATTTCACCATCACATGTGTCTGGTTATCGGTTGTTGAACAG
>CAZYYS010000097.1:0-16897 GCA_964651015.1 uncultured Verrucomicrobiota bacterium
GCAGAAACTGAAAGTTGACCTAAGCACACTCAGTCCGGCCGGCGGCTTCTTCGTGGCGTTTCAGGTTGCTTTGTACGGGGGGATTGCACTGGCCTCGCCGTTTATCTTTTATTTTATCGCGCAATTTGTTTTTCCCGCCCTGAAAATGAAGGAGAAGAAGTATATCAATCGGGGTTTGGGTTTTGCCATACCGCTCTTCGTGGTTGGCGTCACCTTCTGTTATTTTATCCTGATGCCGATTGCGCTGGCGGCTTCCCAGCTCTATTCCAACTGGCTTGGCTTTTCGGCAAATATGTGGCGGGCCGAGGAGTACATCAGTTTCGTCAGCAAATTCATGCTGGGCATGGGGCTGGGATTCGAAATGCCGGTGGTGATCCTCGTGTTGGTCAAGATTGGCGTTGTGGATTACCAGATGCTCTCCAAGGCCCGCCGTTATATGATCGTGGTCAACCTCATCCTGGGCGCGCTCTTAACCACACCGGAGGTCCTTACCCAGGTCATTATGTTTATCCCGTTGCAGGCACTCTATGAAGTCAGCATCTGGATAGCCTGGTATTGGGAGCGTCGAGACCGGAAGCGCGAGGCGGCTGAAGCGGGAAAGACCTGAATCCGTAGCGATCGGCACGGATCACGAGGGTAGGGATTCAGAATGGCGCAACGTGCCGGCGGGAGCATCTGAAGCCGAGGAAGAAAGTGGATTTTCTGGCAAGACGCCAGAAGCACGACGTGAGTCACCAATGATCGAGCAAAAGACCAAAATGACACTCGAGTAAAATCTCTCTTTACAACTGGCTGAATTCCGATAACCTTCTTTCAACAAACAGAACTATGCGCACCTCTCTACTACTCCTCTCGTTGGTACTGACGTTGACGTTCCTGTCGGCTGGCTGTGCCGGGCCGGAACGAAAGTTGGGACGCGGCATTGACAACTTGTTTGAAATCGTGCGCGGTGGCGAGCGTCGCCGCACCATTGAACAGACCGCCATTACCGACGGACCGAATGTGGCCTACACTACTGGTTTGGTCAGAGGCATGCACCGCAGTTTTTCACGCACCATGCTGGGGGTTTATGAGATAGTCACTTTCCCCATCCCCACGTACGATCCGATCTTCACTCACTATCTCTCCCCAAACCCCGTGTATCCCGACAGCTACACGCCCGGCTTGATCGAGGATTCTACCTTCGCGACGGACACGCACCTCGGCTTTTCTGGCGGTGACGTAGCGCCAATGATTCCGGGCAGTCGTTTCCGGATCTTCGACAACTAGATTCCCGGCTGACAATTGCGTGCTGTGCGCTTTGCGCCAACGTCTTAGTGTTGGCGTTTTTCTATTTCCATGACGCTCGAACGAACGTCTCCCTGCAAGGTCAACCTTCTGCTCAACATCTTGGGCAAGCGTCCGGATGGTTTTCACGAACTGGAAACCGTGATGCAGCCGGTGAACTTTTGCGATCAACTCAGCTTCACGCGCCAGGGCCAGGGCATTCGATTGACTTGCAACGAACCGACCTTGCCCGTGGATTCGTCCAATTTGGTGCATCGCGCGGCCAGCGCGTTTCTGCAGCAGGCGCGAATCACGGATGGAATTCACATCCACTTGGAGAAAAAAATCCCGCTGGCCGCAGGCTTGGGTGGAGGCAGCGGCAACGCGGCCGTTACACTGCTGGGTTTGAACGAACTCTTTGGCCAACCGGTGGCGCCCGAGGGACTGGTCGAATTGGCCGCGAAACTTGGCTCCGACATTCCGTTCTTTTTGCAGTCGCAACCTGCGTTGGCAACGGGCCGGGGAGAGAAAATCACACCGCTTGATTCTTTCCCCGCACTGCGTGGGGCGGCGGTCTTGCTGATTTATCCCGGGTTCGGAATTTCAACGGCCTGGACCTATCAGCAACTACCGCGCTTCCCAGCGACATTGAACGGCCGTCCTGGTCGCGCCGCCGAGTTGATTTCGTTGTTGCAAACGACCGATCTCAAAAAGGCGGGCGCAGCTTTTTACAACTCGCTGGAAGCGCCCGTGCTTCAGAAATATCCCCTGTTGGCGTTGTTTCAGGAGTACTTGCGCGCTCAAGGGGCAGCTGCCACGCTCATGTCCGGCAGCGGCTCGACCACATTTGCCCTGCTACCAGGTGCGGACGCCGCCACACGATTAGCGGAAAAATTCAAACGACAATTTGGCGCAACCTGCTGGACCGCTGTCGTTCCCCTTTAGGCAATGCTGCGATTGATTTGTTGATCGAAGCCATCGGAGGACCTTTGCCCGTGTGTTGATTTCAAGCGCAAGTTTGCGGGATTCGCGAGAGAATTATGTGTTGCCAACATGGCTTCACATTCTATAGTTCACTTGGCGTGAGAACATTCCTGCAATTTCAAGTCCTTGTGATTTTGGCGTCAATGGCAGCCGGGTGCAGCGGCATCAATTCAAGACACAGCGTCTCTCCATCCTCCTTTTTGTTTCCGGGTTTCTTGCAGTATGTTCCGCAACCACCTCAACCCGACGTTACCGTTCCGCAGAGAGAGACAGCCAAACAGGTGGCTTTGGTCCAATAAAGTATGCGCTTTCCACTCGCGTTGACGGCGAAAATCGCCGGACACATCGTCAAACACAAACTGCGCAAGACGCCCAAGTTTGCAATGGTTTTGCAACTTGAGCCGCTGCACACGTGCAATTTGACCTGTACCGGCTGTGGTCGGATTCGCGAGTATTCCACATCTCTCAAGGACATGGTGCCGCTGGAGAAATGTCTGACGGCGGCGATGGATTGTGACGCGCCCATGGTCAGCATTTGTGGCGGTGAGCCGCTGATTTATCCAAAGATCGAAGAACTAGTCGCTGGTCTGCGTGAACAGGGTCGCATCATTTACATCTGTACCAACGGTGTGTTCATGCGTAAAAAAATGCGCGAGTATCTCGCCGCGGTTTACGATTCGTCCAATCCGTCCCATGAGTCCCGTCTAACGCGCCTGCTCGCTGAGGATTTGATTTCCGAGAAGGAAGCCGAAGCCATTCGCAAAGCCGACGCTGCCGCCAAAAACAAAGTCGTCATCCGTCCGAGCCAGTGGATGTATTGGAACGTCCATGTGGATGGATTGGAATTCACGCACGACCTCATCGTCGAGCGCGAAGGCGTGTTCAAGGAATGTGTCGCCGCGATCAAGATGGCGAAAATTCTTGGCTACCAGACCGCGACCAACACCACGGTTTACAAAGAGACTGACGTGCAGGAACTCGAGGACATGTTCAAGTTTCTTAGTTCGCTCAATGTGGATGGTCATACGATTTCGCCCGGCTACGAATACGACGCTGCGAAGAAGGACATGGTGAAACGACTGGGCAAGCAACCCGAGGATTTTTTTCTCACGCGCAAGATGACGCGGCGGAAGTTCGCGAAGGTTCTCGACTGGGGCAAGGCGTTCACGATTTTCGGCACGCCGGTCTATCAGGAATTCCTCGCCGGTAAACGTGAGTTGACCTGCACCGCTTGGGCGATTCCGACCTACAACATCAAAGGCTGGAAAGCCCCGTGTTATCTGATGACCGACGGGCACTATGAGGGCTACCAGGAAATGCTCACCAAGGTGGACTGGGAAAAATACGGCGTCGTGGATGGTGTCGCGCGCGACCCGCGTTGCGAAAACTGCATGGTGCATTGCGGCTACGACCCCAGCGGAGCGCTCGGCACGAATTATCAACGGGGCGACAACTGGAAGAATTTCAAATACAACTTCGGTACGAAGCCTAGGCCTTATCCCGCCGATGTCGAATTGACGCGGCGGGCCTTCAACGGCTTCACCATCGGCAAAGGCCATCTCGCCGAAGCGAAAGCGGCGATCAATTCACCGCGTGCCGCAATGAACGGTGCGCAATCCGTTTTTCAGCGTCGCGAAAAACCGCACGAACACAACGGCAACGGTTCCTGCGGCGGTGTCGATACTTCCCAGCGTGATGAGTTGCTGGCGAAGATCGCCGACGCGAAGAGATCCTAAGCGAAACGCTGGGGACGCTCCGCCATCCCTCCGCGTGCTAGGGCGCGCTTGGCGAAATTCCCCCGGCTGACGGTGTAGCAATTCAGGATTTGTCACGGACGCATCCACAAAACTGAGAAGCAAAAAATGCATTTTACTCCCGTCGAGTTTCTCTGGTCGCTCAATCAGTTGTCTCGCACAAAATCGCGTCAGCTACACATGTAAAACAAGCCTGACTGAAGCCACGTTCGTTTACATTTTGACACGGAGGGTCTGAATGGATGAAATCGTGCGCAACCAGCAAATGAAATCAACCGTCAAATCGACACCCGCCACCAACATTCCAGAACTCACGGCCTGCCTCGTCCTTTACGAACAAATGGTCTTGATCAGGCGCTTCGAGCTCGCCGCACAAAAGCAATACAAGGCCGGCCGGATGCCGGGCTTTATTCACCTCTACGTGGGAGAGGAGGCAGTGGCAGTGGGCATCTGCGCGCACTTGCGACGGGACGATTGGATTACCAGTACCCATCGCGGACATGGCCACGCCATCGCCAAGGGCGTTGATCCAAAAACCGTACTGGCTGAACTTTATGGCAAGGCAACCGGTTGCTGTGGCGGTCGTGGCGGGAGCATGCACCTTTATGATCCGGCGGTTGGTTTGTTCGGAACCAATGGTTTTGTCGGTGGCGGTATCCCCGCGACGGTCGGTGTCGGCCTGGGCGCCAAGGTGCGCAAAACGGATCAGGTGGCTGTCGCTTTTTTCGGAGATGGAGCGACCAACCACGGCGCGTTCCATGAGTCCGTTAATCTGGCAACTGCCCAGAACGCTCCAGTCATTTTCGTATGCGAAAACAATCTTTACGCCACGGCCACACCACTGACGTTGGCGACGAAGAATCCGGAGATCGCCAGCCGTGCCGTTGCTTACGGGCTGCCCGGTGTCGCGGTGGATGGCAACGACGTGCTGGCCGTCTGGGAAGTAACGCGCCAGGCCGTCGAGCGCGCCCGGCAAGGTGGCGGGCCGACGTTGATTGAGGCCAAGACCTATCGTACTGTTGGACACCACGAAGGCGACCCGTTGGTTGGCACCTACCGTAATCAAGAGGAACTGGACGCTTGGAAGAAACGCTGCCCCATTCTCCGTTTTGGCAAATGGCTGGTAGCCGGGGGAATGGCGACCGACGAGCAACTCAGGGAGATTGACGAGCGAGCAGGCGCGCGCATCGAAGCCGCGGTTGAATTCGCCGAATCGTCGCCTTTGCCGGATGCGGTCACCGCCAACGACCATGTTTGGGCCAGTCCCGTCAACCCGCCACTAGACTACTCAGCCATCACTCAACCTGTGCCCAAAACCGTTGAGCAGAACTGGCTCGACGCGGTGCGCGACGGTTTCGCCGAAGAGATGCGACGCGACCCGAACATTTTTTACCTTGGCGAAGGGATCGGCGAGCGTGGCGGCAGCTTTGCTCATACGAAGGGGCTTTGGAAAGAGTTCGGCCCGCAAAGAGTCATCGATACGCCCATTTGCGAATTGGGTTTTACCGGCGCTGCCGTTGGTGCCTCGGCCACAGGCAACCGCGCTGTTGCGGATCTCATGTTCGTCGATTTTCTTTTTGAAGCGGCCAGTCAGGTCATCCAGCAGGCGGCCAAACTGCGTTACATGAGCAACGGACAAATCAGCGTGCCAATGGTCGTCCGCGCCAGCATGGGGGCGATCAAAAACGCCGGGCCGCATCACAGTGGAACCTACTACCCGGTTTGGGCGCACTGTCCGGGCCTCATCGTCGTCGTTCCGTCAAATCCCGCCGATGCCAAAGGCCTGGTCAAAACCGCGTTGCGGGCTTCCGATCCGGTGATTTTTCTCGAACACAAGCTTCTTTTTAGCAGCAAAGGCCAGGTGCCGGTGGGCGAACATTTTGTTCCGTTTGGACAGGCGGCCATGGTTCGTTCCGGAAAAGATTTAACGATGGTTAGTTGTGGTGTGTTGGTACATCGCTGCGTCGAGGCTGCCGTGCTTTTGGAAAAGGAAGGAATCTCATGCGAGATGATCGACTTGCGGACCATCGTGCCGCTGGACGTGGATACGGTTCTGGAAAGTGTTGCCAAAACGCGACGGCTGTTGATCGTGGACGAGGCGTACGCCATGTGCGGTGTGGGCGCAGAAATTTCCGCTGCGGTGATGGAAAACGCGTTTAACAAACTGGCCTCGCCAGTTGGCCGACTTCATCCCGATCCCGTTGCTCAACCGTTCAGTCCGTCGCTGGAGAATGCGATTGTTGTCTCTGTTGAGAAAATTGTTACCGCTGCCAAAGCCGTGACCGCAGGAAAACCCATATCTCCGCGACGTCTAGGCGGTTACGGCGCGCGGTCGAAAGGAAGTATTGTCACGTCCGACCATTTGCCTGCGACCGAACGAAGAACCACGCAAATTGCGGTTACGCCTGCCCAAAAGCCTGAATTCGCCGGTGTTCCAATCCTCATGCCCAATCAAGACTTGACGGTTACCGAGGCCACTGTCGTCCGTTGGCTCAAAAAGATTGGCGATACCGTCAAGCTTGGAGAGACCGTCGTCGAAGTCGAAACGGAAAAGGCGATTGTGCCCGTCGAGTCGCCCGCCGAAGGCGTGCTGGCCAGCATCCAAGCGGCGGAAAACTCGGTCGTCGCGCTGACCGAATCACTCGGCACGATTCAGCGTGTCTGAGCTTTTCGGTAAAGCTGAATCGTACGTCGGAAACCGTCTTCCAACGAGGTGGTCTTCCAACCCGGAAACAGCTTTTCGATTCCTTGATGGCTCAGAGTTGCCGGGTACGGCAACGGTGACCCGGCAACAGACAAACGGGACGCAGCCTTCGGTTCGATGCGTTTCAGCAGGCGGACGATGTCTTCCACGGTGGCAACTTCGCCCGGCACATCCACGGCATGAGAGCCTTTGCAGATTTCCAAAGCCGACCGGACAAACGCGCGCGCCGAATCCTCGACATATCCGAAATTGGCGGGGCCGGAAAAACTGAGGGTATAGGATTCCCCGCGGGCAGCGGCCTGCGCGGCCAGCGTCGGGCCAGCTGTCAAGCCCGTCTCGCGTCCCCAGCCATAGACCAACGGCGGCCGCAATCCTACAGAGGGAATTCCGAAATGCAGCCAGTATTGCCGGGCGATCAATTCGTTGGCCCGCTTGAATGCGCCATAGAAAGTCAGCGGTTCAAGCGCGGAGTTTCCCCCATCCGAAATGTTTTCCTTGTTGGTGTGGTCATGTCCACGGCGTCCGTAAATCGCAATCGAACTGGCGTAAGCCACGCCTCGAATCTGTTGTTTGCGGGTGCGGATCAGCTCGAAAACTCGCGTCGTGCCGAGGACATTGATTTCGCAGCCGCGTAGCGGATCCTCCTGGCATGCGGGAGTAAGCAAACCGACCAGGTGAATGACCTGCGTGATGGGATACTTGTTGAACACTTGATTCAGCGCGTTTGTGTCCAGAACATCACCACGCACAAATTCCACTTTGTCTCGTGCTGATTCAGAAAGGTGCCGCCATTTCTCGCCACCGTTGGTCAAATCATAAATGACGACGCGACACTTGCGCTGCAATAGTTCCGCAATCACCCATGTGCCGATGAAACCGCTGCCGCCGGTGACAAGAACAGTTGGTTCTATACCGTCACCTAATTTTGGAGCACGCGACATGAAACTCATCCTTGCCTAATCACTGATGGAAATCAAAAGCAACTGATTTGCCCGGCACGAGAAATCCCTCCAGCTCATGCCTATTGCAGCTGCAATTGTCACCGACCATTTATTTGACTTCAACGAGTTTTCCAAGTGACTCACGTTCTGTGGGCGCAACCAAGGAATCTCCCAGTCTGGCCGAGGAACACCCTAGTCGCGGCCTGGCCTCACTCGACGTAACTAATAGGCATGCGATTTTTTTACCGGAGTAAAGCGGATGAGGCAAAAGCTGTCGGCCTGAATAAGGACGTTGCAATCGATCAAATTTCCAGTTCGTTTTCCAAGCGGCCTGATTCTGGGGAACCTCAACTACACTGCCCAAACGATGCCTACGCCAAGAGATTGGGAATCCTAGGGATGATGAGCCTGCTAAGGTTGCTCTTGGTTCTCGCTGTTTTGGGTGCGCCAGTTTCCGCACTTGGCGGGCCCAATCCACCCACGCAAAGTATCACCCTGGCTTGGGACCCCATCACTGATCCCACCGTTGTCGGCTATAACTTCTACCTCGGCGTAGCGAGCCGCACCTACACAAACATGGTTGATGTTGGCAACACCACCCGCGTCACCGTTTCCGGTTTGATCGTAGGCACAACGTATTTCATGGCGGTTACGGCGTATAACCTTCTTGGGCTGGAGAGTGATTACTCGGCTGAACTTGGTTACACCGTGCCAAAGTCCTCAATCGTGCAACTCACCGTCGCGTCCGACAAACAGGTGACGGTGACCGTGACCGGGCAGGCCGGCTACAGCTATGACATCTTGGCGACGGAAGATCTGTCCGTCTGGACCACCATTGGCACCGTGACGCTGGGCGCGGAGGGATCGTCGCAGTTCATTGATCCCAACGCTGCGAATTTGCCGGCGCGCTTTTATCGCACACAGGAGATTCACCCATAATTTTGCAAGGAGCACGGCTTGCTCATTTCAGCGACGTCTTGCCGCCAAAACTGATCATGAATTCCGGACTACTCAAACCTACTCGCCGCGCAAATATCAAAGCCACGGGGCGGCCCCGACAAGTGGTGAGCATGTTGAAAACGCTCGGTGTGCCGGATCAGATGCTTTACGTCCGGGGCGGACAGCGGAAAGCGTCGTTGTGGTTGCGATCAATCGACCACCTGCACGTTTTGGAGCACGCCCGAAAGCTGTACCGGAGGCAAATCGTGTCCGTGCATCCGGATAAAGGAGGCGACAACCTGGAGCGGGCGATAGAACTCAACAAGTCTTGGTTCCACGTTCAAAAGCGCTTCAGGGAACATGGCTATGAGTTGGGGTGACGGCGGTCAGTTTTCGTGCAGAATCAATCCCATTCGTAAAGCCAGGCGCACCAGACCGGGAATATCGTAAACGTTCAAGCAATCCATCAACTTCTTGCGATGATATTCGACGGTCTTGGGACTTATCTTCAATATCCCTGCGATTTCCTTGGTGTTTTGGCCCTCGGCAATCAATTGGAGCACCTCCCGTTGACGATCGGTCAACTGCTCGAGCGGGCTTTTCCGATGGGCAATCTCGTGCAAGGGAAACTTCCTGACGAGCCGGTCAGAAATCTCCCGGCTGAGATAAATCTGGGCATGCACCACCCGTTGAAGTGCCGTTTCCAATTCGGTGGTGGCCGATCGCTTGAGGAGGTAACCGGCAGTGCCCGCTTTCAACGCGCGCCAAACGTATTCTTCGTTGCTGTGCATGGAAAGGATGATCACCCGCACGCCTGGAGATTCTTTGGCTAGTCGCACGGTTGTCTCCAAGCCATTAAGACCAGGCATGCCAATATCCATCAAAACAACATCCGGCTGGCACGCTTTGACCAACTTTAGGACCTCGCGACCGTCGCCAGCTTCGCCCACGACTTCCACTTCCGGCAGCTTGTCCAGCAGGGCGCGGATGCCTGCGCGCACGAGCGTGTGGTCATCGGCCAGAGCGACTCGGATGGTTTTTTTGGAACTCTTCATTGTCAGTTACCTCCGGCCATGATTGTTGAGTCTGCCACCTCAATGGAAACCAGGCGTGAATCTCAGTGCCCTGCGGGCCGGACATGTATTCCAACCCTCCGCCCACCAGCGCCGCGCGCTCTTGCATGCTCAACACTCCCAAGCTCGCGCCCTGCGCGGCCCGCTCCAAAACGGCAGCCACATCGAATCCGACGCCGTCATCACACACGCGCAAGTGAATGCACCCATTTTCCTGATACAATTCCATGGTTACGGCATTTGCCCTTGCGTGCCGCGCCACATTCGTGAGCGCCTCCTGCGCCACCCGGAAGCACTCGGTTTCGATCACCGGATCCAAGCGGTGCTCCAAAGCGTCCATGCGGAATCTGGCTCGGAGTCCGGCCAGTTTCGCCTGCCGGTTCAGGTACCAGCGCAACGCCGGTTCCAATCCCAGATCATCCAGCATCGAAGGGCGCAAATTCAGCGAGAGGTCATGCACTTGTTCCAGCACACGCTCGACCACTTCGAGGCTCTCCTTCAAGCGCGGTGCCAGCGCGTCGTGATCCAGCGACTGCAACGTCGCCTGCAGATTCAATTCCGCGACGGTGAGCGACTGGCCGATCTCGTCATGCAGCTCGCGGGCAATGTGGCGGCGTTCAGTTTCCTGCACGGCCACCAGTCGTCGGGACAGGAGGTGAAGTTTGTCGTTGGCCCGTTGAAATTCAATTTCCCGTTGCTGCACGGCTTGCGTCATCTGATCGAACGTACGCGCCAGTTGTCCCAATTCATCCCGCATATTATGAGGGCGCGTGTTTATGCTGGAGTCACCCACTGCAAGCCGGGCGGTGGACCTTACCAGCGCTCGAACCGGTCTCAGGACCAGCAGGCTGCTACTGACCCAACCAAGTGTGAGGGCCAGACCAGCCGCGATGCCGAGTCCAACCAGATTGCGAATCAAGGTGCGGTCTGCTCCGGCAAAAAGAACGTGCCTGGGGATTCCCAAAATGGCAACCACATCCCCGGGAACGAACTGACTGTGCATGCGTGCAAACGCGTAGAAACCCGGGACACTCTCCGTATTCTTGAATTCAACAACGCCCGCGTGTCGACCGAAGGTCATTTCCAGAAGCGAACTTTCGGGAACGGGCCGCCCAATCCACTGTTCCGGTGACGGGTAACGCACGAGGATTCTCCCACTGCGATCAACCTCCGTCCAGGTGGCCTCTTTTGGCAATTGCGCCATGAGCGCAGACTCGAAACGGTTGAACCAATCCAGGTCCACCGCCGCAAAGACCACCGCTTGAATCTGTCCGGAGGGAGCGAAAACCGGATAGCCAAAATTGACGGTGGACCTGCCGCCGGTGCGCCCATCGGGGAAATCGCCAGTCGCAAATTCGCGTGTTTCGAGCACGCGGCGGAAGTATTCACGGGAGGTCTGATTAGCCGGCCGGGTTGGTGCGACGACGCTGAACAGGAATACTCCATTCGTTCTCACCACACCCAAATTTGCAAAACGTGGATTGCTCCCAAACACGTCATTGAGCAGCTTCTTGCAACTTCCCCGACTGCCTGATCGTACCTGAGGCGATTCCGCCAAGGTATGCAGCAATTGCCGAGTTCCGGCAACCAACTCATCCTCTTGCCGCATGGCAAGCTGCACCATCTCCTGTGAGCGTTGCTTCCAATCCTCGATCTGACGCCGACGGTCTTCTCCCGCTGTGTGCAGCATCCACCCTACCAACGGAGCGCACACGAGCAACACAAGCAACAAGAGTCGCCATCGCAAACCGGAAACAATGTGTCTCAAGAATCCTGCCATGTTTTAGTATAACACAGAGCGTTTCGCAGGCATGCATGCTTTTTTTTCGAGCGAAGCAATTGTGTATTGCATGCAGGCGCCGCAAGAGGCTTGCGTGTGGTGATCATGGGCCGAAAATGCAGCGCACGATTCAAAACGGCGGCCAGAATCCACTTTGATCCTGCCCTGCGCTGAGTTAATATTATTTTCACTGCCTAGTACGGCAAACCCCATAAAGGAACATCTTGGGGCGGCGACATTGTGTTGTCGCAATCATGCTGTTAACATGAGCCAACGTCTTTACAAGACGGCAGCCATTCTGGCCCTCGCGGTGGTGTATTTCGGGGCGGCCAAGTTTGGTTTGTCGCTGGCGTTTGTGAATGCGAGCGCTTCCCCGGTCTGGCCGCCAACGGGGATTGCGCTGGCAGTCCTACTCCGGTGGGGGCAGCGCCTTTGGCCGGGCATCTTCCTGGGCGCATTTCTGGCAAACCTATTTACGCCGGGGACTCCAGAAACTACGATGGCCATGGTGGTTGGCAAAACGTTGGGCATCGCCACTGGCAACACGCTGGAAGCACTTGTTGGGGCCTGGCTGGTGAATCAATTTGCCAATGGCCGCCATGCCTTTGAACAGGCGCGTGATATTTTCAAATTCGTCCTGCTGGCGGCCATTGTGAGCACGGCGTTGAGCGCGACGTTCGGTGTGACCAGTCTGGCGCTGTGGCAATTTGCCGACTGGGCTGATTATTTTCGCATTTGGGCGACTTGGTGGTTGGGTGACGCCATCGGCGCGCTGATCGTCACACCCTTGATTGTGATTTGGGGTACGGACGAATTCGCGCGCTGGAACCGACAGCGGTTGCTTGAGGCCGGCGGGATATTTGTCGCCGTCTTGCTCGTCAGCTTGATCGTTTTTGGGGGTGAGGCGAAGGATCCGTTGAGCCGATATGTCCGGTTTCTGCTTTACCCAACGGCGCTCTGGGCCGCCTATCGTTTTGGCCAGCGCGGAGCCATCAACGTTATTTTCGTGATTTCGTGTGTCGCCATTTGGGGTACCCGGCACGGCTTCGGTCCGTTCGCGGAGCCAGATCCAAACGATTCGCTTTTGTTGCTGCAAACCTACCTGGGCGCCTTCACCGTGACAAATCTTACCCTCGGCGCCCTCGTCTCGGAACGCCGGCGCGCCGAAGCAGTTCTGCGGGAGAGCGAAGAGCGGTTCCGCACCATGGCCGACTCAGCGCCGGTATTGATCTGGATGTCGGGTCCAGACAAGAAATACACTTACTTCAACAAGCATTGGCTGGAGTTCACCGGGCGAGCCATTCAACAGGAATTAGGTGACGGCTGGGCCGAAAGCGTACATCCCGACGATTTGCCAACGTGCCTGGAAACCTACCGGAAGTCCTTTGATGCTCGCGAGGAATTCCAGATGGAATACCGCCTTCGACGGCACGACGGCGAATATCGTTGGATTTTGGGACGTGGCATCCCTCGCTCTACCGGAACAAACGGGTTCATCGGCTACCTTGGCTCCTGCGTTGACATCGACGAGCGCAAGCAGGGAGAAATTGCTTTGCGACAAGTCAAAAACGAATTGGCGGAATTGAACCAGCGGTTGGAAACGCGGGTCCGAGAGCGCACCGCCGATTTGGTTCAGGCCAACGCGTCGTTGGCGGCCAGCGAAACGAAGTTCCGCGGTTTTGTGGAGTCGGCGCCGGACGCCATTGTCATTATCGGACGAGACGGGCACATTGTCTTGGTAAACTCACAGACCCAGCAACTATTCGGCTATGCGCGGGAAGAATTGCTCGGCCAACCAATGGAAATACTAATGCCGGAGCGCTATCGCCAGCTTCACGTCGGCCATCGCGGTGTTTTTTTTGCCGAGCCGCGCGCGCGGCCCATGGGTACGGGGCTGGAGTTGTTTGGTCAACGCAAGGATGGCAGCGAGTTTCCCGTGGAAATAAGCTTGAGTCCGCTTGAGGTGACTGGAGAAGTGCTGGTATGCAGTGCGATCCGCGATATTACACGGCGTAAGCAGGCCGAGTTGGCGCGCGCCCGATTGGCGACCATTGTGGAATCTTCGGCGGACGCCATTTTGAGCAAGACTTTGGATGGCGTCATCACCAGTTGGAACCGGGGAGCGCAGCGGATGTTTGGCTACACTGCCGAAGAAATCGTTGGACATCCCATCTCGCTCCTTATTCCCACGGATCGACGCGATGAATTGGAAGAAAATCTTGAACTCATCCAACGCGATGAAGCGGTCGAGCTGGTTGATACGGTACGTGTGCGGAAGGATGGTCGCAAGGTTGACGTTTCGCTGACACTCTCACCCATTAAGGACGAACGGGGACGGGTGACCGGCGCGTCGGCCATCATGCAGGACATCAGTGAACGGAAACGGCTGGAGGCGGAGATCCTGCAGGTCAGCGAACGCGAACAGCGGCGCATCGCGGAAGATTTGCACGATGGCGTGGGCCAGCAACTTGGCGGCATCTCCTGCTTGAGCGACGTCTTGAAGAAGGACCTGGCCGAGCGGGCCTCACCCGAAGCCGCCGCCGCCGCCAAGATTTCCAAACTGCTCACGGTCGCCATGGCTCAGACGCGCAGCTTGGCGCGAGGATTGCACCCGGTCCCGCTGGAAGCCAACGGCTTGATTTCAGCGCTGGAGGACCTGGCCAGCCGTATCACCGACCTTTTCAAGGTTGCCTGCCATTTCGAGTGCCCGCAACCGGTGATGATCGAAGATAACACGACGGCCAACCACCTCTACCGGATTGCGCAAGAGGCGATCAGCAACGCCATCAAGCACGGCCGGGCGCAGCGAATTACCATTCGACTTTCAGAAATCTCTGAGGAAATTTGTTTGGCGGTGAGTGACGACGGTGTAGGCTTCAAGGCCGGTGACCGGCATTCCAAAGGCCTGGGGTTGCGGATCATGAATCACCGCGCGGGCGTGATCGGCGGCACCGTCATTGTGCAAAAGAGGCACGGCGGTGGCACCGAGCTGGTTTGCACCGTGCGTCGAAGCGGCGCGTAAACACACAGATTGATATGGGCAAACAGGCGAAAGAGCAGCGGGAACGAAAACAAATTTTCGTCGTTGATGATCATCCGGTGTTCCGCGAGGGGTTGGGCGTGCTGGTCGGACGGGAGCCGGACCTGGCCGTGTGCGGCGAAGCGGACAACGCCGCCTCGGGTCTGTCGGCCATCGAGCGGTTGAAGCCCGATCTGGTGCTGGCGGATATCGGGCTGCAGGGAAAGAGCGGGTTGGAATTGATCAAGGACATAAGGGCCGCGCTCCCGGAAATGGCGGTGCTGGTCATTTCCATGCACGATGAAACCCTCTACGCCGAGCGGGTTCTGCGGGCTGGCGGGCGTGGCTACATCATGAAGCAGGAAGGTCCCGAAAAGATGCTGCAAGCCATCCGGCAGGTCTTGGACGGGCAAATCTACTTGAGCAGCAAGATGTCCATCCGCATCCTGGACGCTTTCTCCGACCGCCGGGCCAAAACCAATTCCCCCATTGCCAGGCTTACTGATCGGGAGCTGGAAATCCTTCAGTTGATTGGCCGGGGCAAAGACAGCCACGCCATCGCTGAATTGCTGCATCTCAGTTTCAAGACGGTGGATACCCACCGCGGCCACATCAAGGAAAAGCTGGAATTGAAAAACGCCACCGAGTTGATCTGTTACGCTGCCCGTTGGGTGACGACACAATCGCCGGGTGACTCGTGAAGAATTCCTGGTCGCGTAGGGAAATTACCTAACTGTGCTCATCCTCGCGCTTACGGTGGGCGCGAAACCTTCCCAATTGTCGGCGGCGCCGATCCGCCTACAGTTGACCCATGTATGAGGAATCAATAACCGTAACGGGCTGCCCGCAGGTTTCAGCAAGCCAGATCGAAAACGGACGCGGCGGCAGCCCCGGCGGTCAACTGATGAAAGGAAGTTATGAAAGTCAAAGAAATCATCACGACTAACCCGCAATGCATCAGCCCAAGCGCTTCCTTGACGGAAGCTGCCCAGAAGATGCGGGCGCTGGATGTCGGCATCCTGCCCGTCTGTGAACACGATCGCCTGATCGGAACGATGACGGATCGCGATATTGCCGTCCGGGCCGTCGCGGAAGGTCTCGACCCAAAGACTGTCAACGTCCGCCAGATGATGACCCCGGGCGTCATCTACTGTTACGAAGACGGAACCGTCGAAGAAGCGGCGCAATTGATGGAAGAGAAACAAATTCGTCGTTTGCCTGTGCTCGACGCCGACGACCATCTGGTCGGCATTTTTTCGCTGGGCGACCTGGCAGTGCGCGCCCATCAAAGGAGACTCGCCGGCCAAGTGCTGGAACGTGTATCGGAGCCGGTCAAACCGCTCGCCGAAGCGCGGTAATTCAACCCAGCCCGGGCGATTTTCTGGTTCGCGCCTAGAAGATTGGCGGCAGGTTATGAAAAGAGACAATCCTGACTTTACCAGGAGCGCGTCACGGTCGGGTGTTTCTGCGTGTCTCGACACAATCGCGCGCCGGCACCCCAAAACAATGAGTCACCACAAAAAAACAAAGGAGAAATCATGAACACAATTTTCACAAGAATTCACACCTGTTCGCTCTTGTTGGGACTGGTAGTAACCAGTCCGGCGGCATGGGCCAAGGATTTGACCGCGTTTGAACTGGCCAGGGAGGGCAATCGTTACGTTGGCGAGCAGTCCAAAAACAAAATCGTGCAGATCCGCTCCGAGAAGTCCATCGCGAGCCTGACGCCCAACATCTGGTATGTCGTTTACCATGATCCGGACGTCGGCTCGAAAATAGTTGAGGTCAAATTCGGCGCCGGCGAAAAACTGGAAGTAAAGCGGCCGATACGGTTCCTGGAAACAAACGCCAAAGCGGATGAACCACTGCCGCCTGAGAAACTGAAGGTCGATTCGGACGCGGCGCTCAGCGTTGCGAAGAAGGAGCCGCTGCTGGGCAAACTCACGCTTAAGGCAAGTCGTTTGGTCCTCGAACGGCGCAGCAGGGACGACGCCACGCCGGTATGGAAAATCCGACTCTGGGCCGCGAAACTGGCAAATCCCAATGATAACGTGGACATCGGCGAGGTGGTCGTTTCGGCTGAAGAGGGCACGGTGCTGAGGAGCGATTTGAAGCCCGCACACGTGGATTAACATGGCCGCAGGCGCGGATCGGAACAGAGGTCACCGTACTGGACAACTTTCATCCCCATGGACCCAAATTGTTTGTTGAAGCAACCACCGAGCGTGCGAAAAGAAAAAGAATAAGTGGCATGTTATACACCCTCGCTATTATCCTTATTCTCTTGTGGCTGCTCGGTTTGGTTTCCTCTTACACGATCAGCGGCTTCATTCACATTCTCCTGGTGATTGCCATCATCCTTGTCCTGGTCAGAATCATCAGCGGACAGAAACCGCTGTGAGCCATTTTTTCATCAGGCATCATCGTCACAGGGTGG
>CAZYYS010000098.1:0-16744 GCA_964651015.1 uncultured Verrucomicrobiota bacterium
GCGCGGCTATGGCGAAGCTGAAGCACTGCTCGTGAGCAAGCACCCGGAGTACTTTAATTCGTTAGGTGGCAGCATCTGGCGGGGCCACATCTACACTGCCTCAAAGTTTGGCGTGTTGGTTCGGACTCCAATCATTTATCGTGGTGTCTTCGCAAGCGCAGGTTTTCAAACGCTCTACGCCGGCGAACCCGCGCTCCCCCTCATGCTTTGTACAACGCTGGAATATCACGTACTGGTGACACTGCCATTGTGGGTTTTATCGGTTAGTTTTCATCTGTTGTTGCCGCTGGCAGTTACCGCCTTGGGACTTTCACTCGGGGTGTGCGCGACTGCGGCTGCACAAGCGACTTTGCCGAGAAACAAGCGTCGATTTTGGTCTCGACCGTTGGTGGCGCTGCTTTTTTTCCTTCAACCAATCGTACGTGGATGGGCGCGCTATCGGGGGCGGTTGAACATAGGATCAACGCCCGGTGCGCTGGCGGAGTCTCTCGATTCACTGGCGTTGCTGGGTGAACGACCTTCGTTTGGCGAACTTCAATACTGGGCGGAAAAGCCGATCGACCGACTGGCATTTGTAACCCGCGTCCTGGCTCGGTTGAGACAGCAAGGCTGGCAGAGCCGGATGGACGCCGGGTGGAGCGATTTCGATGTGGAAATCTTCGGCAGCCATTGGAACCGTCTGCAATTGACCACCGTGGTGCAGCGTCTCCCTCAACGAAAAACCCTGCTGCGCTGCCGCCTACGCCCAGCCTGGTCGTTGCTTGCGCGGGTCGTCTTCTGGTCGGCACTGGGATTTGAGTTGCTCATCGCCGGCTGGCTTGGCAAACGGCAACCGTGGTTTTGGCTGATCTTGTTGACCATGCCGCTGCTTTTTTGGTTCCTGACGCAGCAACAGCAAAAACTGCAACGACTGATCGCCGTGCTCCTGGATCAATTGGCTGAACAATCGAATCTGTTCAAGCTGCCAACGGCAGAGGAGGAAAAACAATCAGTCACCTCCCCTGCCCGATAAGACTTGGCGTTTGAACGGAATTTTATTAAACCGGCAACAGTCCGAGCCGAAGATTGCGGTTTCGTTTCTATGATTCAATATCATCAACTCCTCCGCCTAGTGTTGGAAAACGGGAAGTTCAAGCCCGACCGCACCGGTACGGGGACGTACGCGGTCTTCGGGGCGCAGGTGCGGTTTCCTCTGGCCGATGGCTTTCCGCTTTTGACCACCAAGAAACTCCACCTCAAATCCATCATCCGCGAACTGCTCTGGTTTCTTCGAGGCGACACCAACGTCAAATACCTGAACGAAAACGGCGTGACGATCTGGGATGAATGGGCCGATGCCGACGGCAACTTGGGCCGCGTTTATGGCGCGCAATGGTGCGACTGGCGCACCACCGATGGGCGTTCAATCAACCAAATCGACGAGGTCATAGCCCAAATCAAAAAAAATCCCGACAGCCGGCGGCACATCGTCAGCGCGTGGAACGTCGGTGAGATCGAACAGATGGCCCTGCCGCCGTGCCACGCATTGTTCCAGTTTTACGTGAGTGACGGAGAGTTGAGTTGCCAACTCTACCAACGCAGTGCGGACTTGTTCCTGGGAGTCCCCTTCAACATTGCCAGCTATGCGCTCCTCACTTTGATGGTTGCGCAGGTCTGCGATTTGAAACCTGGGGATTTCGTTCATACCTTCGGCGACCTGCATCTCTATGCGAACCACCTTGAGCAGGCCAAACTGCAACTCACGCGCGAGCCGCGCCCGTTGCCCCAAATGGAACTTAATCCTGCTGTGAAAAACATCCACGACTTCAAATTCGAGGATTTTGAATTGGCTGGCTACGATCCGCACCCAGCCATTAAAGCGCCGATTGCGGTGTGAGGCAGGGTTCAACCACTCTGCCCTCAATCGCATAATCGGCGTGGCAACAACATCCGCGGTTGCCTGCCGCTTACGACAGGCTAAAGCCCGCGTTCGAGTTGCTTCACCGCCCTTTTGAGCAAGGCCGACACGCGGTGCTTGGTGAGATAAACCTGGCCCGTGCTCACGCCCAAAACTCGCGCGACTTCGGCCACTGGCCATTGTTGGAGCACATAAAGGTCAAACACCTGGAACTGCTCGGGCTTCACCTGCTGCTTTACGCGCTCCGTCGCCATCGCCAGCAAATGCTTTTCCCATTCCTCATCCCACATCGTATCGAGAGCAGGTGCGGCAGGATCGGGCACACGTTCAATCGTGGCGGTCTGAGTTCCTTCTTCACTCGTAGCAGCCGATGTCAGGAGACTCTGATTTCTCGCCCGTCTGGCGAACTGACGACTGATGCGCTGCCGGGTCAACAATAACAGCCAGGTCTTGAATGAACATTTTGACGGGTCGTATTTGAACTCGCCGATATGTTTGCTCACCTCGATGATGGTATCCTGCACCGCATCCTGCGCCTCGGCGTCCGTCAATCCCGCTTTGATCGCCACGCCATAAATCAACTTCCAATACGCGTCGAAGAATTCCTGCCAGCCCGCGTGATCCTCGTGGTTCTTCAAGCGGTTGAGCAAAGAACTCCGCGTCGGCAAAAAATCAGTCGCACCGTTGGCCATGGCATGTGTCATCGCACTCTACCGATATAAAGCCGCCCCGACAGCCATTTCTTTCAACAATTTTCCAAAGGATGTGATTTAACCACGGATTTCCCGGATGGGCACGGATTTGGTGAAAGTAATATCCGTGTCGGTCCGTACTATTATCCCAAAAAGTTTTGCCAAGCCGCGCGCATTTTATCTTACTCCTGCTCTTACTCTTGCTCATTCATTTGGCTGCGCCACAGGCCGCACTGTGCCATCCGTGGTGATTTTTTTATCACTCCCTTCAACTTATGAGTCTTGAGCTTGGCATCGAATGCATCCCCGGCCAGGAGCTCCAACGTCAACCGCAGGTCTTCGACCGACTCAGGGTGTTTTCGGGTAAACTTTCTCGCCGAGCGGACAAACGCTTTGGTAGGTAAAAGCAGCCGTTTCAAACCAGGATTTTCTTGATGATCTCACGAGGTAAAGCGGGCCGACAGTGACCAGATCGGAATTCTATGGAGGGATGCAAGCATGCGGATCGGACCACGGATTGCGCGGATAGGCACGGATGAACTAGCCTCCGATCACGGCTTAATCCGTGTATATCAGTGAAATCCGTGGTTAAAATCATGGTTCCACCCGTGGTCAAAACTTTTTCCAGTTTTTTGAAAGATTCGAGCGACGTGACGGCTTTATATCACCGTGAAGACAAATAACGGTGGCGACCGTCCTGAGGGCGCAATGGCCGAATTATTCCAAACAGGCAACCTGCCAAAAACGAAAACAAAAGTATGAGCAACAAGTTCGATAAACTCACCAAGGGCTTGGCTCAATCGGTCAGCCGCCGCGCGGCGTTGCGGAAATTCGGCGTCGGCGGCATGGCGCTGGCGACCGTGTTGTTTGTCGCTTTGGCGCAAGCTGAGTCACCGGCGCAAACGAGTTCACCCATTCCATGGTCGCAGATCGGCGCGAAGGCCGGAGCCGATTACAAAGGTGAAGGGTTGACCGTGAGCGCCACGGAAGGTGGTGCGCGGTTGCATTGCGTGTTTCAACGCCTCGATGGCGAGGTCACTCGCGAAGGCCTGTGGCTAATGTCCGTCTTGCCCGACACGCCCAGTGATCGCTTCCATGTGGTGGCGGTGGCAATCGGAAACCGCCATCTGGCCCGGAGCGGCACGGTGACGTCGACGGAGAAGATGGTGAGGTTCAGTCGGCCGGGACTGGTGGAGGAATATGCCGTGAGCATGGACGGGGTGCGGCAGGACTTTGTGGTTGAGTCGCGGCCGGCGGGCGAGGCGCTGTTGAGGTTGGGGCTGGCTGTGGCGGGCGCGAAGGTCGAGGCGAGTGCCAACAGCGCACGACTGGTGCTGCCTCAGTCCGGGCGGAAGATTGCTTACAGCCGGTTGAAGGTCACCGATGCGAATGGGAGGGAATTGCCGGCGTGGATGGAAGTGACCGGCAAATCCGAGCTTGGCCCCGTCCTCCACAGTAGTACTGCGAAGGATGGAAATCCAAATTTCGAAATACGTATGGCCGTCGTGGTGGACGACTCGGATGCGGTATATCCCGTACGGATCGACCCCACCTTCAGCGATGCCAACTGGATCAGCATGGGCGGCTACCCCGGCGTTAACGGGAGTGTGTTCGCCGTGGCCGCGGATGCCGTGGGCAATGTCTACGTCGGCGGCCTCTTCAGCCTGGCTGGCGGTGTCCTAGCCAATAACATCGCCAAGTGGGATGGAACCCATTGGTCTGCACTCGCCTCAGGCGTGAATGACAAAGTGCAAGCGTTGGCGGTGTTGGGCAGCGACCTGTATGCAGGCGGCGGGTTCACGACTGCCGGCGGCACCGCAGCCAATTACATTGCCAAATGGAACGGGACCAGTTGGTCGGCGCTAGGTTCGGGAATGAACAACGGCGTGCTTGCACTGGCGGTGTCGGACAGCGACCTGTATGCGGGCGGCGGGTTCACGACTGCCGGCGGCACCGCAGCCAATTACATTGCCAAATGGAATGGGACCAGTTGGTCGGCGCTGGGTTCCGGGATGAACTGGACCGTGCATGCGTTGGTGGTATCGGGCACCAACCTGTATGCGGGCGGCGGGTTCACGACGGCGGGCGGTGGCGCCGCGCGAAGCATCGCCAAGTGGAATGGGAGCAGTTGGACGCGTTTGGGCGCTGGGTTGGGGGCTCGGGTGTTAACGTTGGCGGTATTGGGCAGCGACCTGTATGCGGGGGGCGAGTTCATAACATTGGATAGTCCGGCCAACTACATTGCCAAATGGAACGGGACCGTTTGGTCGGCTCTGGGTTCGGGGATGAATTGGTCGGTGTATGCGCTGGCTGTGTTGGGCGGCGACTTGTATGCGGGTGGCATTTTCACGACGGCCGGCGGCAATCCGGCAAATGGCATCGCCAAGTGGGATGGAAGCAGTTGGTCGGCACTGGAGTCGGGGCTTGGAGGGTTCGCAGGTGACCATCCCAACGATCCTCCATCAGTCTATGCGTTGGGAGTGTCGGGCAGCAACTTGTTCGGCGGAGGTTTTTTTAAGACAGCGGGTAACAGTGCTGCTGTCAACATTGCAAAATGGAATGGGACCGGTTGGTTGGGGCTGTTGGGGCCGAGTTCGGCCATGGACGACACTGTCCATGCGCTAGCAGTGTCGGGAAGCGACCTGTATGCGGGGGGGGGCGTTCACAACGGCCGGTGGCAACGTGGTCAATTACGTTGCCAAATGGAACGGGAGCAGTTGGTCGGCGCTGGGTTCCGGAATGGGTGGCGGTGGAATAGTGGGTACCTTTGTGAAAACGCTGGCAATGATGGGCAGTGATTTGTATGCAGGGGGCCATTTCACGACTGCGGGCGGCATCGCCGCCACCAACATCGCCAAGTGGAACGGAGTCTCTTGGTCGGCGCTCGGTTCGGGATTGGGTTCTTCTGATCCCCAGTCTAATATGTCCGTGTCCGCGCTCGCAATATCGGGTAGCGATCTGTATGCGGGGGGCGACTTCGACAGTTACATCGCCAGGTGGGATGGGAGTGGTTGGTCGCGGCTGGGCTTGGGGATGAGCGGTCCTGTGCTTGCGCTCGCGGTGTCCGGCACCAACCTTTATGCAGGGGGGGACTTCTCCTTGGCGGGCGGCGTCCAGGTAAACAACATTGCCAAGTGGGACGGGAGCAGTTGGTCGCGACTCGGCTCGGGGATGAACCAGTACGGCTATGTGCGTGCGCTGGCGGTGTCCGACGCCGATCTGTATGCAGGGGGCGCGTTCTCGACGGCGGGAGGGCGGACGGCCAATGCCATCGCCAAATGGGACGGGAGTAACTGGTCGGCGCTAAGTTCGGGGATGAGTGGCGGCACCAGTTATCGCTATGTGTCTGCGCTGGCCGTCTCAGGCGGCGACCTCTACGTGGGGGGCAACTTTACTACGGCTGGCGGCCTCGCAGCTACTAACATCGCCAAATGGGATGGGAACACTTGGGCGGCTCTCGGTTCGGGAATAAACTCGAACGTATCTGCGCTGGCGGTAGCGGGTAGCAACCTCTATGCAGGCGGCAGTTTCCTGATGGCGGGCGGAAAGGTGTCCGCTTACTTGACCAAGGCCACATTTCCTCCCGTTCTGGTCATTGAAGCGGACCGCAGCGGCGGCTACTTCATCCGGTTTACCGGTTCGCCCGGCGTCACTTACAGCTTGCAACGCGCGCCAACCGTGACGGGCCCTTGGAGCATTAGCGCCGCGCAGGTCGCACCTGCCTCTGGCCTCGTGGAATTTTGGGAGCTGGACCCGCCGTCCGGCCAGGCTTTCTACCGCACTGTCCAGCCCTGAAGCCAAACGGACATAAAACAGTGTTCGCACCAAGCGTCGCTGCAGCTTGTGAAGGTTCGGTCGAAACAACAACAAAGCAAAACGAATGGAAAGGTATGAATAACAAGTTCGATAAACTCACAAAGGGCTCGGCTCAATCGGTCAGCCGCCGCGCGGTGTTGCAGAAATTCGGCGTCGGCCTCGCCGGCAAGGCGCTGGCATTCATCCTAGCTTCGCTTCTCGCCGTCGCTGGACCGAATTCCCCGATCAGCGCCGTCAGCGATCCAGCCGGCGATGCTGTCTTCCCGTATGACCTATACGATGGCCCCGTCCCGCCTTATCTCGATACGGTTGAAGCTTCCGTTGCCTTCGCAAAAGGTGTTTTTCGATTTGAAATCAAGATGAACACCGACATCCCTGCGGACGCGAATCCGGGCCTAAGTCCAAACGTAAACCATCTGGGCGCCACGGTTGGGATCCTCACGGACCGAAAGACCGCTGGATCACCCAACAAATTCTTTGGCCAGACGGATGTTTACCACTTCAACTACCTGGTTGGGGCAGTGTATTCGGTCGAGGACAGCGGCGTAGGGTTGGACTTAGGATGGCGGGGGTTCTTGATCAGCGACGCCGGGGTTTTTGAGATCCCGCTCAAGATCAGGAAGGACACGCTCATTCTTGAAGTGAGCGCAGCCACCTTGGGTGACCCTGCCACGTTCGATTGGGCCGTGGGTGTGGAATGTGACCCGGTCAGCATCCCCGACGAGAAAATGAAAACGGTCGTGCTCGTGGACTATATCCCGGACCATGGCTACGCGACCTGGCCTGCGCCATAGCCGCCTGTCTCCCACCGGCGCAACCAACGAACCGAACGAAACCAAGACTGAAACGAAAGGAAAAACATGAACACGCAATTCGATGAACTCACCAAGAGCATAGCTCAATCCGTCACGCGGCGCGCGGCGCTGAAGAAATTCGGCTTTGGCCTCGCGGGCATGGCGCTGGCCTGTTTCGGGCTGGCAGACAAGGCGCAAGCGGCAGCAGGGAATTGCTGGCAGACTGGAGTGCTGTGCTTTAGCGGCCTCACAGCTCAAAACCCTAGCAGGGAATGTCGCAGATGCTGCAACGGGTACGTTTGCGTCAGGGCCGGGGACTGGGGGATTGGTAAAAATTGCTATTGCCAGTAACGACTGGCGGCGGAAAGGCACTCTGGACCGAGTGCAATGACGGTAGCGGTAACTTGTGCTGAGGCACTAACCAATGTCACGACGGGATGTGGACTCAAAACAAGAGCGAATCGAAGAGCATGAACCACGAATTCACTGAACTCACCAGGAGCCTGGCTCAATCGGTGACGCGGCGGGCGGTGCTGGAGGCAACTCGGCGTGCAATGAACGAAAGCGCCTTTCCTGTCCGCAGTATTTGCGTGAGGCGGGGCGTTGCGTATTTGAGGACAGCCCAGGTCGCGAGGCTCCTGTTGCCGCTGCTCCTCCTGGCGCTGCCGTTTGCGACCCAAGCCCAGTTCAAGTATGAAACGAACAACGGAACCATCACCATTACGGGCTACACCGGGCCTGGCGGCTCCGTAGCCATTCCTAGCACGATCAATGGGTTGCCCGTCACCCGCATCGGCGATTTTGCGTTTTACGGACAAACCAGCTTGACCAGCGTGACGATCCCAAACAGCGTCACGAACATTGGTCACGCGACATTCGCCCTGTGTGCCGGGCTGACGAACGTAATTTTCCCCGAAAGTGTCACTGAGATAGGCGACGATGCCTTCCAATACTGCGGCTTGATCAGCGTCACGATTCCTGACAGTGTGACCAGCATCGGGCATGGGGCGTTTGGGGCGTGTATCAGTCTTTCCAACGCCCACATCGGGAATGGCGTTACCGACATCGGCGACTGGGCCTTTTATCAGTGCTACAGCCTGGCGAGTGTGGCGATTGGCACCAGCGTCACCAACATCGGGTGGAATGCGTTTGCCTACTGCACCAACCTGCCAAGCGTCACGATTCCCGGAAGCGTTGTCAGTATCGGTGACGGCGCGTTCGCAAGCTGCACCAGTCTGGCAAGTGTCAGCATCGGCAATGGCGTCGCATTCATCGGTAGGTTCGCCTTTAGCGATTGCAACGCTTTGGCCAGCGTTACGATACCCGAAAGCGTGCTCGGCATCTTTCATCGTGCCTTCGGAGACTGTGCGAGCCTCACGGCAATCATTGTGGACCCGCTCAACTCTTTCTACAGCAGTGTGGAGGGGGTCTTGTTCAACAAGGATCAGACTGCGCTTATCCTGTGTCCCCAGGGAAAAGCGGGAAGCTATGCCATCCCCGATACCGTAACCCAAATCCTGTTCGCGGCATTTACACGGTGCCGCAGCCTGACCAGCGTCGCGATTCCCAACAGTGTCACCAGCATAAGCGACACTGCCTTCCAGTACTGCTCCGGCCTGGTCAGCGTCGTGATTGGCGATAGCGTCACCAATATCGAAAATCAAGCGTTCGGATGGTGCAGCAGTCTGAGCACTGTGACGATTCCCGACAGCGTCGCCAGCATTGGCGGCCAGGCGTTCTATCTTTGCACGAGCCTGACCAACGTCACGATGGGGCACGGCCTCGGCAGCATCGGTGACCAAGCGTTTGGCCAGTGCGGCAGCTTGGCGAGTGTGACGATTCCAGACAACGTCACCAAGATCGGGAGGAATGCCTTCTGGGCATGCACTGGGTTAACCAACCTGACGCTTGGGAGCGGCGTCACCAGCATTGCGGACAATCTATTTGCCGGCTGCACCAACTTGCCAAGCGTAACGATTCCCGGCAACGTAACGAAGATAGGGAATGGGTCTTTCTACGGCTGCACCAGCCTGACAAACTTCCTCATCGGCTCCGGGCTAACGAATATCGGTTTTACGGTGTTCGGTGCGTGCAGCCGCCTGGCAGCATTCGCCGTTGACCCAGCCAACGCATTCTTTAGCAGCGTGGATGGAGTGCTGTTCGACAAAGCCCAGAGCACGGTCATCAAGTATCCGATCGGAAAGGCCGGGAATGGCTATCAGGCTGTCTTGGACCACGTCAGCAGCATCGGCGAACAAGCGTTTACGGAGTTCCTCGGCTTGACGAATGTTATCATTGGCCAGAGCGTCACAAACATCGGCGACCTCGCGTTCGCCAATTGCGCCAACCTCGTCAGTGTGGCCATTGGCGACAGTGTTTTGAGCATCGGTCACAGGGCGTTCAGTTACTGCACCAACCTGGCCAACGTCACGATCCCCGACAGCGTCACCAGCCTTGGTCGGTACGCTTTCGAGGGCTGCAACCACCTCGTCACTGCTACAATTGGCAATGGCATTACCAGTATCGGGGATGGGGTATTCGGAGACTGTCCAAGTTTGTTGAGAGTCTATTTTCGCGGCAACGCTCCCGCCGCGTTCGCTCCGTTCGGCGGTGATAGCAGTCTAATCGTCTATTACTTGCCGTGGACCTCAGGTTGGGGACCGGAGTTTGGCTTTCGCCCGACTGCTGTATGGCGGCCGGAGATTCAGAACAGCGCGATCGGCTTCGGCCCTGCCAGGGATCAATTCGGATTCAGTTTGGCCTGGGCCAGCGGCACGACAGTTGTGGTGGACGCCTGCACGAATCTGGCCAATCCCATCTGGTTTCCGGTTGCAACCAACATCCTCACCGATGCTCCGTCCGCTTTCAACGATCCGCAATGGACGAATTATCCAAACCGCTTCTACCGGCTCCGCTGGCCGTGAAAAACTTGAGCCTCGAACCCAAGCCAAAACGAAAGGAAAAGCATGAATAACAAATTCGATGAAAGCACCAACGGTACAACCGCTGGCCTCACGCGCCGCGCGGCGCTGAAGCAATTGAGCCTCGGGCTGGCGGGCGCGGCCCTGATGAGATTCGGGTCGCCGCGGGCGCAGGCCATCACGCTCGGCACGCTCGACGGGAACACTCACCCGAACGTCGGCGCAGGCGTGTTTTTGAAAAGTCTCTGGCCGCCGATCCCACCGCCCCTGGCCACCGGCTCGGGCACGCTTATTCATCCTCGCGTGCTTCTCACTGCGGGACATGCGACGTACTTGCTTGAGAGTGCGATGGCCGACGGATCATTCAGCCTCTCAGATTTCCGCCTGAGTTTTGCCAGCAACGCCCTTGAGTCCCGTTCCTGGCGGGCGGTTTCCAGCGTCGTCACGCACCCGGGCTACTACGCCGCAGCCCATGCCGAATTGGGCGCCGGCGACGTTCCTGTCCCCGATGTGGGGGTGATAATTCTCCGAAAGGCGGTGAGGGGCATCCATCCGGCGCCGTTGCCATCGCTGGGTTTCCTGGACGCGTTGCAAGCGGCCGGTGCGCTGCGCTCAGGAACCGATCAGGCACCATTCACGGTGGTCGGCTACGGCACGCAACTGGGCGACCCGGTGGGGCAACTGGTTTTCCCGCCCGATGGCTTGCGCCGGTTCGTACAATCCGAGTTCCTCAACCTGCACGAGCGCTGGCTGTACCTGAGTCAGAACTTCGCTCAAGGCATCGGGGGCAGCGGCAGCGGCGATTCAGGGGGGCCGGTGTTCTGGATTGATCCGGCAACCGGGGACAGCACCCTGGTGGCTCTCAACTCCCGCGGCGACCTGCGGCTCGTGGCCACCGGCGTGTGCTACCGGGTGGATACGGTGGAGGCGCTGACGTTCCTCAACCAGGTGATCGCGCAGGTCGATGCCGGCAACTTGTAGGCGGGCCTTCACACATTCGGCGAAAAACACCAAACCAATCAAACCAAACGACAAACAGCGATAACAAAAGGAAAAATATGAACAACAAATTCGATGAACTCACCAAGAACCTCGCCCAAGCCTTCACACGCCGCGCCGCGCTGAAGAAATTCGGCGTCGGGCTCGCCGGCGTGGCGCTGGCGTGCTTCGGACTGGCGAAAGGCGCCAGAGCAGCCGGCGGGGATTGCCGCTCTACGGGAAAAAGATGCAGGAGCGACACGGAGTGCTGTAGTCTCTTTTGCAGCAATGGATACTGCACTTGTAGGCCCAGCGGCGCTGGTTGCATCAACAACTCGCAGTGTTGCAGCCGCGTCTGCCAGAGAGGGATCGAGCCTTATCGGGGTATCTGCCGCTAGCGAACAGTCGCCAACGACAAAGGTTAGAATATGAACACCCAATTCGACGAACTCACCAAGAACCTCGCCCAAGCGGTCACGCGCCGCGCGGCGCTGAAGAAATTCGGCGTCGGCCTCGCCGGCCTGGCGCTGGCGTGCTTCGGGCTGGCGAACAAAACGCACGCAGCATGCCTGAACATTGGCGCAGCTTGTAACCGCAATTCCGATTGTTGCAGCGGCTATTGTCATAGATATTTGCTGCCGTGGAGCAGTAACACGCGTACGTTAAGGCGTGCGGCGTAAGATGAGCGTGCCAACGTGGGAGATTACAAGCTTGTGCGTAGTCGGGAATCAGGAGCACCGCCAGGCGGAACAAACAAGCAAGGACTTGGATGAGCACATCTGAAGTCTTTGCAATCGGGTTGGCCGGAGCCGCTCTTTTTCTCATGGGCTGGCTCGGCTGGCAATTGCTCCGCCAGAATGGCCGCATCCTGCTGCGGTTGGATGAACTGGAACAACGGCTAAACGAACTGGAGTTCGGCGGCGACGAGGAGCCGGAGGGGTTGCTGCTCGGAAGTGAAGCGCCAACGTTTGACTTGCCGGATCTCGCGGGCGAACGCAAGTCGCTGGCGCAATTCCGCGGGCAGCCGGTGTTGTTGATCTTCTTCAATCCCGACTGCGGCTTCTGCCGCGAGCTGTCACCAAAGCTGGCGGCGCTTGATATTGGTAGCCGCCGAGGTGTCGAGGCGGATCCGACAATTTCGCAAGCGAACAACCGCCTCCTCACGTCGTCGGCTACAGCTGGGCAGCCTTTGCCCCTCCTCCTCTCCACCGGTGACGCGGAGAAGAACCGGCAGTTCTTCGCCGAGCACAAAGTCAGTTACCCCGTGCTGCTGCAAACCGACGGCGAAGTAGCGAAAGCTTATCAGACCCACGGCACGCCCAGTGGTTACCTGATCGGTCCCGATGGAAAGATTGCCAGTGAACTGGTGATGGGTGTGGACGCGTTGCTGAAGTTGGCTCGTGGCAATTCCGCCCATGAACCGGATCACCCCCACACCTCGACCCTCTCCCCCGATGGGGGTGAGGGTGTCTGGAGAACGGGTGAGGGGGAATCTCCGGACCCGGCGAACCGTTTTAGCAAACGCTCCCTCACGCGCAGCAAGCTCAAACGCGACGGCTTGAAAGTCGGCACACCCGCGCCGGACTTTCGCCTGCCGCGCCTAGACGGTCAGGGCGACCTGACGTTGAGCGAACTGCGCGGTAAACGCGTGTTGCTGGTGTTCTCCAGCCCGGGTTGCGGCCCGTGCAACGCGCTTGCACCGGAGTTGGAGGCGTTCCATCGTAAACAAACGAGGCGCGAGGTAGGGCGCGTCACTCCGTGCGCGCCGCGGGAGGGAGAAGTTTTCAAGAACGGCGCGCAGAGGACTGCGCGCCCCACCCACGAAACCGTTGTAGCGATGATCAGCCGAGGTGAGCCGAAGGAAAATCGCGCCAAGGTCAAGGAGCACGGATTGACCTTCCCGGTGGTGCTGCAACGGCAATGGGAAATCTCCCGCCGCTATGCCATGTTCGCCACCCCCATCGCCTACTTGGTTGACGAGCAAGGCGTGATCTTGAACGACGTTGCTGTTGGTGTGGACGCAATTCAGGCGCTGATGGCCGAGGTGAGGCATAGGCCGGAGCCAGCGGTTTTGCTCGACAGCAAGTGGGCAACCTGTTCAAGTCATCCTAAAGCCCGAAGTTGAAATCACGCAGCCGCGAAAGGACCACTTGTGCGTCAGTGCGCAGCAGACAGTTCGCAGGGCAACGCCCGGTTGCCAAGGGAGGCCTTCACGCTGATCGAATTGCTAGTGGTTATCGCCATCATCGCCATTCTGGCGGCACTGTTGCTGCCGGCGTTGAGTCGTACGAAGGAAAAGGCCCGGATCACTCAATGTGTGAGCAACCTGCGGCAAATCGGCGTAGGTATCAAACTCTACATGGACGACAATGACAGCACGTTCCCTTTGTGGGCCACCGGGCCTTGGACCGGGGTCCTCGAGCCTGGGCAGAAGTGTTATTCGTTTGGCTTGGGTGGCAATGATCCTCAGGCTGGATATGAATTCATGGCCAGCGCCAAAGACCGGCCGCTCTACCCGTACATCAAACCTTCAAACGTCTTTCGTTGCCCGGCTGATCGAGGACAGGAGGAAACGAACAGCTTCGACGGCACCGGCGTGAACGGCCATTGGAAGCCCAGTAATTTCGAGACGCTCGGTTGCAGTTACCAATTCAACGGATTGTTTTGGGATAATGTCCCGGTCGAAGCGCTGGATGATATCTACATGCTTTCCGGGAAAAAGGAAGGTTACGTCAAGCAGCCTTCACGCATGATCCTGATGTATGAACCTCCCGCCATGTACTACAATAACTATTACCATTGGCATTACGCGCGAGGGCCAGCCACGGTGGGTCCGATGGACTTGGACTCTGACGGGCAAAAGTTCATCTCGCCCATTCTGTTTGTGGACGGCCACTCGGCCCGTCACGACTTCACGAAGGCGTTGACGCAACCTCCCGGACCGGCCTTGCCATTGGAGCCGACGAAGGATTGGTATTGGTACGAACCAAAGCAGGCAGGGCCGTAGAACCAATTCCGCCTCCTCACGTCGGCGGCTACGACGCGAGTGGGACTTTTTCAACGAACTGCTAGATTCATGGTTCCAAGCCCGCCCGTTTGACCAGCGCTATGAAGCGCGGCTCGTCGTACAGGGTGTCGTACTCGGGAATGAATTTGATCTGATGCCAGATCTGTGGCTCGTCGAAGTGGTCTTCGAGTTCCTTCAGCGCCTTGTCTGTTTCTCCGAGTCGGGCATAAGCGCCGGCTAGCGTCGGCCCAACATTATCGCTCAACACTCTTTCTTCTTCCGGAAGTAAATCCTCAGCAAGCATCAGTTCGATCCATTTGCGAAAATAACCCTGCTCGCCCTGAGTGTCATACGCTCCGCGAAGAGCGCGAAAGATGGCCAACACTCGATCGGAATCTGCGGCAGATTGCAGAGCGCAGGTCTTGAAAGTATCTATGGCCGCCACAAAATTGGATTGAGCCAGGTAACAAGACCCGAGATAGGTGAGACCGAAAGAAAACTTCGGGTCCAATTCCATCACCCTTTGAAGCTGAACGATGGCAAGATCGAAGCGGCGTTCGGCCATGAACGGCCAAGAAGCAATGATCGCGGTTGCCCGCCGGGAGTCGGGCGGCCGGAGTTCCACTGCTCGCTGACCTTCCAAGTGCGCCTCCTTGGTACGGCCCTGCATGGACAGATAAAAGCAGTAGATGTCATGGGCGAGTGCAAAATTGGGATTCACCTGTATGGCTCTTTGAATCTCACCCTCGGCGCCGTGCCAGTCGCGCTCGAGAAACCGGCAGAACGAAAGCGCGGTGTGGCCCTCAACCGAATTGGGATCAATGGCCAGTGCTTTGTCGGCGATTTCCCGCACCTTTTGAAGCCTGATTTGCTCGTTGGTAATTCCCGGTATCATCAGCCAGGTGTAGAGCGCCATCATCTCGCCATAGGGCTGGACGAAGCTGGGATCAACCTGCACTGCCTGAGTCAGGTAGGTATGCGCTTTGACGTGTGCTTCCGGAGTCAACTGACTGTACTGCCACTGGCCCTCCTTGTACAGCTCTAAAGCCTCGGGGCTTGGCGTGTGACCCGGTTTCGATCCTTTCCAACTGACGAGCGCGGTAGCCAGCAACGTGACCGCCATCATAAGGAGGCCGAGCACCTTGGCGACCGCCCATCGCCGTTGCCAAAGGCGGTGACGTTTAACTGATTGGCCGCGCTGCAGCAGCGCCAAATCAGCGTGGAGTTCCTCGGCGGTTTGGTAGCGTTGCCGCGGTTCGGTGGCACAGGCTTTCACCAGCACGGCGTTGAGCTCCAGCAGTTCGCGTTGTTCGTTTTCCGGGCGCTCCCGCAAGTCGGGCGGCAGCGCGGGATATTCCTTGCGGTCTTTGCCGGTGCAGAGTTCGTAGAGCACCTTACCCAGCCCGTAGAGGTCGGCCTGCGGTGTGCCCGGACCTTCCGGTGGCAGGTAGCCTTCCGTTCCCACGAATGAACGGCTGGCATCGACATCAGTCACCAGACCGATGTCCGCCAGCTTCGGCACGCCGCCAACGAAGATGATGTTCGACGGTTTGATGTCGCGATGCACGAGGCCGTGTTGATGCAGATGCCCCAGCGCTTCGGCCAGCGCGAGACCAATCTTCACACACTCGTCGGACGAAAGTGGGGTGCGTGTGCGGAGGTCGTGGCGGAGGGTGTGAGGAGAGTAGGATGCTGAATGCTGGATACCGGATACTGGATTCTCTCGTTGCGCGCCGCCGGATTGTGAGCTAGCATCCGGCATCTGGCATCCAGCATCGGCCTTCGCGTCATCCGCCAACTCCATGACGTAGTAAAAGTAACCTCCCGCTTCGTTGCGCCCAACATGCAAAATGGCAAGCTGGCTGGGGTGCGAGCGAGAAATCGGCTCAAACCGTTGGATGCCTTCAAATTCACGCTGGAATGGCCGATCGTCCTCGAAAGAATTTCGATGCACCACTTTGACCGCACGCAGTTCGCCCAGAATGTTTCGCGCCAACCAGACTTCACCGTAGCTGCCACCGCCGATTTTCCGCAGCAGTTCGTGATCGGGAATCGCCGGGGCTTGAAAACGAGACACGCCTGGCGAGCCGGGATCGCTCAACGAAGAAGCCTGCGGCGGGTCCGTTTTCATACTCGTCCTCACTGTAAGCATAAAATACGGGAAAAGAATAGGAGGAAATATCCCGCAAGGTCTGAACGAGTGAGACTTGAAATCTGAAGGTAAACAAGCTGAAGCTTTGGGTGATGAAACCCTTCAAAGCCATTGCCGCCATGTCCATCAACCGCGCCATCGGCGCGAGCAATAAAATTCCCTGGCACCTGCCCGAGGATTTCAAGTGGTTCAAGCAGATGACTACCGGGCACGTCATTGTGATGGGGCGCAAGACCTTTGAATCCATCGGCAAGCCGCTACCCAATCGCGCCACGATTGTCCTGAGCCGGTCACCATTCGCGGCTCCCGGCGTCCAGGTCGTCCACAGTTTGGAGGAATTACCGCCGTTGGTGGGCAAACAGCAGGTCTTCATCTGCGGTGGCGCGCAGATTTACGAACAGACGTTGCCCCTGTGTTCTGATCTTTACCTCACGTTCGTAAAGCGAGTCGTGGATGGAGATGCATTCTTCCCGCCGTTTGAAGACCG
>CAZYYS010000099.1:0-1802 GCA_964651015.1 uncultured Verrucomicrobiota bacterium
TCAAGGGGACATTTTCATCGAGTCATAAAGGGGACATTCTCATGGAGTCGCGACACGTCAATCGTTTCCGGATTCACAATTGGCAGACTTTGGATTAAGCTCCAAAGAAAAAATTTCAGCATTATGGCTACTTACATCTATGAGACGATTCCGCGAAATCCCAATCAGCGTTCGCGCCGGTTCGAATTGGAACAGAAGATGAGCGACCCGCCGCTCAAGGTTGATCCCCAGACCGGACTGCCCGTGCGGCGCGTCATCACAGGCGGCAGTGGCATTGTCACGCGCGGCACCAGCATCCTCTCGATGAAAGTGAAGCGATCCAAAAGATAGAAGCCTTCCGCGTGCCGATCTTTTACGAATGCCAACGCTGCACGGCCTGCTGTCGTTGGCCGGGACAGGTGCGCTTGACGGCCGAGGAAGTCACGCGACTGGCGGACTTCAAAGGGTTCACGGAGTTCGACTTCATCCAAGAGTTCACGCGGCTGACGAGTGATCGGCGCGGGCTGGCGTTGAAGGACAAGCCAAATGGGGAGTGTGTTTTCCTCAACGGCGATGATTGTTCGGTACAACCGGTAAAGCCGCAGCAGTGTCGTGATTTTCCAAATCTATGGAACTTTCCTGGTTTCGAAAAAATCTGTCATGCCAGCCGACGAATGGTTAGCGCCAGTGACTACGAACGGATGGTTGCCGGCACAACCACGCCAACCACCTGACTCGGACAGAAGGCGCGACACCAAGCTGCAACTCTTAGCTCAACCGCAGGCCCCGCTTCAAATCATGGCCGGCCAGGAATTCCTGTGCGGTCAATCGGCGTCCGCCCTCGAGTTGCAGCGCCAGAATCCGCAAAGCCCCACCGCCACACCCGATCACGATACCGGTCTTGTCGGATTGCACCACTTCGCCGGGCTGTCCTGACTGTTCGACTATTTCCGCCTGCCAGATTTTGAGCAGGCGCGGCTTCAGTCGATCAGGCAAATAAGTAAAAGCGCCTGGCCAAGGCGTGAATGCCCGGATGCGATTCCAAAGCGATCGCGCTGATTGAGCCCAATCCAAGTGGCCGTCCTGCTTGCTTATCTTCGGTGCATAACCGGCCCATTCGGTCGGTTGGGGGCGCGGGGCGATTTTTCCCGCGATGTAATCCGGAATAGTGCGAACCAGTAGATCAGCTCCTAGTTTGGCGAGCCGGTCGTGCAAAGTTTCTGCATCATCGGTTGGAGCAATGGGCGTAGTCTGTTGCGTAAGGATGTCACCAGTGTCGAGGCCGGCGTCCATTTTCATTATGGTGACGCCGGTTTCGGATTCGTCCTTCAGAATGGCAGATTGAATGGGTGAAGCACCGCGATATTTTGGAAGCAACGAGGCGTGGACGTTCAGACAGCCGAAGCGCGGCAGTTCCAAAATGGCCGACGGCAAAATCTGGCCGTACGCGGCAACCACGATCAGGTCGGTTTGCAATGCGCGCAGTTCCTGTACGAAGCCTTCATTGCGGGCGCGTTCAGGTTGCAGAACGGGCAAGCCGAGACGCGTTGCCTGCGCTTTCACCGGCGAACGTTGTAACTTCAAATCGCGGCCCCTGGGCCGGTCCGGTTGCGTCACGACCACAAGAATCGTAAACGCAGGCGATTCGGCCAATGCCGCGAGACTGGCACTGGCAAATTCGGCCGTACCCATGAAAATGATTCGCAAAGGCATCTGAGTTCCCTTGATCGGTCACTGTACCACGTGTTCCGTCTGAACCTCGACCGGTGACCTGCCCTCAGTGTTCAATAAAACAGGCGACTGTCGCGCGGCAAACGTGGCGA
>CAZYYS010000099.1:1902-16733 GCA_964651015.1 uncultured Verrucomicrobiota bacterium
GACCTGCCCTCAGTGTTCAATAAAACAGGCGACTGTCGCGCGGCAAACGTGGCGACGGCTTCGCCGTTCCGCTTAATGCCGTGCCGGTCACCGTCCGGTTGCCAAGCGAGGTCGCGCAGACAGCGCAGAGATATTCGTGCAACTCGCCGGTGGGCAAGACAAGCAACAGCTTTTCCCGAACCGGTTGTGAGCGGCGGCATTTCGGGCAATAAAGTTCACTGGCGACAAACGCGCCAAACTGCTGCGGCATGGCGATTCCTAAAGTTCGGAGATGATGCGCAAAACGTCGCTTAGAACCTTCACAGGCGTCTGAGTTGAGTCAACGTTATGAACCAGTTTTTTTCCGTAGAAATCGAGCACCGGCTTCGTCAGTTGTCCATAAGTTTTCTGGCGGTTGCGGATGATTTCCAGGTTGGCATCATCGAGTCGGTTTTCCCGCAGGGCGCGGCGTTGGAGGCGTTTGACCAACTTCTCGACATCCGGACAATGCAGATTGATAAGAGCGCGCACGTCCAACGTGTTTTTTAGTATCTCAGCCTGCCGCCGGTTGCGCGGGATACCGTCGAGGATCAAGGTGTCGGTAGTGGGATTGAACAGCCCGGACTGTGTGGCATTCCGAATGTATCGACGCCAAAGGCGGACGGTGGGCTCGTCGGGCACCAACTCGCCGCGGCTGGAATACTTGATGAAGATGCGCCCGATATCACTTTCAAGCGCCAAATTGCGAAACACGTCGCCGCACGCGCAATGGAAGAAGTTCGGAATGGTGCCGAGAATCTTGCCCTGAGTTCCTTTGCCCGCGCCCGGAGCGCCAAATAGTAGAATTGAACGGTATTTCATAGCCTTACTTGACTAGCGTTTCTTTTGCCAATTTCATTCGTTCGCCACGGACATTTGGGGTGCGGGCCCGGTTCAAAACTCAGGCGTCCTTGTGCTTTAATTGGACTTGTTTGACGTCGAGGAACGGGAGGACGACCTCCTCGGACGCCCCTCCCTTGTTCACCTGAAAATGCAATTCGGTGGCGGTGATTCGGCTGATCCGTTGGCCGACAAACTCGCCCCGTGCGGACTTGATCACAATCATCATGTCCTTTTCCGCATCGCGCGGCGCGACACCAAAAAAACCCGCGAATTTGGTTTCAAAAAATCGTCGGTTGAAAGTGAACTGACCGCGTTCATAGACGACCGTGGGTGGAATCGCCGGCACCGCCGCCGCGGTTCCCTGCTGGGTCTGAGTCGGCCTTGCAATATGCAAACCACCCGGCGCCGGAGCTTCCGAACCGGCAGGGTCTGCGTTCGGAGCATCGGCGTATTCCTCGGGTGGAGCTTCCGGCAGAACGTCCTCCTCCTTTTCTTTTTCCCCGGTCTTATTCAAGAGTGTGGGAAGCGAAAGAAAAATGATCGGGCCTACGAGCGGCGCGACAGCAGACACGCCACAAACCAGTCCCACCGGCCGGGCACGATACTTTGAGATTTCGAACGCGGCGTACAGGTTGGCAAGATAGAGAACCCCTGCTATGAACAAGCCGATGCTGGAAGAAAGCAGTCCGCCAAGCAGCGAGCCGGCAACTGGTCTTTGCAAACGCGGCACTTCTTTGATCACGATCGTGCTCCTTTGAATCTTCTCGTCCTGTGTCAATTCGATGAAGGGATCGATCAGTTGGGCCATCTTGGGATTCTTCTGCGCGATGTCCTTCAGGTCACTCTGCGAAAATTTACCCCAAGGGATCCGCTCGGAATATTTGTTTTCGCCAAGCTTGAGCAAGACTCCATGCTCATCCCCAGAAACAAATTCGCCCGTGATGCTCTGCCCGTCTTTGAGTTGATAGGTTTCCGCGTTGGCGAATCCCGCCGCAAAAGCACACAAAAGCCAAAGGACTAAAATTGTAAAAAACCTGCTCACCGAACATTTTCCTAACAAACGGCGGAAGGCAAAGGAAGAAAATTTACTCGCAATCATCGATACTTGCCGCGCACGTGCTGACTGTTTATGAGCGATTTCGCGCAACCTTACCGGCGACCCAGTTCCTCTACCAAATCCTCCACCGTCCAGCCATTTCGAGCATGGCTGAGACGGTCCGCAGCGGCACCGTGTTGCCACACGCCGTGAAGAATGGTCTTGAGCGGGTTAACCTGGAGAGCCGGCTGCGCGAGCAAGCCGCCCAAGTAGCCTGCCAACACGTCGCCACTGCCACCTTGCGCCAGGTACGGATTGCCCGTCGAATTGACGTAGATTTCCCCCGTGCCGCGGCCGATGAGCGTCTGGTTGCCCTTCAAAACCACCCAGCAGTTTCCCAAACGGCGCGACAATTCCCGCAATGCATTGGGCCGGTTGGCCTGCACTCGCTCGACGGAAGTTTGCAACATGCGCGCCGCTTCGCCCGGATGAGGCGTGAGGACGCGGATGACATCTGGCGCAGTGGACGTGTTCAACGGCAGCCAATCCAACGCGCTCGCGTCAACCATGAGCGGAAACGGCGTGTCCTTCCAAAGCCGGCGCAGCGTCATTTTTAGCAGGTCAGACATTTCCCGCGCGGCAAGACAGGGGCCGAGCAAAACTGCGCTGCACGTTCCCGGCAACCTCAACTCGGTTTGCAGGGTCGAAACCATGACCGCCTGGAGTTGCGCCGCCACCGGCTGATAAACATTTCCTGAAGAGATCAGCGTGATCAGCCCAGGCTGTGCACGTTGGGCACCGCGCGCCGCCAATACCGCCGCGCCGTGATACCCGAGGCTGCCTGCGATGATGGCCAGATGGCCAAAGGTCCCTTTGTGGCTGGCAGCCGCTCGCGGCGGTGGAAAACCGGTGAAATCGTGGGGCAGTGTCCAATTCATTTCGCCGGAATGAGGGCAGGCCACCAGACCAATCTCGGGAACCACCTCCAGCCGGCCGACAAACGGCCAGGCGCTTTCGGCAAGCAATCCACGTTTGGGCGCTCCCAGCGTGAGCGTGACAAGGGCCTGGATCGCCCCGCCTTGCACATTGCCCGTATCCGCATCGAGGCCGGAAGGAACATCCACCGCCAGAACCGGTAAGCCACTGCCGTTCACCAGGTCGATAAGCTTGACCCAGTGCTCGTCCAACGGTCGATCCAAGCCAATCCCGAACAACCCGTCGATGATCAAGGATGGCCGACGATTCAGCAGCGACGTTGCTTCAGCCAAAGCCGCCGCGGGATCGGAGACGTTCAGCAAGTGGACTTCGCGCTCGACCAAATGCGGTTGGGCCAGGCGCGCATCGTCACCATTGTGACCTTTGCCGGCCAGAATAAGAATTGCGTCACCGGAATGGGTGAGTTGCAGCGCGCGCCGGGCGACGATTTGGCCGACGCGGCGAATTACTTCCGCCTCGGTTTGGCCGGCGGCCCAAGTAACTTTCTCCCACTCGCGCATCTGCGCCACAGTCAGAACGGGTACTGGCATGGCGCGAGGTTAAAGTGAACGCAAAGTAATCTTCAATAGTGAAGTCTCACAACGTTGCCTCTGATGAACATCCCCCCGCGCAATGACTCACGTCTGGCCGCCGGCCTTCGCTAAAGCGCGCTCAATTCGACGATCGGGAACGAGCCAAAGGAGAGCGACGAACACATACAAGCCAATCGCAATCCAGGGATTCGCAAACGCCAACGGGATCGCGGCGAGATAGAGTATGGGCGAAAGCTTACCTTTCCAGTCGCCGCCGAGGGCGGACTTGAGCAGCGAATCGCGGCCCTGCTGCGCGATGATCGCGCATTGCAGAAGGTAGTAGGCGATGGCGGCCATGAGCAGCACGACGCCATAGACCGCCGCCGGCGTGGGCGCGACGTGGTTCTCGCCCATCCAGGCCGTTGTAAACGGGAACAGTGAAAGCCAGAACAACAGGTGCAGGTTCGCCCACAGGATGCCGCCACTGACGTGTTTGGTGGCATGCAGCAGATGGTGGTGATTGTTCCAGTAAATGCCGACGTAGAGAAAGCTTAACACGTAGCTCAAAAAAATCGGTAGCAACGGTTTCAGCGCGGCAAGCTCGACGCCGTGTGGCGCCTTCAATTCCAGCACCATAATCGTGATGATTATGGCGAGTACGCCGTCGCTGAAAGCTTCGAGGCGATTTTTATGCATGCACTACAAATATCAAAAAGGGCGGCGGCTGTCTCCTGTCTTTGCGCCCGCAAACGCTTCTCAACTCTCAACCAACGACCCTCAACCGCTTTTTAACCGCTGATGAACGCTGATGGACGCTGATTGAAAGGGCTGCAAGCCCGAAAGAAAATAGCCCAGGGCAAGCGGAGTGAAACGAGCGCCGCCCTGGGTCCACGTTCCCAAAACAATTCAAGCCCTGTAAGGGCGGAACAAGTTCGAGGTTTAACCGCGCGGCGGAAAGGGGTCTCCGCCGTAGCTGTTGCGCTCGCGGATTTTTCCGTCGCGACCGTGAATGAATTGTTCGCTTTGGTTCTGGCAGATTTCTCGCGAGACTCTGATCGCTTCGTCTTGTGTCTCGCATTCGGCCGTCAAACGGGAGTTGCCTTCACCACGAACGCCCCAGCCCTTGTCAGTCCGAACTACGTGTTGATTCTTTGACATACGATTCACCTCCTTTCTGATTTGATTTGTCCGGCTGCATTTCATGCAGCGAAACTTTCGACTCCCTCCGGCAGCAGATAGCGCCAGATATTTGCCTTCTCGCGCTGGCCACAATTAGCGCAGGTGTAGCAGTCCGGCTTTCGCTTGTCGTCGCTGCTGGTCATCACGCCGCGCATTCCCTTGTAAGTCAGACGGCGCGCGGGTTCGCGGATGCCGGTTGTCATCACGATGAACTCCATCACAGCCGCGTTGGCGAGAATCCCGTTCAAGGCGAACACAGACGGGGCAGGCAAGTCG
This sequence comes from uncultured Verrucomicrobiota bacterium, assembly GCA_964651015.1. Taxonomy (GTDB): domain Bacteria; phylum Verrucomicrobiota; class Verrucomicrobiia; order Limisphaerales; family PALSA-1396; genus CAZYYS01. Next base: position 6,763 of record CAZYYS010000099.1, read on the forward strand.
CTCCCAAGCCCGTATCCGTGCTTGCGGCGAACGACTCGTGCTTCGGGCGTTTCCAATTCCTCCTTCGCCAGTTCGCGGTCAAGTTGGTCAGCGCAGAACAGGCAGTAGTCTCCGGGCCTCGCAACCACCACTCGCCCACCAAAATCAAATGGTTGTCCTTTCGCTTCCGGGAAGATTTCGGTCGCGACGTCAATCAACGTGATGCCGTACGCCGCTGAAAGCTCTATGAGCACGAGCCGCGGGCCGTCGTGGTCCACAGCGCCGAAGATATGCGTGCGTCCGAGCAAAAATTCCATGGCTTCCCGCGTTCTAAGATTGCGCGAAATCGCCACGACTTCCGCCTCCGGGTTGATCTTTAGGATGTGTTCCTTGGCGACCTCGACTTTAAGTCGGCCAACGTCGGACGGAAACGCGCCTGCCACACGGTTCATGTTTGTCTCGTCGAGTCGGTCGTCGTCTATCACGCCGATGTTGCGGACTCCGGTGTAAGCGAGTGCCTGACAAATCTGCGAGCCTAGTCCGCCTGCGCCGAGGACGGCGACCTTCTGCGCTTCAATTTTGTTCTGTCCTTCCTCGCCGAACATGAGGATTTGCCGTGCGAAACGATTTTTATTCATGGGATGCGAATCTGTGTTTGGCCCTGGGCGTGTGAAACCACGAGCCGGTTGGGATGAGTGTTTGATTTGAGTTCCCGACGATCTTCACGAGAGCCACTCGCTCGGCATCTGCGAATTCACCCTGCCAGAGAACCGCGTCCACTGATTGCTCGCCCCAGACCATCGCGGCGAATGGCTTGCCGTCGAGTTTCCACTTCGCATACTGCGCGAAGTCCGTGATGCCCGCGACATCACTGGGCGAAAACCACACGTCGTCGTCAGCGCGCGGATGTGAATGGCAATCAATCGCGCAGAGATTTTTCTCGCGTGCCAGCTTCATGATCTTGGCGCGCTCGGAATCTTTCATCTGAAGATAGACCTCCATTTGCACTTCCCAGCCGCGTGACGGAACGAGGTAGAAGTCAGTGACGTTGAGTTGAAGTTCACCGCCGTCAGAACGCGCCTCGGCAAACAGGAACGCACCTTGTTCGACTTCGTTCTGGAAAAAGTGTTGGTGCAAAGCTCCAGCAATGGCGGACGGAATGATGATACTGTTGTTCATGCGGACTCCTCTCCACGCAGGCAAAGATTTATGCTGCGAACGAATCCGAGCAGGTTGTCGCCGCCTTCAATGGTCGCGGCTGGACGCCAATTCTGTGGATGCCACGAGAACCACGCCCAATTCCCTTCGACAGGAGCAGGGCCATTGCTCGACTGCGAACCGAGATTGAAAGCCGGCGGATTCGCTCCGTCCTTCAATTTCAGATCACCGTCCACAAAGAAATTGTCCGGCCCGGTTTGCGGATAGCCGACTGGGATTCTGAAAAGCACTTGCGTGCTAGTTTTGTTGAACCGTTCTGCCGGGAGAACCAGCTCCGGGATTAGACCCCAGTCGAGCTGGTCGCCGTGCCGCAGTTCAGGGAATTGCTTTTTGAGCAATTCAATCTCTTGTCGAACGCGCTCGTGCATGGCTTATCCCCGTTTGTATTTGGGGGCGCGGCCGTGTCGGTGGCCGGGTTTGATGGTTATGGTTTCGTTCTCCGCGAGCGTGCGCTCCCGGCCTTCCTCGTCCTCGCAAATGACCGGCTGGTCGGCGGGGAGATTCCCCAACTGCCGGATTTGCGCGACGGTGATCGTGGGCTTATCCCACGCGTATTCCTGGCCTTCGATGTTCACGAAGAACTTCTGGCCAGCGTGTTCATTTGGTTCTGCCACAGCAGCGCTGCGGCCCGATGTTTCGAATGAATGCGTATTTATTGGCCATACACTAGCTATCCATTGGCTATATGCCAACCACTATTAACATAAAATATATTGACATGATATACACATGTTGGCTATTGTGCGTTGGAACTAGATACGAATTATGGCTACAAAGCGCACCATGACATTAAATTTGACCGAGGCCGAGATGGACGCCTTGGAGTTGCTCTCTTCGCAGAAAGATTTGAACAAGACCGCGGTCATCCGACAAGCGCTACGCTTATATCAGATGGTTGATCAGCGTCTGCGCGAGGGCAAAAAGGTTTTTATCGAAGATGAAATGACCAAGGCGAAAGCAGAACTGATGTTGCTTTAATTTGAATGGAAAAGTCCGTCGTTCATCTCGAGAGACGAAAGACCAGCGAAGCGGTCGCTGGGGAATTATGGGACGACATTACCGATGAGCACTTGGAACTATGGCGCACGACTTGGCTCCCGCACGTGGATGAAGTGGTTGCACGGCTAAAACAACAGCGGGTGCCCATAGACAAATGGCCGCAAGATTTACATTGGAAATGGGACGAAAAAACCGCGTGGAGTCGTGGTTGCTTGGCGTTTCAGCGTTATTCGTTGGTATGCGATGGAGCTTTGCAGGGTCTAATGCTTCTCTGCGTGACGAAGTTCGCGCGATTGCAGTCTCAGTTCGGAAAGCATTTGGCGTACGTCGAGTTCGTTGCCACTGCACCTTGGAATCGCCCGGACATTTCTGCCGAACCAGTGTTCCGTGGCGTTGGCCAAGCGCTCGTTCGCACTGCAATCGAAGTGAGCAGATCGGAATCGTTTCACGGACGCATCGGCTTGCACTCGCTGCCACAGGCTTGCCGATTTTATCGCGAGGTTTGTGGAATGACCGATCTCGGACCTGATCCGAAGTACGACGGCCTGGTGTATTTTGAAATGACGGAGGCGCAGGCCGCCGCGTTTTGCCGAGTTGACTAGAATTTGTTTATCGTTCTTAAAACCAAAACTCATGTCAGTTATGAAAATCAATATTCCAAAAGAGTGGATTCTCAACCGCGCTTCGCGGGAAGAAGGTCTCGAAATCGGTGCGGGTTCGCCACGGCAACTTGCACAGTCTGAGGTATCGCGTTCGTCTGTCGCCGAGGACATCGTAACGATTGAACAGCGACTCAGCTTCGGTCACTTTGTTGCGCTAATGCGCCGCAAAAGCGGCTGGACAATTCAGCAACTTGCTCAACGCGCAGAAGTGGACGCTGGTGAACTGTTGGTGATCGAGAAAGATCCGTATCACGAAGCCGAACTCAGCACGGTGCATGGCTTGGCGAGGACATTTAATGTTCCACCGCGACACTTGGTGAAGATGGCTGGACTTGCCGACAGCCGCTCATCTCGATTGGCGGAGGCTGCCGTCTCATTTGCCGCGAGCGCCGATCCGGTAGCGCCACTCAGCGAAAGCGAAGAAGTTGCGTTACAGACCTACCTCAAGGTCGTAATCGAAGAATCTGACAAGAAGTGAAGAACCTCATTCTCCTGCCGTTTATTCGTGGGAAAATTGATGCCCACGTTGATCGTCTTCTCCGCGACCTCGATAATCCCACACCGCCACTGCGGTTAGAGGAAGTGCGTGAACTGCTCAAACTCGACCTTGGCTTTTACACTGGGGACCACGATGGCTTTCTGAATGAAACGGTCCATCGGCTCAGGATGGCGGGCAAACAGGTGCTTGCGCGACCGACACTGGTGCTGGATGCCATTCGCAAATTCAGCCTCAAGGCACTTTATGCGCCTGACCGCCGACGCATTCTGATCGAGGACAGCGTGCCCAAGCCCAAACATCGCTGGATCGAAGGACACGAGATTATTCACGAGGTGCTTGATTGGCATTTGCCAGTGTTACGTGGGGACGATGAACTGACCCTAAAACAATCATGCCTCGCTAAAGTCGAGGCGGAAGCCAATTATGGCGCTGGGCAACTATTGTTTCTCCGCAATCGTTTTGTTGCAGAGGTTCTCGACTCCCCGCTGTCAATCCAACTTGTTCGCGATCTCGCCAAGGAATTCAAGAACACTCACGCCAGCACGCTTTGGCGCGCGGTTAAAACCGTCAGCGTTCAGCGACCACTCCTCGGAGTTATCCATTACCATCCTGATATCGAGTCACAGGCTGACAAATTTGACTGTGCCAATCCATGCCGGCATTTCATCCAGTCTGATGCATTTGCACGACAGTTCTCGAATGTTACGGAACAGCAGATATTTGACCTGATCGTCAGTTACTGTCGGCCTCGAAAAGGCGGTCCGCTGGGAGAGGATACGGCGATACTACGGGACGATAACGGCGAAGAACACGAATTTGAATTTGCCACATTCAACTTCGTCCATGAATGCCTGACCCTCGGGCTTCATTTGCGAAAGCATGCCACAATTGTGAAAGTCTGACGCTCGCAGACTCGCTTTGCCCTGGGCTGCTGTCGGGCTGTCAGCCCTTTGAATCAGCGTCTATCCGTGTCAATCAGCGGTTGAGAATATTTGCGGCTTCGCGCCTTGTTAAACTTCGACGCAGTGGAGATTTTAATAACGGAATTGGGATTGCACAGTCAGGCGAGGGTGTTAGTCTCGAATCGTGAGCGGCGAAGCTTCAACCGAAAACCCATTTCATTTGCGGCCGGATCGGCCAGGTTTTGAGGCGCTTTCCAAGACGAATGGTTTCCGTTTCTGGTGGGCGTCCGAACTGGCCGTCACACTCGGCTACGAGGGTCTGAACAATTTCCGCAAAGCCGTCGAGCGGGCGATGATCGCGCTGACCAGCCTGAACATCCCGGTGTTCGACAACATCCTTCAGGAGCAACGGGAGGTGGACGGTAAAACCATCGTGGACTACCGCCTCTCGCGTTTCGCGTGTTATCTCGCCGCGATGAACGGTGATCCCAAGAAGCCGCAGGTGGCGCTGGCGCAGGCTTATTTTGTCCAGTGGGCGGAGGCGTGCCGGCTGTATCTCGAAGAGGCGGATGGCGTGGAGCGCGTGGCGATTCGCGGGGAAATTTCCGAACACGAGCGGACGCTTTCCGGCACGGCCAAACGGGCCGGGGTTGTGGATTATCGTCTCTTTCAAAATTCCGGCTATCGCGGTCTTTACAACATGGATTTGTGGCAGGTCCGGCGGCGCAAAGGCGTGCCGCAGGGCCGCTCACCGCTGGATTTCATGGGTAAGACCGAACTGGCGGCAAATTTGTTTCGCGTGACGCAGACGGATGAGAAGATCCGGGCAGCGCACATTCGCGGACAACCCGCCTTGGAGCGAACGGCGGAGGACGTGGGCAGAAAGGTGCGCCGAACGATGGTTGAAATCAGCGGCAAGCGACCCGAAGATTTACCGCCGGCCGAGGACATCAAGGAAGTCCACAAGAAGCTGAAGTCCACGCATCGCGAGATTCGGAAATTGGACGGGTCGAAGACGTAGTTGAACGCGCCTCGTCTCACTTCGCATACAACTTCGCCACGTAGCTGCCGTAGCCGTTGTATGGTTGCGTTTTGACGCGGTCGCCGCTGTCGATCATCCGCTCCGTGGCTTGTGACCAGCGGGGGTGTGGCACGGCGGGGTCCACGTTCGACTCAAACGGATATTCGTGTGGCGCCAAGGTTTCCCACAACGTTGCCGGTTGCTGCGCGACGAACTCGATCTTCACAATCGATTTGATGCTCTTGTAACCGTATTTCCACGGCACGATGATGCGGATGGGTGCGCCGTGTTGCTTGGGCAACGGCTTTCCGTAGATACCCGTGACTACCATCGTGAGAGGGTGCATCGCTTCATCCATCCGCAACCCCTCGGTGTAAGGCAGCGGATAACCCTGTTGGATCAATCTGGCCCAACCGGGCGCTTGGTCGGGACGATTGAAAGTCTGCCACCGAACAAATTTGGCTTCCGCTTTGGGCGAAACTTTTTCGATGAGTTTGCTCAACGGAAATCCCGTCCACGGGACGATCATTGCCCAGGCCTCCACGCAGCGAAATCGATAGACTCGCTCCTCCATCGGCATCGTAGCGATCAGTTCCTGCACATCAATCGTCATCGGTTTTTCCACCAGGCCACCGATTTCAACCGGCCATGGATCGGTGACAAATTTGTCCACGAGTTGGTGCACGCGGTCTTTTGTGGTGGAGAACTCGTAAAAGTTATTGTAGGTCGCCGCGACTTTTTCGTTCGTCAGCGGCCAACTCGGATTGAACTCCGGATTCCGCGGGTAAGGGTATTTGCGGGCGGTAGCTGGCGCGAACGCTGGCTTCGTCTCTGACGTCGCCGTGACAGCCGCCGCTTTATCCGTCGCTTCCTTTGAACAGCCGACAAACGGCAATGACAACAAGCCTGCACTTGCAACGCCCATCTGCTTCAGAAAAGAACGTCGATTCTGGAATACGGATTCGGGCGTGATTTGACGCTCTGGAATGAACCAATCCGGTCGATGAATGAGGTTGAACATGCAACCAAGATGCCTCAAAGCGAATCTTATTTCAGCAAGAATTTCCCTTGCCGTCGTCCGAAATCATCGGGGCGACCCCGCCCGCTTTTGCACCTATGCACCGCCCGGCTTACTCGGCCACAACTTTGATCGCCCGGGATTGCGCCGCTCGTTTGCGCTGGGTTTCATCGAGGAGCTTTTTGCGCAACCGGAGATTCTTTGGCGTGGCCTCCACGTATTCATCCGGGCCGATATATTCGAGCGCGCGCTCGAGCGACATTTTGAGCGGCGGGGCGAGCGAAATACCTTTGCCGTCGCCTTGCGAACGCATGTTGGTCAGGCGTTTGGCCTTGCAGGGATTCACCGGAATGTCGTTCTCGCGAGCGTTCTCACCGACGATCATGCCAACGTAAATCGCGTCGCCCGGTTCGACCATAAGCCGTCCGCGTTCCTGCACCATGTTCAAGGCGTAGGCCATCGCTTCGCCATTTTCCATGCTGACGAGTGAGCCGTTTTTCCGCGCGGCAATTTCGCCGCGGTCCGGTCCGTATTCGTGAAAGAGATGGCTCATCACGCCCAAGCCGCGCGTCTGGTTGACGAGGTCGGTCTCGAAACCGATCAAGCCGCGCGTCGGAATCATCGCCTCTATGCTGATCTCTTCGCCATGGTGGTTCATGTTGGTGATTTCACCTTTGCGATTGGAAAGATTTTCCAGGACCGTTCCCATCGCGTCCTTCGGAATTTCCAGGAACAATTTTTCAATCGGCTCCAACAGATTGCCGTCCTTGTCCTTGCGATAAATGACTTCGGGTCGCGAAACCAAGACTTCGTGTCCCTCACGGCGCATCTGCTCGACAAGAATGGCGATCTGCATTTCGCCACGTCCGCTGACGGCGAATACTTTCGGATCGGCGGTATCCGCGACGCGCAACGCGACGTTCGTGCGCAGCTCTTTCAACAGGCGTTCCTTGATGTGACGCGCAGTGACAAGTTTGCCATCCTGCCCGGCGAGCGGGCCGTCATTGACGGCGAACTCCATCTGGATCGTCGGCGGATCAATCGGCTTGGAAGGCAGCGCCGGACGTTCGGCATTGTCCACAATGGTTTCGCCGATAAACACCTCCTCGAAGCCGGTCACGCCAACAATGTCACCGGCGTGCGCCTCCTTGATTTCAACCCGCTTCATGCCTTCGAAGTGATAAACCATCGTGATTTTGCCGGTGGTTTTTTCACCACTGGCGTGAAGGCAAACGGCGGGGTCGCCGACCTTGACCTTGCCCGAATAAATTTTTCCGAACGCGATTCGCCCAAGGTAATCCGAGTAGTCGAGGTTCGCGACGAGCAATTGAAAACCTTCGCTGGCGTGCGCCCGCGGCGGCGGAATGTGTTTGATGATGGCGTCGAAGAGCGGCTCCATCGTACCACTGACATGGTGCAATTCGACTTTCGCGTAGCCATCCTTCGCGCTCGCGTAGATGACGGGGAAATCCAACTGCTCATCGGTCGCGTGGAGCGAGACGAATAATTCAAACACGGCGTCCAATACTTTGTGCGGCGTGGCGTTGTCCCGATCAATTTTGTTGATTACGACGATGGGTTTCGCGCCGGCTTCGAGCGCCTTGCGCAGGACGAAGCGCGTCTGCGCTTGTGGGCCGTCCACCGAATCCACGACGAGCAACACACCATCAATCATGTTAAGAATGCGTTCGACCTCGCCGCCGAAATCCGCGTGCCCCGGGGTGTCCACGATGTTGATGTGAAAATCCTTGTATCGGAATGCGGCGTTCTTCGCGCGAATGGTGATCCCCTTTTCGCGTTCGAGATCCATGGAATCCATGAGGCGTTCCTCGCTGGATTCGTGCTGGTTGGCGCGGAAGGTGCCGGACTGTTTCAGCAGACAATCGACGAGCGTCGTCTTGCCGTGATCAACGTGGGCGATGATGGCGATGTTGCGTATATGCTGCATAATTTCTCGAATCGAGCCGCGTAGTGTCGCTTGTTGGCGGAAAAGGTCAAGCTCTTGTGTAGCGCACCAAACAGACCACGAGTGGGTGGGCAGGAAGCCGGTTTATTCCATGTCGAGCACTGGCGTTGAGCCCAAATGATTGCGCATCCAAAACAATCGAGTAAGATGCCGCCATGCCGCCGCTAACCGAGTCAGCCCTTTTGGTGCTCACAGTTCCGATCATTTATTTCGCAGTGGTCTTCATAGGCCGGCGGTTGAAGCGCCGCGATGGTGTCCGCCTCGGTTTGATGTACCAGTTGTTTGCGATCACACTCGCGTTTTACCTGCCCGTCGCCGTGATGGACATGGATTACCCGTATCGAGTGGAGTTGGGCGCCGCCGTGGTGTTGTTGGGTGCCATCTTTTTGAACGCCCTGATCAAACGCTACGTGTTTGAACTCCATTATCAGGAACGCCGGCATGCCAGTGTGCCAAAGTTCTTAGGTGAAGTGATCGCATTGCTCGTGGTTCTGGTGGCGATCATTTTAGTGCTGGCGTTTGGATACAATGTTCGCATTCCAGGTTTGTTGACCGGATCGGGAATCGCGGCGGTGATCATCGGTCTGGCGATGCAGGACCTGCTGGGCAACATCATCGCCGGTTTTGCGATCCATTTCGGGAAACCCTTCCGCGTCGGCGACTGGCTGATCATTGATAACAAACACGCCGAAGTCGCGGAAGTGAACTGGCGTTCGACCCGCCTGCGCACCAACGACGACGTCTATCTTGACATCCCCAACCGCGAAATCGCGCGACTCACCATCGTCAATCTGCATTACCCAACCCGTCGCCACGCGGTCCGCATTTCCGTCAACCTAGACTACGTTGTGCCACCCACGCGCGTCAAAGATATCCTCGTCCATGCCACAGCGAACGCCATCGGCGTGTTGGGCGAACCGCGCATCAAGGCGTTTCTGAAAAACTTCGGTGACGCGGCGGTGGAATATGAAATCAAGTTCTGGATCGAGGACCACTCCACGTACAACGATGTGTGCGATGCCGTGCGCACCAACATCTGGTACGGTTTGAAGCGGCACGGCATCAAAATGTCCTTTCCTACCCAAACCGTTCAAATCGAGCGCCCGGCGCGCTCCCACGAACAGGAAATGCAAAGCAATGCCCGGAGCATCCTCCGCCAGCAGCCGCTTTTCCAGTGCCTCGATGATTCCCAGTTGGATGCGTTGCTGCCGCGCGGACGCCTGGAGCATTTTGGGCGTGGCGAAAAATTGATCCAACAAGGCGACATCGGCGAGTCGATGTTCATTCTGGTAAACGGCGAAGCCAACGTCGTCGTGGAGCGGGATGGGGAATCGACCCGTGTCGCGGTCCTGCGCGCCGGAGATTGCTTTGGTGAAACGTCGCTCTTGACCGGGGAAAAGCGCAGCGCCACCGTGGTCGCCCAGACCGACTGTGAAGTGGTGGAAATCGGCAAACCGGTTCTGGCCAACAGCCTCAGGCAGAAACCGGAACTACTCAACAAACTCAGCGAGTTGCTGGCCAGACGACAGTTGGAAACGGAAGGAATTCTGGCTGAGAACACCTCCCGGAAAAACATCGCGGCCAGACAAACCGAATACGCCACCACCTTCCTGGACAAACTAAAGGCGTTTTTTGAACTGTGAGCGCCGTCACTTTCCTGACCATGAATCGCAAGGTAGGGCGCGCCACTCCGTGCGCGCCGTCCGG
>CAZYYS010000100.1:0-16468 GCA_964651015.1 uncultured Verrucomicrobiota bacterium
TGGTGTCCAGGCCCAGTTTGATGACCTTGAGGGCGACGCGGCGGCTCACCGGTTCCTCCTGCTCGGCCATATAGACCACGCCGCAGCCGCCCTCGCCGATTTGCTGGAGCAATTTGTAGCGGCCAACCTTGTCACCGGCCTTTTCGGTGAACGGGATGGAACGGAGCGAGGTTTGATTCGTGACGGGAGCGGCAGATTCTTCAAGGAAACCACCGGCTTGCTCGCTCGCTTTCAGCAATCGCTCGATGCGCTGGCGCAGGGCGGCGTCATTCCCGACGGCTTGATCGAGAAAAGCGGCGCGTTGCTCCGGCGGCAGGCGCAGTGCTCCGGCAAAAATGGTTTCTTCGCTGTGCGACTCGTTCATGGGCTGCGGCGGTATCGCTATTTACCTCATAAAGCGAGATTCGGGAAGAAAAAGGATCAGGAAAATGCGAAGGCGGCGCCCTTCAAAAAGGAGCACCTCGCGGGCTGGTTTCATTAGCACTCAGCTTTAGCTTGCTTTAGCTGGGTGCTAATGAAAGTGCTGCAAACACAAAGGATTTCGTCGGCTGCAACACGCTCATAATTAAGTGCGCTGGTGCGCAATTGGCCGCGTCCTGATCGTCAAAGTTGAACCTGATCACGCACTTCTAAGTCAGAAAGCAAGCCTTTCAATGCGTTGAACACCCGTATTACGGGCAGTGCTGCCAACTCTTTGGCGTCGCGGAGAATGATCACGCGCTCAAACGGAGGACGCCAGACCACCTCCGGCTTGTCACCCCACAAAATCAACCCCGGCAAACCAACCGCGGCGGCGAGATGTGAAATGCCGGAATCATGGCCGATGAAGGCGCTACACGAAGCCAATCGTCCAGCGAGTTCATTCAAAGGCACGCTCCTCGCCACTTCAAGACGCCCCGACGGCAGCAAACTTGCAAGCCTCCCCAATTGCGCGCCTTCTGCCTCGCCGCCCACAAGCAATAGTTTAAAATCGGTGTTCGCAATCAGATGGCAGAACAACTCCTCCCACTTTGCGAGCGGCCAGTTTTTTCGCTCACTCCCGCTACCCGGATGTACTGCCAACCAACGGTTTTCGATTACCGTACAATTTTCGCGGAATGGTCCTTTTCCGAGCGACAAACGTGGCACCGCATCCGCATCGAAAATGGCCAGTCGCTCCAGGGGCTGAAGAAAGGTTTTGCTCGCGTGCAGCCCGGCGGTTTCGTCCGGTCGATGTGGCCCAGGGATGAATTGTGCGGTTGAACAACTGGCTACGTTCGTCTGAAAGATTCTGTCTGGATCGTAAAGATAGGAAATCACAACGTCGAATTCCGAAAAGTATTCGGTCAACTCTTCGGCCAGTTCGCCGTTGCGCGCGAAGAAGCCCGCCAGCGCGCGCGCCTCGATGGATTGCACACGATCCACCAATCCGCCCGCCAGGGCCAGTTGCGCGATGTGCGGATAGCCCAGCACTTCCAAATGCGCACGCGGGAATTGCCGCCGCAACGCGGCCAGCGCCGGCAATGTCAATATGAAGTCGCCGATGGCGCCACCGCGAATCACCAGAATTTTTCCCTGCGCTTGGGCCATGATTCGTTGAATGTTGCCGCAAACCAGTAACAAACTGCAGAAGCTATTCCTATGCTTCAATTACTTCTGTGGCGTTGGAGCCACGACCGAGTTGGTTGCGGTTGGCTTCGCCACTGGCGGGGTCGTTGCTGGTTTATCCGTTTCGGCCAGGAAATGCTCCAAAATACGAAGGTAACCGTCGAGCACATCGCCAACCTCTTCGCCCGATTCTTCTTTGGCGCTCTTGATCTGCTTGACGGCATTCCGCGCCTGCGCCCGGATGTCATCGACCGAAATCCGCCCGGTCATCAACCCCTTTACGGTGTCATTGAACTGCCGACGCGCTTCCGGCCCAGCCGTGGCCAGCAAATCCTCGTGTGTCTGCTTCAACGATTTCGAATCGAAATCCAATTTCGGGGTGGCACTGACTGGTGCATTCGTTTTGAGGTTTGGCGTCGCGGCGCCTGCCGTTGCGGGCGGCTGCACGGCGCTTTCGCCAAATGAAATCCGTGCGACTTTGCCGCGTGGCACGTTCACCGCCCCTTGAACTTCACTTTGGAATGTCAAGTTGGTTTGGCTCACGGAAATGACCTTGCCCGCGTAACGATCGCCGTTGGTCATTTCCAGCAGGTCGCCTTTAAGCACAACCGGCAACAATACCAAGAGACATATAAGGAAAAGGAGTTGTTGCCACTCCCTGCCGGGTTGATGTGGTGTGTTCATAAACTGGCGCCGGGTTTGATCATTGTTAGCTACAGACGGTTCGATTAAATCAACTCTGCCAGATAAACCGGAAAAAACAACCTTTGGAGTGCCCAGAAGCCGTTGGATTTTTGCATTGCCGTCGAAGCCATCCTGGTGCAAAAAAGAAGGCATGAACAAATCCATTTTGATTGTGGCCGTGCTGGTCGCGTTCGGAAACTTTGAAGTGAAATCGGAAAATAAGGTTGATTTCGTCAAAGAGATCCAACCCATTCTCCAAAAATCCTGTGTGGAATGTCACGGGGCGGAAAAGCAAAAAGGCAAGCTCCGCCTTGATTCCAAGGACGCCACCCTCAAGGGCGGCAAAAGCGGTGCTGTCATCGAAGTGGGGAAGGCCGATAAGAGCGACCTCTATCGACGGGTCACTTTGCCCGCCGGCGACGACGATGTCATGCCGAATAAAGGTGATTTGCTGACCAAGGCACAGACGGATTTGATTCGGGATTGGATCAACCAAGGTGCAATTTGGCCGGACGGAGTCGTAATCGGTGGCGGCGGTGGAAAGACGGAAGGGGTCGGGCCGGAGTCAGTCAAGCTTCCCGATTACAAACCGGGTGCCGCGGAATTGAAGGCCATTGCGAAACTGGATGCGCTCGGAGTTGCAGCGCGACCCATAGCCATGAATTTGAACTGGCGGGAGGTCAATTTTCGCGGACAAACTCCCGAGGTCGTGAGCCAGGCTCTTGTACCTTTGAAAGACGTTCTCGGACTGGTCGATCTCAATCTTGGCGGCATGAAAATCAAGGACGCCGACTTGGTGAATATCAAAGGTCTGACCAACCTCTGGCGATTGCATCTGGAAAATACACCGGTCACCGACGCTGGACTTGTGAACGTCAAGGATTTGGTGAATCTAACGTATTTGAATCTGTATGGAACCGCTGTGACGGACGAGGGACTCAAGCAACTCACGGAATTGACCAAACTCAAAAATCTCTACCTCTGGCAAACCAAGACGACTGAAGCCGGTGTGGCAAGCCTCAAGAAGACGTTGCCGAATCTCGACGTTTCCACTGGCGCCGAATTCAAGGTGATTGTTAAGGCAGAGGAAAAAAAGGAAGAGAAGAAGGTAGAGAAAAAATAGGGCCTCGCTGACGGTAATCAGCCGGTTTGAACGATTTGAGCGGCACACGATTCCACCCCTCATTGGAAACGCCGCGTAAGGCCAACCCGGCAAAGAGTCTCCGCACCGCCGGCTTGCTCAATTTGCTGGTGCCCGGTTCTGGCCAGTTCTATCTCGGTCAAAGGACGTTTGGCGCTATTCTTGTGGCCTTATTTCTTGGTTGTTTTGCCGCCGCACTGGGGATTTTTCTCTTTGGCTTCGGGCAATACCTCAAGCTCACCTTGGACGGCAACATTCTGGAAGGCGGTCGTTTGGAACGAATCGGTCAGGTCCTGCACCCGCGCTGGCTGGTCGGCTTGGCGATTTCCGGAGCGGTGATTTATCTCGCGTCGTTTATCGGGCTGGCGTTTGTGTCGCCGAATGACTCCCGCGAAAATACAAGCAGCCGCAAAAACTAGTTCGTCGCGGCGACCCGTTCCATCCCGACGGACAACTGGTCCGAGGAGCGCGACGAGGTCGGCGATGTTGCAACCGTCGGCACATCGAAGCCGGCGCTCCGGATCACACCGGGCTCGCCGTTGGAAATGTTCTCGACGCTAATAGCCAGCTTGGTGAGGAGAACTTCGAGCGACGCTCTCTGAGCTTGTCGCTCCGAGAGTCGCTGTTGAACCAGTTGCAATGCTGTCTGGTAGCCCTCGTTTGCAATAATCATCTCGTTGATCTCATTCAGCAAACCGTCAACCTCTGTTTTGAGTCCGGCAAAAGTGGAATTGCCATACATGGCAAAATGCACCTGCTGTCCGAGAGTGATGAGTTCTGCAATATTGAGATTGCCTAAGTGTAACCTGATTCTGGCCATGGGAGGGATTTTCCGCGCTTCGTGGGGTTTACGGCGTCAGATGCGCATCATGCTTGATGCGCCGATCAACAAATGGTGCGACTTAAAACAACGAAAAACGTGAGTCACGGGGGAGGAAATTGGAGTTCCAGTGCTGATGAATCAAGTGAAACGTACTCACAACTTATTAACAATTCCTCGGAGAATGTTGTGCCTGCAAATCCACTGGAAAATACGGTCATTCAACATAAACAACGGCAAGGGATTCGGCATGCCAATGCCCAAATTCATCTCCGCGAAAGGAGAAACGCCACCAGATCACGGAAATCCTGAATCGTGAGCCCGTTTTCCAATCCATCTGGCATGAGTGAGATTTTAGATGGAACATCGGAAGCAATTTGTGCGGCCGGAATCCATACCCCTTTGCCATCCGCCGTTACCAGTGTTACCGAGCCATCCGTCCCTTGCCCCAAAGCGATGCCGCTGAAAGTTTGACTATCTTTGGTTTCGACCGTGTGCGACACGAACTGAGGAGCGATCTCACTCGAAGGGTGCAGAATTGATTGCATGAGTCTTTCCCGGTCAGATCCCCGTGTGATGACGGACAGGTCTGGCCCAACCGCACCTCCGTGATCTTCAATCCGGTGACACTTCGCACATCCAACGGCAGGGTGAAAGAAAACTCGGCGACCTGATTGCGTGTCACCTGGGACTGCCAATGTTCGTCGCCAGTCAGCGTCAGAAGCTGGTCTTGAGCCGCTTTGCGGGCCGCGAAGCGCGAAACGCAACTGCTCCACCAAACCCATCTCGCGTTGATCGTTCTCAATCGCGGTCAATTTCCTTTCCAATGCTTTGCGCACAGACGGCTGAGAAGCAACCAGACGCAAGGTCCGGGCTGCTTCGATTCGCACCTCCAAGGAAGGATCATCCAAAAACGTAACGAGCGAGGGAAGCATATCCGTTGATCCACCCGCCAGGGCAACGATCACTTCCGCCCGTAACTCCGGAAGGTTTCCTCTATCCGACGCGATTGATTTTAGTTCGGCAACTGCGCGCAAGTTGGTGGTGCCTGCCAGACTTCTCACCGCTTCGAGGCAAATCTGGGTTGCGCTTTTATGCGCCGACTCGCGAAGCAGGCCGATGAGTTGTTCCTCACTCGGCTTCGAAGCCAGATCAATGACGCGAGTTTTCTGATCGCCGGTTCGTAGTGAGTTCGATATTAATAGCGATGATGAACTCAAAACGACATCGCGCGGTTGATTCGTTACGAATCGTGCAGCCGCCAGCATCTGGGACGTCGCCGTGTACGCGCGGAGTAAGCCCGGCGATACCGGCCCCGCCGACAAAGCCGCACTTAACCGGTTCGTCAGTGATGAAAAACCTGCTTCTCCTGCCCAAACCAAAGCCATCAACCGAACTCGTTCGTCCGGGTCTGCGAGCAATTTATCAAGTATTGGAATGGCGTTTTCGCACTTTGCACGACGCAATGCCAGAAGGACGCCGAGACGAATGTCCGGATTCGCGCTATCGAGTTCGCGTTGGAGTTGCTCGCGGCTGGCTATCGCCGCGAGCGTCGCGATGCTCGCAGAACGGATGAATGGGTCACGGTGGGACAGCGACTGAATCAAATCTGGATATTTCGCGTCGGACCGCAGCAAGCGATTCATTCGCTCACGACCAGAGCTGTAAGGAACCCCGGTTGTGACAGTTGGACTCGTTTTAACACCCGCTTTAGCGGTTAGCCGCCAAATTCTTCCTTTTTGGTGAACTGGGTAACTGCGATCCACCCAATCGGTAAAATAGATGTCACCCTCCGGCGACGTTGCAATCGCCACCGGGCGAAACCATTCATCCCCTTCGACCAGGATTTCCCGCTCGGCTCGCAACGAGGCGCCGAAAGGCTCCAGCCGAAACAGTTCAAGCCGATGATCGCCCCAGGAAGTAACCAGCACGGCGTCGCGATAATCATCCGGCAACATTGCGCGGTCGCAAACGAGAATGCCGGATGGCGCTTCACCGGTCCCGGCTATCATTGGCAAGGTGCCAGGCAGTTCACCGTTCCATGCGGTAAAGGGATGGAGTCCGCTCCGTCCGTACCGGAATTTATACCCGTAATCGCCGTGCATTACCACGTGCAGAAGGCGGCAAGGCGGACGCGAATCCGGGTCGTTATCCACGCAGAGCAGGTATTCGTCTTTGTAAAATCCCAACGCGAACGGATTCCAAAAGCCGGTGGCGACGAGTTGCAATTGGCTTCCACCCGGCTTGCATCGGAAAACATTTCCACCTTCGCCGCCGCCGGTGAGCGAACTGCCATCGCTTCCTTTGAGCGTGTACTCCACGCCCAAATTCTCGCCCATGCCGACGTAGAGCCAGCCGTCGTCGGAGAAGGCGATTCCACCGATGCCATTGTGCGGATAATCTCCTGGTGTTTTCATTTCGAGGATGATAGTGCGCGATTCACAGACGCCATCGCCGTCCTTGTCGTCGAGCAGCAACACACCGTTTCGGTGAGTGAGATAAAGCTGGCCAGCCGGCGAGAAAGCCAGATTCATTGCGTGGTGAAATCCATCCGCGAAAATTGAATTCGTTTTGGCGGCACCAATCGACGGCAGAAACATTTTGACACGATCATGCTTCGGGCCGGGATAGTCTGCCGGAGTTAGATGGGTGTGTGACTCCAAGACAAAAATGCGCCCCCGTCGATCAATCGCCAGACCGATGGGCGTCATGATGTCGGGCTCGGAAGCGAATAGGCTGATTTCGAGTCGGGCGTCTTTGACTTTTGGTCTGTTGATCGTCGCACCATTCGCAAACCTCGGCAGCAAACAGATCAAAAGAACCAGTGCGAACCATTTCATGGGCATATCTGCCAAGTTAAGGATTCATCGAAGAATGTCGAGGGTTGGGAAAGAAGCGTAACGATTTGGAACTGGACGAAGCCCTCCCTATTTGCTATTGAACAACTGTGAAGGCAAAGGTTTTCGCATTTTTCGGCGTCTTGTCGGCTGCGCTATTTTGGTTTGGATACGCTTTAGGTTACGACCACGGAAGGAAGGAGAGGTCGCCCGGAGGGTCAGTCTTCTTTAACTCATACAATTCAGTTGTAAATTCCATCGACCCCCTTCACAAGCCAATCATTCCAAAGTCGAAACGTGATTGAAGGTTTCCGTTTCAGCCGTGAACCCAACCGCGTTCGACCAGAATTTCCTGCCCTGTAATCGCGCGGCTGGCACGACTTGCCAAAAACACTACCACGTCGGCAATTTCTGAAGGCTGAATCAGCTCAGGAATGGATTGTGATTTGCGGACAAATCGCTTTATGGCAGGCGTTACATATTGCCGCAACTGCCGCTCAGTCATCACCCAGCCGGGTGATACGGCGTTGACCCGGATGCGGCGCGGGCCGAGTTCGCGTGCCAGGGAGCGCGTGAAACCAATCACGCCGCCTTTGGTCGCCACGTAAGCGCTCATGTTAACAGGCGAGTTATGAAACGTGATGGAGGCAATATTGATAATCGAACTGTCCACCGGCATGAGAGAGGCGGCTTCCCGGCTGGTTAAAAAGTATGCGCGCAGATTTCCCGCAAAAAGACGATCCCAAGCCTCCGCGGACGTTTTCTCCAAAGCCATTCGCGGGTCTGTTCCGGCGTTGTTGACCAAAGCATTGATGCGCTTACAATGCGCGCCAATCTGTTCGATCCAGCGACAAACCTCCTTTTCCTTCAACAGGTCAACCTTCTCGAAGAAGGTTTCACCACCCAGTTCTTTCACCAAGGCCCGTCCCGCTTTGACATCAACATCACAAAAGCATACGCGCGCGTCTTGTTCGTGAAAGGCGCGAACGATTGCCTCACCGATGCCGTTGGCGCCACCAGTGACAATCACAGTTTGATTCTTAAGCTCTGGGTAATTCGCCATGGGCAAATTGATAGTAACAAGTCCGTCCTGCTATCCCGTTCGACCGAACAATTCCGAACGACCTCCCCCTCCCCCTCCCCTTCCAAAGAGGAGAGGGTGGTTGAAGGCCCGGTGGAAGGGGTTGATCCTTCTTTGTTCAGGAGTTTACCTTTTGCAGTCGCGCTAATTAATGAACCGGATGGTAAGCGGATAACGGTAGATTTCGCCATTACTCGCTTTGTAGGCCGCCACACCAATCAGAATTACATCGATCACCGGAACGACAATCAAGGCCGCAATCAGGACCGGCAACAAGAGAAATCCGATCAGCAGGAACATCAACCCCAAAGTGACTGCGGTCGCAACGAGCAAATAGAGCGTTAGCGAAAGTTGAAAGTTGATCGCCTCTTTCCCGTTCTCATCCACCGAAGACGAACTGCTTTTCTTGACCAGCCAGACCACCAGTGGACCGACGATGTTACCGAACGGAACCCCAATGAGCATGGCCAACGCTGAAAGGTGACACAAAACGTCCCAGGTACGATCCGTAGTTTGCACAGTTTCATTCATAATTATCTCCGTCTTTTCCACAGTTATTTCATCCAGTCATTCGACTGACAACATGATAAGAACCCAAATTGCCGGCGCAAGTTACTACAAAATCACGGGCATTTTGGAAGCCAGGCGCGGCCCAACACGTTTGTCTCACCGGTAAACCTCCCGGCGATGCCCGACGGCAAGCAGGCGAATGATCTGATTGGTTGGATCCGGAAAATGGATAATGCGATAGTCGCCGACGCGGATGCGACAACTCGGACTTGCCTTGAGCTTCACGCATCCGGGTGCGAAAGGGTTTCGCCGAGAGCCAGGAAAGCGTCAGCAATCCGGTGCCGCGCCGAAAACCAACTACAAAGACAACCGCAGCACTTTCCTTCGTCCGGCCTGCGAGCGCAGGGGCGCGGGAAAGATGCGTTTTTCGGCGATCAATCTGAAAGCTTGACTTAGCATCCCATTACTGCATTGTCGCCATAACGCCGAAAACATTGGGACACAAAATGCCGCGCCCACCGTTAACTCTCGACCGCCGACTGATCCTGTTCCTCCTCGCCGCCCTCGCGCAACGGAACCAACCGGCGCGACCCGGCATCGGCCTGGCATGTTTTAGTCGGTCACAACTTGACAACTTTTGCCATTACCAAGGAAGAATCCGGTTACTGACAGAGCAACTCAACCCGGCGCACTGCCATGAAGGAAAATAAAATTAGCGTTCACCATCGCGGCTTGCCGCGCCTCGCAGTCGCGTTCTTATTGTTTGTTTATGCGTTGGCGGGCCATATTGATAGAGGGCACAGCCAGGAAGCTATTCTCCCGACCGTTCCGAATCATCCCATGCAGTCCACTGCCATGCCTTTGACCATTCCGTCGTTGAGCCTTCAGCCGATCTTGCTTTTCGACTTCGGCTTCTCGACTGATGAATTTTTTTCCAGCGGCAGACGTTCGGATTCCCTCTCGTTTACCCTCCAAAGTAGCGACGGCCTTACGACGGCGCTCATCCTGACCGCCGACCAGACCGGGGTGAACTGGGCGCCTCCGAATCCCGGTGGCGTGTTCATCAGCCCGGATGAGATCAGCCGAACGTCCATTGCTGTCCCGGGTCTCGCCCAAGGCTTCGGCACCCGGTTCGCTTATTCCGCATCTTTTCCGCTTCCCGCCGGCTTCACTTCCGGGCCGGTAACCCTTCAGATTGATCTGTTTGATAACCAGAACGCGCTGAGTTCGATTGGGTGGGTGGGCAATGTTGCAGTCGTCCCTGAGCCAGGCGTTGTTGGACTGGGTTTGGTGGGAGCGATTTTGGCCATCCTGCGAAACAAATGGCGCCGGACGCAATCAAGCTCGGTTTGCCCAAAATGTCTTACGGCTCACGGCGGCGCTGCTGTTTCCTGCACTTCCAGCCGTGCGATCAAGGGCACGTCCAGAATGTCAAAGACCCCATCCTCCTTGCGAAAGACGATCAACGTCCGGCCGGACGGCGACAAGGCCGCAAAATCCACATGGGGAACGAAAAAGGCCTTGTCGCTGGCGAGATGCACCGTGAACGGACGGAACGGCGTAGCGCGCAACAATTGTCTCAATTCGGCGGCATTCATGCGCTTTATATGCCACGCCGCCACGCCGTTGGCAAGATCGGCCTGGGAACGATTCAACGCGCTTAAACGATGATGGACGCGAAACTCGAAAACCGAAACCCGGAACTGATTCCTGGCCGCGAAAGAACGCAACGACCGCAAAGCCAACTCCTTTTCCCGCGCGGGACCTGAGAAACATTTCCCGTTTTTAACATTGAACTTGTTGTAGATGGATTCATCACTGAGCCGGCGGCGGCGTTCAATAACACAATCGACCAACCGGTTCGCCGCCTTCACCAACCGGCTGCTGCTGCTGTTTGGAGTGACCGTGGTGAGCTTGATTGTGTCGGAGTCCCTTCAAGCGCAAGCGGACGGTATCAATCTCGCCCTGCCTGCAGCAACGATCCCCGGAATCGACAATGGTGAGTTGTTGTTGACCGAGTTGAATTGCGCGGCTTGTCATTCGGCGGACGCGCGAATACAGGCACACACAAGAACATCTCCCCATCTCGGCGAGACGGGTATGCGCATCACTCCTCAGTATTTGCGCGCATTTCTAACCAATCCTCAAGTCGAGAAACCCGGCACCCCGATGCCGGATTTGCTTCACAGCCTCAGCGTACCGGAAAAATCAGAGACTGTGGACGCGTTGGTTCATTTTCTTGTTTCCCAACACCCGACGAATCCCCCTGCCCCTGCGGGCGCGGACGTCTTCAAAATCCAACAAGGCCGTTTGCTGTACCATCAGGTTGGTTGCGTGGCATGTCATGCTCCGCAAGAAACCGCGGCAGGGCTCCAGTCCAAGGCGGCGTCCAACCAAGGGAATGCACCAACTGGCTTAGCCGATCTCAGTGAATCAAAGAATTCACCGGTGCCGTTGGGCAATCTCGCCAAAAAAACTACGGTCGCCGAACTGGCCACATTCCTCATGGACCCGCTGAAATCGCGTCCTGCCGGGCGCATGCCGTCGCTAAACCTCACGGAAAACGAAGCGGCCGCCATTGCCATGTATCTGTTGCGCGATCAAATCGCGCGCCCGGACGATTCAGCGCGCCCGCCGCAGAAGATTCAAGGACTGAGTTACCAATACTATGAGGCGAGATTTGATGGAGTTCCGGCATTCGATAATCTGCCGGTCATCGAATCCGGTTTTGTGGACAACTTCACACTCGCTCCGCGCAAGCGTCAGGATCAAATCGGGTTCCGGTTCACCGGCCTCGTCAAGGTACCTGCCGATGGAAATTATACTTTCTACACTGAATCCGATGACGGCTCGCGACTTTACATCGGTGACCAATTGGTGGTGAACAACGACGGCGACCACGCCCCCACCGAACGCAAAGGCACACTTCAACTCACAGCAGGCGATCATCCGATCATGGTCGGTTGGTTCAACAGCGGCGGCGGCTCGGTCTTGAAGGTTTCCTACGAATGTCCTGGCATACCAAAAGAGCCGATTCCCAATTCCGCCTTGTCCCGGCTTGGCCAACCGATGATCCCACTTGATGAGGAGCAGTTCGTTATGGACGCCACGAAGGCGAGTCGCGGTGGGCAACTGTTCACCTCGCTCGGTTGTGCATCCTGCCATCAACTGGGCAAAGAAGCGACAACCTCGCCACTTAACGCAAGACCGTTCGCGAGCCTCTCGCCCAAGGCCAGTGGCGGTTGTCTTGGCAATCAAGTCAGGAAAGGTGTGCCAAAATTTCAATTCAGCGATTCACAGCGCGCCGCGCTGCAAAATACCCTGGCTCGCCCGCAAAAACTGAGCGAGCCGCTTGAACCCAAGCAGCAAGCCTTTCACACGCTGGCGGCACTTAATTGTTTTGCTTGTCATGCGCGCGATGGCGTTGGCGGGCCCGCTCCCGGACGCGCTGATTACTTCACCGTCATTGGCAACGCAGACATGGGCGATGAAGGTCGCTTTCCACCCAGTCTAACCAAAGTGGGTGACAAGCTTCGTCCAGATTGGATTCGCGAAGTGCTCGTCAATAAGGGCGCAGTGCGCCCTTATATGGCGACACGGATGCCGCAGTTCGGCGAAGCGAACGTCGGCCATCTTGCCGCGGCCTTCGGTCAAGCTGACGCCTCTCCGCCATCGAAGGCACTTCCTGACTATTCCCCAATGGAAGCCAAGTTCGGCCGCAAATTAGTCGGCACCGGCGGGCTGTCTTGCATTTCCTGTCACACTTTTGCCGACTACAAATCCCTCGGCATCCCGGCGATTGACCTCACACAGATGGCGAAGCGACTGAAACCGGATTGGTTAAGGCGCTACCTGCTTGACCCGCAATCTCTGCGTCCCGGTACGCGGATGCCGAATTTCTGGCCGGAAGGTAACAGCGTCAACAAGGAGATCCTAGGAGGTGATACGGATAAGCAGATCAATGCGATCTGGAGTTATCTTTCCCAAGGTCGCGAAGCAGATGTGCCTGAGGGATTGATTCGCGGCAAAATGGAAATTGTCGCTGACAAAGCGCCGGTGATTTATCGCAACTTCATCGCCGGCGCTGGCTCACGCGCCATTGGCGTTGGCTATCCTGAGAAGGTGAACCTTGCGTTTGATGCGAATGAACTACGCCTCGCCTTGATCTGGCAAGGCGCATTCATCGACGGAGCCCGGCATCGAACCGGCCGGGGCGAAGGTTTTGAGCCGCCACTGGGTAACAACGTCGTGAAAATGCCCGCTGGTCCTGCGTTCACGATGTTGACCGACGCAAACGCACCGTGGCCGCAATCCGTCGGGAAAAAGGCTGGCTATCAGATGCGCGGTTACCGCCTGGATGAAAAAGGTCGTCCCACCTTTCTTTATTCGTTTGAAACGATTCGCGTCGAAGATTCCTTTGTTGCAGTGCCCGGCGAACTGGATGCCGGACTCCGCCGCACTCTAAAACTCCAGTGCGACCGACCACGAAAGGACGTCTGGTTCCGCGTTGCGGTCGGCGCCACGATCGATGAAATGGCCAACGGTTCCTATCTGATCGATGACAAACTGAAACTGAAATTGACATTGAGCGGCAATGCCAACCCGATGACTAGGCAGAGCGCTGGTCGGATGGAATTACTGGCGCCGGTTGTCTTCGATGGCAAGGAAGCAAAAATCGTCGAAGAGATAATTTGGTGAAATCGACATGGACACCACTTCAAAGACATACTGAATGAAATTGCTTGTCAGAATCTTTGCCATTTCGGTTCTGGCTTCCGTGCCAGGATTGTTGCCGCTTGGCGCCGCGAGTACGGTGGCTGACGAAAATCGTTACTACCGGATCGTCACCATTCCTATCCCGGAGGGAATCACTCTGGAGGCCGGCGCTCTGCAATTCATGCCGAGCGGTCAACTCGCAGCCTCCACCCGGCTTGGTGACATCTACTTCATCGACGACATTCTGGAAGATCCGCTCGTTCGGACCAAATTCAATCTCTTTGCCAGCGGACTCCACGAGGTACTGGGGCTGGCGTATCGCGACGGCTGGCTTTACTGCACGCAACGTGGCGAAGTCACCCGCATGAAAGATTCCAATGGCGATGGCCGCGCCGATATGTTTGAAACCGTCAATGACAGCTGGGGCATCGGCGGTGATTACCATGAATACGCTTTCGGCTCCAAATTCGACAAAGCTGGCAACATTTGGGTTGTGCTCTGCCTCACCGGTTCGTTCAGCAGTGAAAGCCCTTATCGCGGCTGGTGTCTGCGGATCACACCCGAAGGCAAAATGATCCCGACATGCAGCGGCCTTCGTTCCCCCGGTGGCATCGGCGCGAATGCTGTCGGTGACCTGTTTTACACCGACAACCAGGGACCGTGGAACGGCACCTGTTCGCTCAAACATCTTGCGCCGGCCGATTTCGAGGGTCATCCAGCAGGCAACATTTGGTACAAGTCAACCAAGGCGCTTGGGCCAAAACCGCAAGACCCGCAAAGCGGCAGCCGAATGTCCATCGAAGCCAAAAGAATTCCGCAACTCAAACCGCCGGCAGTTTACTTTCCTTATTCCAAGATGGGCCAATCCGCCAGCGGCATTGTCTGCGACGCAACCGGTGGAAAGTTTGGTCCGTTTCAAAACCAACTCTTCGTCGGCGATCAGACCCACAGCACTGTGATGCGCGTCTTTCTGGAGAAGGTAAACGATCGCTACCAAGGCGCCTGCTTCATGTTCAAGCGTGGCTTTGATTCGGGTAGCTTGGCCCTGGAGTTTGCGCCTGACGCCTCGCTGTTCGTTTATGGAACGGATCGCGGCTGGGGCGCGATTGGCGGAAAACCGTTCGCCCTGCAACGTTTGATCTGGACCGGCGAAGTTCCGTTCGAGATTCATGAAATGCACGCCAAGCCCGATGGCTTTGAGTTGACCTTCACTCAACCGGTAGATCGCACCACCACCGCCGCTACCAATTCGTATCGCATGGAAACCTACACGTACATCTATCAAAGCAATTACGGCAGCCCCGAGGTGGACAAAACCACGCCGATCATCAAGAACGTGGTTATCTCGGATGACGGACTTCGCGCCCGACTCCTAATTGATGGATTACAGGAAGGGCACGTCCACGAATTGCATCTGCCCGGCGTGCGTTCAACCAAAAGCCAACCCCTGCTCCACGATGCTGCCTACTACACGCTGAACTACATTCCTACAAAATAACGGTCGCAGCAAACTGATCCTGATTCTTACTGGGCCGAATCCGGGCGCGAGATGAAATACCGAGGCTCGCTGCGCCGAAACAGCAACCAGTTGGCACACGAATGTCTTTACAGCGCGCCAAGTTCTTCAATGTTGATTCACGGCGAGCGGAGGCGATAACTACGAGCCGGGAAATTCACCCAGTTCGGATCAGCGAAATAGAACAGGCCGTTGGTCAGGTTAAGACTTTGCAAGGCGATCCAGTTGGCGTTAGCCAGGTTCGCAGTGGCTTCGATCACGATGGGGATGTTTGTGGTCCCCGCGATGTTGAAGCCGAATCCGCCGGGTCCAACCCCAAAGCTCGGATCGCTGGTTTGCATCAACGGATTCCAGAGCAGAGCCGGGCGACCGGCAATCGTATTGCTCCAACCGGTCGTGCCGGGAAGATAATAGACGGTGGTGCTGGTGTTATCGAACGCCGACGAACCGAAGCTCGGAGCGTTGCCTGGAAAAAGACTCCTGCCAGATTGCTGCAAGAATTGAATGCAAAAAACCCAAGGTTGGTGACGGTGGCAGGAATCGTGACATTGGTCAGGCTGATGGAATCGTGAAATGCCTCGCCGGCGATATTCTTCAAGCCGGTGGGCAGGATTATTCCGGTCAACTGGCGGCAATTGGCGAACGCGCCCAATCCGATTTCTGCGCAACTACCGGGCAGGTTATAGCTCCCTGTCTTGCCCGCCGGATACTGGATGAGCGCAAATTGATTTTTATCGAACAAAACTCCGTCCACACTGCTGAAGAAGGAACTCGTCGAATCCACCGTGATTGTGGTCAGGTTGGTGCAGGAAGAGAATGGCGCCCCATCGAAAACACTGACGCCGCCGGGAATGAACACCGTCGTCAGACTGTTGCAATAGGAGAAGGCGGTTCCTCCAATGCTGGTGACGCTGTTGGGGATCGAGAGGGTGGCCAGACTGGTGCAGGCATAAAACGCCCGGTACCCGATGTTGGTGATGCTGCCGGGAAGGGTGACACTGGCCAAGCTGGTGCAAGAATCGAACGTATAGTCTCCGATGTCGGTAACGTTGCCGGGAATCACGACACTGGGGAGGTTGGTGCAGAAACGGAACGCCCCGGGCCCGATGCTGGTGACGCTGGCGGGGATGGTGATGTTTGTCAGGCTGCGGCAGGCTCTGAAAGTATCGGACCCGATGTTGGTAACGCTGTTGGGAATCGTGATGCTGGTCAGGTTGCGGCATTTATCGAACGCCCAGTCTCTGATGCTGAGGACACCATCTGGTATCACATAGCTTCCGGATTTGCCGCCCGGACATTGTCTGGCGACTCCGTTGGAAATCGCAATACCGGTTAGGTTGATGCAATCCCTGAACGCTGAGTCTCCGATCCTCGTAACGCTGCCGGGGATGGTGATGCTGGTCAGGCTGGCACAATGAAGGAAGGCCAGATTCCCGAGGTGGGAGAGGCATCTGAGAGGGTCCGTCAACAGATTTTTCATTTTTTATTCACCGTGATTCGACCGCATTTAGACGACCAGATCGGCGTAGGCTTTGAGGCCGCGGCGGTGCAGGCTTTGCACATACACCGCCTCGTT
>CAZYYS010000101.1:0-4044 GCA_964651015.1 uncultured Verrucomicrobiota bacterium
TCCTACCTGTTCCGAGGTCCCGTTGTTGTTTTCGGGCTTGTTCAGATTCTTTCGGAGGATTGGCAATCGGTTGGCCGCGCTCATCCCTTCCTCGCCGTTCATATGTTGCACCCACACAGGGGTGATTACCTGGGCCGTCGCCGACACGGCGATGGTCAGCAGAGCTAACACTGTCCTAACTACTAATCTCATGTTGTGTCCTTTTGGTTTTTGCTGGTTGTTGGTTTTCAGGCTCACCTGCCGCACTTCTCCTGGGCCGATGGCACCACCCGAGAATCAACTCCGAAAGACTCAGGCTTAAGGGTGATAGTGACAATTCGCGCCTTTCGGTCAAGGGAAAATTTTAAAAAGTTTGTTAGTCCCTGAACAATATTGTCCCGGAATAAGGAACGATACAGGGCAGAGGGTCAGCAACCGCCATGTCTTGCCAAGGCTGTACCCAGACGAACCCGAAGGCGCTTGTTCAGGCAAGAATATCCCTGACAATGCGACCATGAACGTCGGTCAGGCGGAAGTCACGTCCGGCGTACCGGTAAGTGAACGTTTCGTGGTTGAAGCCGAGCAGTTGCAGGATCGTGGCATGCAGATCGTGAACGTGGACTTTGTTTTCCACCGCTTTGAACCCGAATTCGTCGGTCGCGCCATAAACCGTCCCGCCTTTCACGCCGCCACCGGCCAGCCACACCGAAAATCCGTAAGGATTATGGTCGCGCCCTTTCTTTTCCTTGCCGGAATCGTTTAACTCCACGGTTGGTGTGCGGCCAAACTCGCCGCCCCAGATGATGAGCGTGTCGTCCAACATGCCGCGTTGCTTGAGGTCTTTGATGAGCGCGGCGATGGGTTGATCGATTTCCTTCGCCAGCTTCGCGTGTTGTTGAATATCGTCGTGGCTGTCCCACGGCTGGCTGGCGCCGTGCCAGAGTTGAACGAAGCGCACACCGCGTTCCAGCAACCGCCGCGCAATGAGAGTTTGCCGCGCGTGAACGCCATCGCCGTAAAGCTCGCGGATCGACTGCGGTTCCTGGCTGATGTCGAAGGCGTCGGCGGCATCCATTTGCATGCGGTAGGCCAGTTCGAAGGATTGGATGCGGGCTTCCAGTCGCGCGTCCTGCCGTCGGCGTTGTTCGTGCTCCGCATTGAGTTGCTGCAAGAGGTTGAGTTGCTGGCGCTGTTCCTTGAGCGACGTGTCTCGGTTGCGGATGTTTTCGATGAGCTTTTCGATCCTGGTATGTTGCGAGTCGATGTATGTGCCTTGGTAAACGCCGGGCAGAAAACCAGACTGCCAGTTCTCCGCTTCCTTGATCGGATAACCACCGGGGCACATGGCGATAAAGCCGGGCAGGTTCTGGTTCTCCGTGCCGAGTCCGTAGGTGATCCATGAGCCGACACTCGGGCGGCTCTGGACCGCGTCGCCACAATTCATCAGCATCAGGGACGGTTCGTGATTGGGCAATTCGGCCTGCATCGATCGGATGACGGCAATGTCGTCGATGCACTCACCGACCTTTGAAAACAACTCGCTGACTTCGATGCCGCTCTGGCCGTATTTCTGAAACTTGAACGGCGAAGGAAATGCCGCGCCGGTCTTGCGCTCGGTGCGAATGTATTCGATCGGCAAAGGCTTCCCAGAGTACCTCGCCAACTCTGGTTTGGGATCGAAAGTGTCAACGTGTGACGGTCCGCCATTAAGGAAAAAGTGGATGACCCGTTTGGCTTTGGCGGCGAACTGCGACGCTTTGGGCGCCAGCGGGTTGGTGGACTCGGCGGCTTTGACCTTGGAAAACAGACCGGCCTCACCGAGCAGGCCAGCCAGGCTCAACGCACCCATCCCCATGCCGCAGCGGCACAGGAAATCGCGCCGCGTCAGGAACGCGTTTTGCAGTCGTGGCCGGTGATGAGACATCGTTGAATTCCTACCACATTTCCCACGAATTCACACGATTTTTTCGGCGCCTCGCAGCCGCCGACGTGAGGAGAACTCCACGGTCTGCGGCCGTGCAACGCGGCCATGTCGGCTCGGAGCGTGGGCAGCCTTGTCCGCGAGTCCACAGTGGGAGGAAAGTTCGCGCGGACTCGGCGGTCCGCGCTCCGCCGACGTGAGGAGGCGGATCAAACTTCCTATTTGCAGACGACATCCGCCTCGTTACCTCGTCGGCTACGATCCGCCATTCGCAATGAAATCGAGGCTTGGCGTTTACGGCTTGGCGTCTTACAACTCTCGTGCGTTCGCAAATGAGCTTTAAGTCAAACAGCCTCTTGTTTTTCCCGATTACGCGGATGGTTCTTTCCGCCTTGTTCACGTTCTACGCGGCGTCAACAAAGGCCACGATTTCCATCGCCGAGAATGGCAAACCAGTTTGCGTCATCATTCGCCAGGCAGGTGCGACTGAAGCCGAACGATACGCCGTCGATGAACTCGCGCAAACGCTGAAGCAGAGCACCGGTGCGGAGTTTGAAGTGCAGGACGCGCCGACAAAGATTCCGGCGAGGGCCATCATCGTCGGGCAAGGTGCGGCGGCGGAAAAATATTTTCCGGACGTTGCATTTGAGAAACTGGGGGGCGAAGAAGTCATCATCCGCACAAAGGGCAAGCGCCTGCTGTTGGCCGGTGGCCGCCCGCGCGGAACGATTTACGCGGTGAACCGGTTTTTGGACGAGCAATGCGGCGTGCGCTGGTGGACACCGTGGGCCGCCAAAATTCCCCAGCAGCCGAATTTGCGCATTCGCGATTTGAACAAGCGCGAGAAACCGGCGTTTGAATATCGCGAGCCGTTCTGGTTTCCGGCCTTCGACGGCAAATGGGCGGCCCGCAATTACTACAACGGCCACACTGCGCGCCTGACGCCGACGATGGGCGGCAAGATCAGTTACAAGGGATTCGTCCACACATTCTATCCGCTCGTGCCGCCGGAGAAATATTTCAAGGAGCATCCCGAATGGTACAGCTTGATCAAGGGCAAACGCACCACGGACAAGGCGCAATTGTGCCTGACCAATCCCGACTTGCGAGACTTCGTCGTTGAGCGTGTGAAGGAGTGGCTGCGCGAATCTCCGGAGGCAACGATCATTTCCGTGTCGCAAAACGACTGGCACGGCGCCTGCCAGTGCGAGAGCTGTAAGGCCATTGACGATGCCGAAGGCAGCCACGCCGGCACGATGTTGACGTTTGTCAATTATGTGGCCGAGAAAGTCGGGCGCGAATTCCCGAATGTCGCTATCGACACGCTCGCGTACCAATACACGCGCCGCGCACCCATGACCGTCAAGCCGTTGCCCAACGTTATCGTGCGGCTTTGCTCCATCGAGTGCAACTTCGGCGTGCCGCTCGATGATCCGGCCAACGCCGCGTTCGCGCAGGACATGCGGGACTGGGCGAAGATTTGCAATCGACTGTACGTTTGGGATTACACCACCGACTTTGCTCACTATGTGCAGCCGCATCCGAACTGGTTTTCGCTCGGCCCGAACGTCCGGTTTTTCCATGAACACAACACCAAAGGATTGTTCGAGCAAGGCGCGTATCAATCCCACGGCGCGGAAATGGCGGAAATGCGGGCATGGGTGCTGGCGCGGTTGCTCTGGAATCCCAACCAGGATGACAAGGCGTTGATCAAGGAATTCCTGGATGGTTACTATGGAACGGCGGCGGCAAAAATCATTCAAGAATATTTCGATGTGATGTATCAAGCTTCGCGCGGATATAACCTGACCTGCTTTTCCAAAACCGGGACCCCGTTTCACAAGTTCGAACCGTTGTCGCGCGCGGAAAAACTCTGGCAGCGGGCCGAAGCGGCCGTGAAGGACGATCCCGAAAAACTCTGGCGCGTGCGGCAGGCTCACCTGCCGGTTCGTTACGTCTGGCTGGAACGCTGGACGGCGCTGCAAAGCGAGTGCATGGAGGCCGGGGCAACGTGGCCGTTGCCCGCTTCGCGCAAAGCCGTGGCTGATGAGTGGTTGTCCGTGGCGACCGGACCCGGCCCGGAAGGTTGGTCCAAGATGACAACCTTGAGGGAATCGGGCCTGACGCCAGAAGCCTTCGTGGCG
>CAZYYS010000101.1:4144-16315 GCA_964651015.1 uncultured Verrucomicrobiota bacterium
CGCCGGAAATTCCTTCAGCGCAGCGGACAGCTTGCCGGCGGATTGATGCTGGCGTCCGCTTTACCGGTGCCAGTGCTCGCCGCGCGAAACAAGCGTTTGAAAGTTGCGGCGGTAGTCACTGCGTTTACTTATCGCAGTCACGCGCACGTTATTTTGGAAAATTTCGTCGTGCCGTATCTGTTCAACGGCGAATGGGTTTCTCCGGGCATGGACGTCGTCAGCCTTTATGTAGACCAGTTTCCGGACGGCGAAATCGGTCGTGAGTTTGCCGCAAAGTACAAAATCCCGATTTACAAAACCATCAGCGAGGCGCTTTGCCTCGGCGGCGACAAGCTAGCGGTCGATGCCGTGCTCTCGATTGGCGAGCATGGCACCTATCCAACGAACGAAAAGGGACAATATGAGTATCCGCGCAAACGATTCTTTGATGAGATCGTGGCGGTGTTTCGGCGGAACGGAAAGGCGGTGCCGGTTTTCAACGACAAACATCTGTCGTATCGCTGGGACTGGGCCAAGGAAATGTGCGACACCGCCCGCGAAATGAAGTTTCCGCTCATGGCGGGCAGTTCCGTCCCGTTGGCTCAGAGACGCTCGCCGTTGGAATTGCCCGCCCGGGCAAAGATTGTGGAAGCGGTTTCGATACATGGCGGTGGTGTTGAATCCTACGACTTCCACGGACTCGAAGTGCTCCAATCGATGGTTGAAGCGCGTCGCGGTGGTGAGACTGGAGTCGCGCGTGTTCAGTTTCTCCAGGGCGAGTCGCTTTGGAAAGCGGCGAACCAAGGGCTGTGGTCGCCGCAGCTCGCGCAAACCGCGCTGGACGCCGAGCCCAACTCAGGCCGGCCACCGGCGAAAGACCTGATTCGTCCACCCAAACCAGGTGATACCGGCAATCCGTTCGTCTCGCACGGCGTACTGCTTCATTATCGCGACGGTTTGCGCGCCATCGTGCTGGCGGCGGCAACGGGCGGAGGAATCCATTGGCATTTTGCCTGCAAGCTGGTGGGTGAACAGCAGCCGCGCGCGACGAGTTTCTACGTTGGTCCGTGGCAGAACCGGAATCTGTTCAAGGCATTGTCACATGCCATTCAGGTGTTTTTCCGCGAACGCCGAGCGCCGTATCCGGTTGAACGCACACTGCTCGTCACCGGAATTCTCGACGCGGAAATGGAGTCCCGCTATCAGGGTGGCAAGCCGATGGACACGCCACAACTGGCCATTGACTACCGGCCGCGCGACTATCGAAAGATGCGCGAGATGGGCGCTACTTGGAGGATTCTCACTGAAGATATCCCTCAACCGAAGGGTATCGAGATTTGGAGAAAACCATGAGCAACGCGGAAGTTTTGCAGCGCAAACACACCCGGCGCGAGTTCCGCGAACGGATGCAGTCCGGCGAATTGAAGGCGTGCATCATTCCGGTGGCCGCCATCGAGCAGCACCTGGAACATCTCGCGATGGAGCACGACTGGCGCAGCGTGTGCCATGTTGCAGTCGCGGTGGCCGAGCGATTGCGGCCGCACGTGCTCGTGGCCGAGGGCTTGGTGGCCGGCATCAGCGAACATCACATGCGCCATCCGGGGACGTTATCGTTGCGGCCGGGAACCTTTCTGGCGGTGCTGTCGGATTTGATTGACAGCGTTGTGCGAGCGGGCTTCAAAAATGTTTTGGTGCTCAATGGTCACGGCGGCAACACGGCGCCCGTCAACGGCACGTGGGAACAATTCCTGCGGTTGAATCAGGTCAACCTACACTTTCTTTCTTATTGGGACGTGCTGATCGAGGCGGACGCGAAGGAACTGCTGCGGAGCGGCCATCGTCTGCCCGATGATTTGCCCGGTCACGCTCAGGAATTTGAAACCGCCTTCGCCCTCGCAGCCTTTCCCGAAAACGTCCGGACGAAAATGTGGACGGATCAAGCGGACAAAAAACCGTCGATGGCCACGGCGCCGCAAGGCGAGGAATTTCTCAAACGCATTGTGGAGCGGGTTTCAACTTATTTGCGGGAGATGATCGACGGCAAGCGCGTGGCAAAAGTCCCGGCCTATTTTCCGTAACCACGATTCGAAGTAAAATGTGTCTTCAAGCCGTCCCAGTCCTCGTGCCTGACGACCACACAAGTGGCTCCACCTTCGGCACCAACAGCAGATAGGACATTGCTCCCAAAACCAACATCCCCGCGGCAGCCGCAAAGGCCAGAAAGAAGGAACCGGTATGCTCGACAATCAAGCCGGCAACGATCGGTGATAACACTCCGCCCAGATTACCGATGAAGTTTTGAATCCCCGTCCATTTTCCGGCGGCTTCCGCGCCGGCCAAAGTTTGCGTGATCGCCCACACGTTGGAGGTGAAGATGCCGAGCGACACGGACGCGGCGATCAGCAGGCCCAGCGAAAGCGACGGGTCCGCGACAAACGCTGCCGGCAACATCAGACAGCCACACAGCAACAACCCGGTCACAGCAAACGTCTTGCGGATGAACGTAGGTGTCCGGCCATGCGCAATGCACCGGTCTGAAGCCCAGCCGCCCGTCAATGTTGCCACCGCCATGCCCAGGAACGGCAGTGAACCGAACACAGCCATCTGTTCCATGGAATAGTTTCGTTCCTTCACCAGATACGATGGCAGCCAGGTCAGCAGAAAAACCCAGACATAGCCGAGCGTAAACATGCCCAGTGACGTGCCCCACGTTTCGCGTCGGGATAAAATTTCCAGCATTCCCAAGCCCGCCGCACGCTTTTCTTGGCGATGGCCACGATCGTCCGGCATCGAAGTGAACCACGGCAACAACCACAGCAAACTGCCCAGTCCGATGCCGATAAACAAAGCCCTCCAACCGTAGCTTTTGATGAGCAATCCGCCGATCAACGTGCTGAGAAACGGGCCGATTTTCGTGCCGACATCGACAAGAGCGTTGGGCAATCCACGTCGTTCAGGAGGGAAAAGACGAACCACGATTTTGGAAACGGACGGGAGAAAAACGCTTTCACCGACGCCCAACATCAGACGCGCGGCAAACAAGGCGGCGAAACTGTTAACCATACCGGTGGCCGCCTTGGCCAGCGACCAGATGAGAAAACCGATCGCATAAACCCATTTAACATCGTAGCGGTCCACGAGCCAGCCCACCACCAGTTGCATCACCGTGTAACTCCAGAAGAAGGCGGATAACAGATACCCGAGCTGGCGCGGGCCCAGTGAAAACTCTTCCTTCAGAATCGGTGCCGCGACCGAGAGGCTGCCGCGGTCGATGTAGTTGATGCAGACTGAAAGCAACAACAGGATGACGATCAACCAACTGTTAGTTGAGCGTGGTGTGGTCAAAGGACGTTCCTTCTCCTGAGAACATGCAAGGGAATTGTAGCCGCCGACGTAAGGAGGCGGGTCCTCAGGCTGGAGACTCGAAACGGTTCCGCCTCGTTACGGCGGCGGCTACAGTCGTCAGATTTTTTCCGACACACGTTGAGGATTGAATATTGTGGGTTCATCATGGAATCAGTTCTCATGGATGGCGATATTCGGTTTGCCATCTCCACGAATGCTCCCGCGATACATGCCATCCGTGTTAAACGGCATTGCGATGTTGCCGTGGCGATCAATGGCAATGACGCCGCCTTCCGCTTTCATGGCGACGAGTCTCTTCATCACCACTGAATTCGCCGCCGCCGCCAGTGACAGGTTCTTGTATTCCATCAAAGCCGATATGTCATAAGCCGCCACTGAGCGGACGAAGAATTCGCCCTGACCGGTCGCGGACACCGCGCAGGTCGTGTTGTTCGCATACGTGCCCGCGCCAATGATCGGCGAATCACCCACGCGTCCGGCCCGTTTATTGGCCAGCCCTCCGGTGGAGGTACCGGCAACCAGATTGCCGTAACGATCCAACGCGACGGCACCCACTGTGCCGACGCGGTCGGCCACGAATGATTTTGCGACACGATCTCGCCGCTTGGCTTTTTCCTGTCGCCTGATTTGTTCCAATTGCTTCTTGCGTTCCTCGGTAATGAAATACTCCGCAGGCATAAGCTTGAGACCCTGCTGTTGAGCAAACGCATCCGCTCCCGCTCCGGCCAACAGAACGTGCGACGTTTTTTCCATCACCAGCCGTGCAGCCTCGATGGGATTCTTGATCTGTCTGGCGACCGCAACTGCCCCGGCTCTGCGCGTCGCGCCATCCATTATTGATGCGTCCAGTTCCGCGACCCCATCGCGGTTGAGCGCAGCGCCTTTGCCGGCATTGAACAGGGGAGAATCTTCCATGAGCTTTATGGCGGCAACCACAGCGTCGAGGCTTGTGCCGTTGGCCTTCAAGATCGTGTGCCCGGCTCGTAGAGCTTCGGCGAGTTTTTCGCGAAACGCCGCTTCTTTTTCCGACGTCATCTCCTTTTTGGATAAGACCCCCACACCGCCGTGGATTGCCATGGCGAAGTGTGTGGAAATTCTCGGTTTGGCGACGGCAATGTGATTGGCGGTCATAAGTCAGGGTCCAAAAGCAACCGAGCAAAGCAAGTGCTTCATGAGCTATTTCAAATGCTCGGTTCGCCAGCAGTCAAACGACAAGCGGATGGCTGCGCGGCTACCGCGGCAATTGCTTGATCCAGTCCCGGACAAGCTCCACTGCGCCTTCGTCCACAACGGACGACGCAATATGCGGCATGCGGCCCTCGCCTAATTTGGCCATTCGATAGACCATGATGGAGCGACCCGGGTCACCCGGTGCAAGCAGCCTGCCATTGTTGATGCCAAAACTGCCGTGTTGCGGCAGCTCGTTCACGAGAACGGTCTTGTCCAAAGGAAGATTGTAGGTCAGGCGAATCCGCGCGTTGCCGCCGCCATAATCCACGTGGCAGTGAGAACAATTTGCGTGCAGATAAGAACGCGCCCTTAGGTCCAAGGTGGCACGGGTATCCAGCGGATTGACCAGGTGCGGCAATTCCTGCGGTGGCTTGGGGAGCGCATTCGTAAAAATGCCGAGGTGTTCCAGCGTTCGGATTTGATTATCGGTCACCTTGCCGTAGTCGTGGTCTTTGTTCATCTGCAACGTGTTCAGGCCAAGCACCCATTTCGATGGAAACGTGTGGCACAGGATGCACTCCGAGCGGCTGGGAAAATGCCAGGTCTGCTCGCGCACACCGCCGGACACGTGCGCGTCCCGAATCTTGTAAGTGCGATTTGTGCCTGACGCCTGAAGCAGTTCGGCGTCGGTCTGCGCGTCGTTCCACAAGTACGTGTAACCGCGCCAAAGACCTTGTTGCAGTGTCAAGAGTCGCGTTTCAAGCCGTCGCTTGCTCCGCGGATTGCCTCGCTCCATCTCCAGTGAGAAGGTTTTGACGAGGACCGCGCCATCCGGAAAGTCCCAGCCGCCTTCCAGTTGAAAGCCAATTTTTGTGTCCCCTGGCAACGCCATGAAACGTTCCTTCAGCGCATGGTCCGACCACAGCGGCGCGTTGACATCGTACGAGATCAGGCCGGGCGCGGGCTGATGATCTTTGGTCGAAGTGAACAGACCGGTTTCGCTCAACTTCCGGGGGAATTCATGTGGTTGCGTAACCTTGGTCGCCGGCACCAAGCGATGGATCGGTCCTTCGTACGCCACGAGGTAAAGTTCGCCTTCGTTGTCTTCGCCAAACGAGGAGATGTGCAGCGGTGTTTGAAACAACTCGCGGAGTTCGGTCACACGGGCGCCGTCGTAACGCAGCGTCCATATTTTTCCGGTTTCGTAATCGGCATAGATGTAAGCGCCACGCAATTCCTTCAGCCTCGATCCCCGATAGACAAAACCACCCGTGAGCGAACGCGCCTCGTGATGGCCGTGCTCCACAATTGGCGGCGTGATGGGACTTGGGCCGCCGGGCTTGCGTTTCGGATTGTAAACGTGGTTGCCCTCCATGAAACCCCAGCCGTAGTTGCCGCCGCGTTTGATCAGATAAACCATGTCCCAAAGGTCCTGACCGACTTCGCCCAGCCACAAATCGCCGGTCACGCGATCAAAACTCATCTTCCAGGGATTGCGCAGACCGTAGGCCCAGAGTTCCGGTCGCGCACCGGGCACGGTCAAAAATGGATTGTCGGCTGGAATCGCGTAGGGATGTCCGAGATCGGATTGATTCACGTCGATGCGCAATACCGACCCCAGCAGGTCGCCAAGAAATTGTCCCGTGTTCAATTCGTCGCCGATGCCCGCGCCGTCTCCGGTTGAGATGTAGAGGTAACCATCCCGTCCGAATTTCAGGCAGCCGCCGTTGTGTCCGCCGGTCGGCCATTCAATGACGATGTATTCACTCGCCGGGTCTGCGCTCAACGGATTCCTGGGATCGACCGTGAACCGCGAAACACGATTGCGGTTGGGCAGCGGCTTTTTTTCGTTGTAACAGATATAGACAAATCCGTTCGTCGCAAATCCTGGATGAAACGCGAGCGACCAGATTTCGACGCCTTCCTGCGGGAGATGAAGAAAAAGCTCGGCGCGCTCAACATCAGGCCGGTTGGGAAACGAATAAATGCGACCGGAAAGGTGTTCGGCGACATACAACCTGTCGCTTCCGGGCGCAGAAACAATATCGACCGGGTGATCGAACTTCAGTTTGGGAAAAGCGGACTCGGTCGCGTACGGCGCGGGCGGTTCGGGTGAGCCGACCACGCGTGAAGTTGTCCAGAGTACCCGTTGCTCGATACCGTAAGGTTTCGTCTCATCCGCGCGCGATCCAAGCACGGCGAGAATAAAAACTCCGCCTGCGAGGCTCGCAAGGCTCACAAGTCGAAGTAACAGTGGCATCTGATTTCGGAGTTTAGCGAAAGATTGACAGGGTTGAAATACCGATCTTTTGCTGATTGGCGTTTTGCAACTCGCGAACAAATATGAACCCGAAGATCAATTCCACACTTCCTTCAAGAACCGGATGAAATTCCCGTGCATGATCAACTTGATGTCTTCGTCGCTGTAACCACGCGCTGAAAACATTGCCGGAAGTCGGGACAGATCGGCAATTGTTTCCAGATCGGCGGGTGATTGTTCGCGGCCGAAAGCGCCGTCGAGATCGGAGCCGATGCCGCAATGCCGGGCGTTGCCTGCCAGTTGGCAGATGTGGTCGATGTGATCGAGCAGCCGCTCCAATTTCAGGCCGGCGCTTTCCGGCGTGGTTTTTCCGCGCACCCAACCTGGAACCATCATCCACGCGTCAAGCACGCCACCGATGACAGCGCCGCGTTGGATGAGAACTTTGATTTGCTCGTCGGAGAACTGGCGGTTGTGTGGCACGAGGGTGCGGCAATTCGAGTGACTGGCCCAGAGACGACCCTGAAAGTGCTCCAAAGCCTCCTGCAAGCTGTCGTCGCACAGATGTGTCACGTCGAGGATGATCCCGAGCCGCTCCATTTCCTTGAGCAAGTCGCGCCCACGCTGACCAATTCCGCCGGTGGCGTCCGTGCCTTGCGCGTAGGTTCCCGGCCCGTAGTGGGCCGGGCCGACGGCGCGCAGCCCTTGCGCGTACGCGCGCTCAAGGTGTTTGAGGGTGATGATGGAATCGGCCCCTTCGAGGCTGAGAATGTATCCAATGGGCTTGTTGGCCGCTGAATCGTTTTGCCAGAGATCAAGATGTTTCTCCAATCCAACGGCGTCTTTGATCTGCACCATCTGCCCGGCTTCTTCCATCGCGCGATACCAAGCGAGCTGGCCCTGGGTTTGCGCCCAGGCCTGTTCGGGAGAATGCCAGCCGCGCAGGGGATGAGTCGGTTTGGCGTAACGAGCGATTTGCGTCGCCACACACAACCCAATATTGCCACGGCGCATTTCCGAAAATGAAACCGTCCCTTTTCCGCGGTCGGGTTTGTCGGTCAGTCCCTTTTCGCGCTGGCGAATTTCATCAATGGAGCGGGTGAGATCGCGATTCCACTCCAACGCGTTCATCGCGAGATCAAGGTGAACGTCGAAAATAAACATGGCGGCGGGGAGTTAACCAATGATCGCGTTCAACAATAAAGTAAAAACCAGCGCGGTAATGGAAATGATCGTTTCCATTACGGTCCAGGTCTTCAAAGTTTGAGTGACGCTCATGTTGAAAAACTCCTTCACCAACCAGAAGCCGCCGTCGTTGACATGCGATAAGATCAACGATCCGGCGCCCATCGCCACCACGAGCAATTCCAGATTCACGCCGGGCACACCGGCAACCACTGGCGCTACGATCCCGGCGGCCGTCGTGATCGCCACCGTGGCCGAGCCGGTGGCAATCCGAATCAGCGCCGCCACCAACCACGCAAAGAGCAACGGCGACAAGTGCCAATGGCTCGATTGTTCCGCGATGGCCGCGCCCACACCGCTGCCCACGAGGATTTCCTTGAACCCGCCACCGGCGCCAATGATCAGGATGACTCCGGCCAGGGGCGCCAGACAGTCGTTGCTAAAGCCGAGGATTTCCTGACGGTTGAACCCGCACTTGTAACCCAGCGTATAAAAGGAAACCAACGCCGCAATCAGCAGAGCGATGATCGGGTGCCCGATAAAATCTATGACCTGGCGAAAACCATTCGTTTTGGGAAGGGCCAGATCAACCGCCGTCGCCAGCAGCATCAATAGCACCGGCAAAAGGATCGTGAAAACCGTGACGCCGAATCCCGGCAGGTTTTTCGCCCGCGTTTTTTGGGTGAATTGTTGCGCCAGTTCCCCGGAAGCCTCCAAGGGAACGCGCTGTGCCAGGATTTTTCCCAGGAGCGGACCGGCCAGAATGGCCGTCGGAATCCCGACGAGCAGGGAATAGAAGATGATTTTCCCAATGTCGGCCTTGAGCACTTCGATGGCGACCATGGGGCCTGGATGGGGCGGCACCAGGCCGTGCATCACGGAAAGGCCCGCGACCAGCGGAATGCCGATTTGCAGGAAAGGTATTCGCGTCCTGTGCGCCATGATGAACACCAGGGGGATCAACAACACCAGTCCGACTTGAAAGAACACCGGGATGCCGACAATGAAAGCGATCACGATCATCGTCCAATGCACACGCGATTCGCCGAACCGCTGGATCAGCGTGACGGCGATGCGCTCCGCGCCACCCGATTCCGCCATCATCTTGCCCAGCATGTTGCCGAGTCCAAGGATCATCGCGATGGAACCCATCACGCTGCCGACGCCCTCCTGAAATCGTTTCATGATGGCCGGCAACTCCATCCCGCTGACCAACCCGATGAACAGCGCCGCGAGCACAATCGCGATGATCGAATTCACCTTGAAACGGGCGATAAGAACGATCAGTCCCGCCACACCGAGCAAGGTGAACAATAGTAAACTCGTGTTGTGGCTCACGCCCGGGATGCTGTTCATGGGAAATGATTGTAGGCTGATCGATCCGTATCCGACAACGTTGAAATCGGCGATGCCTACGCGCGCAACTTCAATGGTTAAGTCGCGTTCAAACGATAATTCAACTAAACCAGGATCGAGGCGATTTGAAGTTTCGGCATGGTGACAGCGAATGATGGGTGTGGAGCCCGGAGCCTGGGAAGCGTGGAGCGTCCGACGGTGCTAACGGCCTAAACTTGCTCAGTTCGAGGCGGGCGGAGTTTTCGAGCAGCCGGCAATCTCACCCACGACCGGCTCAATCTCCGGCCTTGCTTTGGCGGAGTCGCCGGCGAGCAGGACGCCCGCGACGCCGATGACCGGCATCAGCAACGCCACCCAGGGCGGTTGCTTCGCGTTCATCATGGCTTCGGAATTAGAAACCTGGCCGGTGCGTACCTTGGGTTCGCCCTTCGCAGCCGCTAGGGAAGGAATCGCGGAAAGCAGACCCAAAACGAAAACCAATCCGGCCAGTCCAAGCACCACCTTTGCGTTTCGGCCAACCAGGCTGGCAACGAGGCCGCCGGCGACGGCTGCAGCGAAGCTGACGAAGAACATCACCACCAGCCACGCGGATGTCACCTCATAGCCGCCCGGCTTGAAGGCGCCGTCGGCGCCCATCGCGAGATACGCCACAGTCAAAGACACGAAGACGATCACCGCCATGGTCACGAAACCAAGAATCACTCCGCCGATTGTTCTTAACATAGATCTGCCGATGCCAGTTTCAAAGTGGTTTCACCGGCTCGCCTGCGTGGCCGGCGAACCCCTCGTTCGATCGGCAACGCTGCGGCCGCGCCCATTTCATTTCTTCCTGCCGCCCTTTTTCTTCGCAGCCCGTGCGGACGATCCGGCCAGCACTTTTTCGATCCTTGCGATGTATGCCTCGACCGGCACACGGGCGAAGACCTGACCGATCACGTCGAGCGGCACGTCCTCAAGCTTCTTGAACCGCACGCAGCATTTGCCCATGTCGAGTTTCTTGCCCGTCGCCGCCCAGGCCTTGCGGAACCACTCTTCTGTGGCGGGGTCGCCATAGCAGCACATTAGGTAGAGCGCCACGTGGTTCTTCTGCGAGGCCAGATTGGCGAACGGCAACGGTAACTTGGCGTCGCAATGATACCCCGCCGGATAAATGCTGTGGGGTACGACGTAACCGATCATGCCGTGGCTCATGCGCTCCTCGTAGCTTTTGGGGAGATTGGCGAGGATCACTTTCCGGACGGCGCTGAGCGTCTCACGCCGAGCAGCGGGGAGGCCCGCGAGATATTCGTCCACTGTTTTTCCATTGCTGGTCATAGGGAGCTGTGTCGGCGGGAAATTGCCGTGGCACACGGCCCATGTCAAGTGGCTGTCACGACTTGTCCCGCGCGCGTTCAAACGACAACTCCCTTGGACCACAACTCCCACGTCATCCCGACGGTGTCCGGTAATGCCCGGCGGCGTTCAAAGGCGACAGCGCCGTTTGGAAACTCCTGCAACTCGATCCCGATCGGTACATTTACGACGCGGTGAAGAAGGGCGTGGAAATTCCCCTGCCCAAAGAAATCGAAGCCGGAATCAAGGACGTGTCCAAGCGCGACGGTTGGAACAAACAAGCAGACGGACAATTTCGGCTGCCCACGGAAATCTGGCGGGAAGTCGTCCCCGCCGACAGCGTTACGCCGAAGTGCGCGCCAGGCTGGCGAACGGCGAAGTCCGCGACATTAACGATTTGGTGACGTTCAATCTGAATCTCTGCAAGTTTATCGAGGACGTCATTCTCGGCTGTCGCGACCCGGAACTGCTGGCCGCGATCTACTACACCATCGCGGGGCGGACAGATTGGCCGGCTTTGTATAGCTGGTAGCTTCCCGAAAATCGGCCAGTCTCACCTGAGACATTTGGTCGAAAAAGTCCGCGCAAGTCCTCGAACTCTCCAGTGGGCGCATTCTGAGAACTCGCCTCACGTTGTTTACTACTATCGCAGTCCGCTCTACTGGATTCGTTCAAGCAACTTGGAATCACTCCAGCGCGGCCATCTTTGTGGCCTCCTGTTCCCATGCCGGACTCAATCTGGCCAGTTGCTCCTGAACGCCCACGAGTTCACGGTTGATTTCCATGGCCCGCCCGGCTTTTTCGTAGGTCTCTGGTTTTTCCAGTTCGCCGGCAAGTTCGGTCTGGCGGCTCTCGAGTTCCTCGATTTGCTTTTCAAGTTGGTGAACGATTTGTTGTTGAGCCTTACGCTCGCGTGAGCGGGCCTGGCGTCGCTCGGCCTCCAATCGTTTTTGATCTTTGCGCGACACGGGAGGGACACGTTCCACCATGTCCCTTGCTTTTTCCTTTTGATTTGGGACGTGGTGGAACGTGTCCCTCCCGGTTGTAGTAAGCGCCGCTCGCGCCGACGCGGCTTTCGTCTTGTCGAGGTAATAATCGTAGCCGCCGGGGTAATGCGTGAGCTGGCCGGCGTTGACGTGAACAACGCGGTTGGCCAGTGCACGGATGAAATAAACGTCGTGGCTGATGAAGATGAGCGTGCCTTGGAATTGATCGAGCGCGTAGGCCAATGCGTCGATGCTCGACATGTCGAGGTGCGTGGTGGGCTCGTCCATGAGCAGCAGGTTCGGCGGATCAAGGAGAATTTTCACCAACGCGAGACGGCTCTTTTCGCCACCGCTCAGAACGCTCACGCGCTTGAAGACATCGTCGCCGCGAAAGAGAAAACAGCCGAGCAAGGTGCGAACGAACTGTTCGGTGACGCGTTGCGATGTGTCGAACGCCTCCTCCAACACGGTATCCGCCGGGTTGAGCATCTCGACCCGGTACTGCGAATAGTAACCAGCCTTGACGTTGTGGCCGAG
>CAZYYS010000102.1:0-16177 GCA_964651015.1 uncultured Verrucomicrobiota bacterium
TGGTAACACTGCCGGAAGGATTGGCGAGCACGACGCGATACTCGCCTTCGTGGTTTGTGCTGACGGTTTGCAGGAGCACGGCGTCGTTGGTCGCGCCGAAGATGTTTGTGCCGTTGAACCGCCATTGGTAATTGAGCAACCGTGTGTCCGCCGCGACGACGGAGAACGTAGCCGCTTCGTCAGGGCCAACGATTCGGTTTTGCGGTTGCGCGAGGATTTGCGGCAGGGTGGTCGTGGCGCCGCTTTGCACGAAGAGATTTCCATTGGGGTCGAAGAGGAATTGGAAGTTCTGGGAGCGTGCCAAGCCGCCGAACAGGGCAAAAAATAGCGCGATGGTTGAGCACAAGCTTGCTCTGCCGTAACGCAAAATCGTGCCTTCAGGGGATCTGAAAGGCCGACAGACATGTTGTTTCATCATTTGCATGGAAACGAAATGCCGTGTGAGATCAGGAGCGCTTGGGAGCCGCAGGTGGGTAGATTTAGCGGCTGTTTCGGATTGCGGTTTGGTTTGGGTGATCCGGACGGATTGGATCCAGAGCAGGGCTTGGGGGGGGCACAGCCTTTTTGATGGCACTTAAAGTATGCATTCGCAGCCACTTTTACTTCCACTTCGGCGAAATTGCATATTGCCTTCGCTCCGTCTATGGCCTGTGAGCATGCCTCGTTGACAATTTCGGGGGTGTTTTCGTCGGCCCAAGCACAGTCTTCGGCTGCCTTCTGTTTTGCTGCGGGACATCGTGATCTCGCGTTCTCAAGAGCCTCCTTTAAACCGGCGCAGCAGTCTCCGGATGGAAAGAGACTTGGCATAAGTCCCATAATTCCCGGATCTAGCAGCCCAAACATCAAGCCAAGCGGATCTACCGCATTGACGGGGTTGTTGGCCACGTACGCATATAGGTTCGGTCCCTCCTTCAGTTCAGCCTGTCGTAAGGGATCGCGAGACAGCCAACGTCCCACCTCCGCATCGTAGGCCCGGAAATGTGCCATGAACAGACCCGCTTCCCGCGCGAAAAACAGCCCGGTAAATCCAAAATCCGCCTCCGCATCGCCAGACAAACGCGTCCGGCGCCCAAATGGGTCGTAGGAGTATCGCGCCCGCGTCGTGCCATTATTGTCGGTCAACTCTCGAATGGATCCCAGATGGTCACGCGTGTAGAAAAAGGAACCTGTCGTCTGACCGGATTCCACTTTCATTCCTTGCTCGTAGAAGCGTCTGGTCACCGCGCCGGCGGCATTGCGTTCTTCGCAGACGTCGCTGTCGCACCAGACAAAGCGGCGGACCGAGGCTTCGATGCCGTTGGTCAAATGACGAAGACTCACCATGCGATCCATTCCGTCGTAGGTGAACTCGGTCCGTTGATTGCCGGCATTGACGGCAATGAGCCGGTCTTTGGCGTCCCATTCGTTGGTACGCGATGCACCGGGCGCTGTCGTCGTACTGAGCTGGTTCAACGCGTTGTAAGTCGCGGTGTAGTTGGATACACCAACCTGCTCGGTGAGGCGATTGCCCAATGGATCGTAGGTGTAGCCGAACGTACTGATCAGGCTGCCGGAGTTCGTGACGGTGGCGGAGAGTAATTGATCGAAGGCATCGTAGCCGAAGGAGTGGAGCGATGGCGCGGTTGCCCCCACTTGCTGCGACCAAGTGGTGATGCGGTCTGCGAGATGATCGCGGCCATAGAGGAATTCGGAAACCGGCGTCGCACCGATTCGGTGCGTGATGCGCTGCAATTCGCGGTCTTCCAGGTTCCCGCCGTAGCCACGCTCCACGATCAGGCCATTGGGAAACACGTTGGTCAACAGGCGGCCGGAAGCGCCATCGTAGGCGAAGGTAAACGTGCCCAGCGCGTTGGTTTCGCTGACGACGCGGCCCGCAGCATCGTAGGTTATCCTCATCGCGACGCCATTGATGGCGGTGGAGACACGCCGGCCTAGTTCATCGTACTCGTAAGTAATGGTGTCATTGGTCAGCGGGCCATCCACGTTGGCCAGTTGATTAGCGCCCAACGCCGGAGTCGTCGTCACGGGATGGTACGAGTAAAGCGTGGTTCCCGTTCCGTCGGTCATGGAGACGCGACGTCGGTAATTTGGATCGTAGGTGTAGCTGACGCCGGGCGTGGGAACGACGGTGTTGAAGTAGGCGGTGGATTTGAG
Organism: uncultured Verrucomicrobiota bacterium; assembly: GCA_964651015.1. GTDB lineage: Bacteria > Verrucomicrobiota > Verrucomicrobiia > Limisphaerales > PALSA-1396 > CAZYYS01. The sequence goes on from CAZYYS010000102.1 coordinate 2,155, forward strand.
CGTGTCGTCGCGATTGTACGTGAACTGCGTTACCTGCTGCTTTTCGTCAATGACTTGCCGCAGCCGGCTGCTGGCGTTCTCGTAAAAATACTGGACCTGCGAACCGTCCGCGTATTGCTTCGCTATCGGACGGCTCTGCACGTCCGTAAGCCACGACGTGGTGCGGCCCATCGGATCGGTCAGGCTCTTAATGTCGCCGCACCGGCACCAATCAAAGAGCGTTACGCGGCCCAAGGGATCGATCTTTTTCTTCATCTGACGCTGACTGTCGAACTCGAACACGGTTTGTCGCCCCGCGCGATCAATGACATTCGTTACATCCAGCCGGTGGTAGATGAATTGCTCGAACGAGCCATCGGGGTGGGTGATTTTTGTGAGGCGGTCCATCGCATCGTGATCGAACGTTAGCGTGTAGCCGCTCTCGTCGGTCTCCGTCTGCATTCGGCCAAGGAGATCATACGTGGCCTTTACCATGTCGTTCGTTCCCGATAGCGGCCCGTCCACTGCGGTGAGGTAGCCATTGGTGTCGTAGGTGTAACTGGTGATCTCGCCTTTGGGATTGGTCTGGGTGAGCAATTGGCCGCGCGCATTGTAGGTAAAGGTGTTGGTCTGGCTGTCCGCGCCAACCGTCGTGAGCGGCAGGTGTTGCGCGTTGTAGGTGGTGCGCGAGAGCAACTCGTTGTTGCCGGCGCGCGTCTGGCGGACTTCCAGCAGGTCAATGCCGTTGCTCGCGTAGAGGTAGCTGAACGTCCGGCCGAGGGGATCAATCGAGTTGGTCACGTGGCCAAAGCCGTTGTAGGCGTAGGTGTGGAGTTGGGTGGTTCCGTCATCGAGCACGCGACCAATAATCGTCGGGCGGCTGCTATTCCCCACCGATGGAAGTCCGCCCGGCTGTCCCGCGTAGTTGTACCAGACGCGGCCTTCGAGGGCTTCCTTGGTGCTTTCAAGAATGCCTGCCGCAACGCTATTATTTTCCGTGTGCAGCCAGTGATAGATTTTTGCTTTCGTGTAATCTCCGTAGCTGGTGGCGCAGGCCGACCGGCTCCAATAGTAGGTATTTCGCGCATGAAGAAATCCGTTGAAGTTGACCATCCCCGAGGGGATCGATGTATCTGGATCACTGGCAGGAATTCCCAGCGCAGGCGACTGGTTGAATTCCACCCTTTCCCGACTGCCGTCGGGATAATGCGTTTCCAACGAACGATAAAGACCATTGGTGGTGGCGCCAGATTCCGCAGCGAAAGTGTTCGTCCCGTAGGGCGTGATCATGGCCTTGATGAAATCAGTGAAGTTCGTGTTTCCCGGGAATGGGTCGTTGGGGATCTCTACATAAACGAACTCGGAAGTCAGGCCGATGACATCGGTGATCTTTTTCAAGCGGCGTCCGATGTCGTACTCGAAGTTTGCAGTCCGGCCAAAAGGATCGGTCACGCGCGCTATCAGATAAAAAAACGGCAGGGAAGCGGGTATATCCGATGCGTAGGTGAAAGTGGTAACCTGGCCGATGGCGTCGGTGATTCCCACCAGACGCAGGTCTGCGTCGTAAGTGAGCGTGACGGCGTTGCCAAACGGATCCACAATCTGCGTCAGAAAAATTCTGCGGAACGTGCTCATTGATCCATCGGAGTTGGCAAAGACCAGCTTCGAGCCATCAGGCGAAAGCATTTCGTAACTGTTCGTGCTGGTCCGTTTCAGCTGCGTCTGGTCGAACTGTTGGAAACCATAGGTCTGCGTATTCGTATTGAAGCCGGTGAACGTGCGCGCGCCGCCACCGCGGGCGTAGTACTTCACATTGGCCAGTGGGTTCTGCGGATTGTCGGTGATGAAGGAAATCCAATCGCAGGTTCACTTGGGGCTGAAGCCGGAATAGGCAAAATTCGCCGGCTGATTGGCATCCCGCTGATTGTAGCGAACGGTGAACTGCACGGGCGGGCCCACTGGCGGTGTGTAACCGACCGGCGTGTCCACGATGTTCAAACTCACTGGCATCAGGTGAACGGTGGAGACAGCCATGCCGTTGCCTCTCGCGCACGGTTCCGGCTTGGGATCATTCGGCGTGGTGGGATCGGGGTCACTGCTGGCTGTGTTTCCCTTACCCCAAACGGCTCCGCCTTCTTTGGTGTCAACGCTCCGCCAGCCGCGCGGAAGATCGCCCGACGGAACGAGGAAGAAACCGCTCGTCTCGGCTTCGAGCGCGTCCTTGTGGCCCACACGTCATTTCCAAATGTCGGGTCCTGAAGTAGAAACTTGTCTCCCTCCTGCCGCACCATCGCGGCGTAATGACCGACCTTCCAATGCACGACGGAGGGGATGATAAAGTCTGCGGACCGCGCCTCTGTGAGGCGCAGCGAGTTGGTAATTTCCGGATTGCTGCGGGTCACAGACCCGCGCCCCGGGGCAGTTCCGCGAAACGCCATTTGAAAATTCAGTCCAACCTTCTTCGAGAGTTCCGCCACCTGTGGCAGCGAGACGCCTTTTTGCGTGGAAGGGAAATTGAAGATTTCAGTCAACGCATTCGCAGGGGCCGTCGTGAGGAGGCTCTGATCCGAACGGAGAATCTGCCGCAACGCATACGGCCCGCACTTGAACGAAATCTCCGGCTTGTGCTGCATGTTCCACAGCCCCTCGCGCGCGCCGGTGATTCGCTCGGTTGCCGCGCCGATCAAACCTCGGCCTTCCACAGATTTCAAGAGCACCTCCGACTCTGTCATCCGTCCCAACCGCGCATACATGTACGCCAGTTCCCCCACCGCACGGTCGGCGATGGCCTTCCCCTTGGCGTCCTTTGCTTCCTTTGCCAGCGGCCAGGCTTTTTCCCAAGCATCCAGACATAGGGAGTAATGAGCGGTGTTGTAATATTCGAGGCCGAGACAAGTCAGCAACGCCGCGCGCCAAACTGACTTGGGATGCTGATCCAAGAAAGCCGTGAGGCTGGAGAAATCATCCGGCCCTTTGCGTTGAGCGTAACCGAGCAACGCACCAACAAGCGCCAAGTTTTCATCGGTGGTTGGCTCGCCACCGATCGGGACCAAGGGCTCTTCAAATATTCGTGCGCGGAAAATTTCCTGCGTGGTGGGGCGGGCAGAAAACTCCAGTCTCGTCTTCGGCGGCACAACCTTCGGGAGCGTGCGATTTGGCGTGACCCGCCCGACGACCGCATCCGCGAGCGCGCCAACTTCGCCGCCACCGCAGAGCGCCATGCCGCAGAGGACCTTGACTAAAATTGCGAGAGCCAAGAGTGGAATAGGGCGTTCAAGCACGGATTTCATGTCAGGAATCAAAATCATTCTGAACAAAATCTCGCTGCAAGGTCAACCGCCAATACCGCCAATTCCTGGCCGCGATGGCCAAAACCGCGTGGGGGAGCGCCACGCGGACGGTGGGGAGGATCAACGGCTCTCCCGGAGGATCAAGTGAACCGCCTTGGGCGTGTCAATTGCGCCTGGATTGCCTCGACCATCTTTTCCAACCGCTGACCATACTCGACGTAGTTTCTCCGCATCGCCTCGTCGTTGCTCGCTTTGGATTGCGCATCGTGGAAAACAACGACCATGTGCGGCTCGATGCTGATGCCCGCGTCATAGCCACGTGCGAATGCGTCCTGGAGGATGTCGCGCACACGGCCTTGCCCCTCGCCGGGCCAGTTGTAATCGGCGTCGTTCTTGGCCGGGTTCCACGTGGCGTCCTTGATGTGGATGTGAATCGTGTGGTCGCGAAGGTGCGTCCAGAATTCCCACGGGTCTTGTTTCGGCCACGGCTTGGGCCGCGAGCGGTCGGAGTTGAAGATGGGATTGGCGGTATCGAAGACCCACTTGAGGCCGGGACATTTGTCGAGCAGCTCCAGCGCGTGCTGCCAGCTCATGCCGCCGTAGTTCATACAGTTCTCATGGACAGGTTGCAGCCCCGCGTCGAGAAACATGTTCGTCACGTCCTTGACGCGCCGGAAGACTTCGGGCGGCGTTTTGAATTCATCATCACCGGGCTTGAAGCTCATGACCCGGACGAATTTCGTACCGAGGCATTTCATGCGCGGAATGGCGCGCTTGACCTCGGCCAGCGTCACCTCGAACGGCGTCTCGACGGTTTTCTGCCAGTTCATGATCGTTGAGCCAAAGCAATAGATACCGATGCCTGCATCCTTCAATTTGCGTTCGACGATGGCGAACGCTTCGTCCGGGATATTGTGAAGATTGTCCTTCTTGAAGCCCGGCAACTCCACGTTCCGCATCTCGGTGAATTTCCAGCCGAGTTCCTTCGTGGTCTGAATCTGGCCATCAATCGTGTTCGCGCCTTCGTCGCCAATGCCCATCAGTGTCATCGCACAACCTTTCTTTCTATCGTGACCCCCCCATTATGGTCCAATCCTGTTAATAAGAGGATGAAAATCTTGTTTGTCGATACCAATATCCAAGCGCCGAAAACCAGCGTCAGATCACCGTGCTTAAGGACCATCCATCACCGCGGCATACCGCAATCCCCGCGTACTGATACGCAGTTCACCAAAGCCAAATTGCTCCATCACTGCTTCGTAAATGGCCACGCCAGGCAGGATGACATCCGCGCGTTCGCTGGGAAGTCCTACAATATGCTTGCGTCCGGCCAGCGGCAAACTCCAAAGCTTTTCCAGAAGGCCGTTGACTTGTTGGTGGCTCAGGCGAACCGCTTCAATTTGCTTGCGATCAAACTTGTCCAGTTTCGCCGCCATGCGTGCCAGAATCGTTGCGGTTCCTCCCGTGCCGACGAGTTGAACGGCGCTCGCTCCAGCAGCCGATTTAGTTTCACACCGTAACGCCTGTTCCAGTTCGGAGCGCACCTCACGATCGAGAAAAGTCTTCAGCCACTGACGATACTCCGCCAGTTGTCCAGCAGTTGGCGGATCGCCGGGGGGCAACTTTTCCAGTAACCGCACGGTTCCAAGGTGAAAGCTGCGGCGGAAATGTTTGTGTTCACCCTGGCCGAGAATGAATTCAGTGCTGCCTCCACCAACATCCAGAATGAGCAACGGCTGTCGAACCAATTCCGGATCGGTGCTCACTCCCCTGAAGACCCAATCCGCCTCCCGTTCGCCGGAAATAATTTCCACCGCCAGACCGGACACGTCCTTGACGGCAGAGACGAGGTCAGCGGAATTGACGGCGTCGCGTGTGGCGCTCGTCGCAAAGACGCGGGTGGAAACCACATTCCAACTGCGCGCCTTCGCCGCAAAATCTGACACGGCCAGCGCGGTTTGCTCAATCGCTTTGGGTTGCAGGACGTGTGTTTCGTAAAAGCCGCTGCCAAGCCGGGTCTGAATGCTGGCTTCGTACAACGGCTCCACAGAATGATCCGCAACCTCCGCCACGAGGAGTTTGATGGAGTTGGTGCCGACATCGACGACGGCCCGCCGGATTGGTTTCATGTCGTGGAATCAGGTTAGGCCGACAAACGGGGTGACCCAAGTGAAAAGTGTCATCCGGCGAATGTATGCCGGATCACGGCTCCGCGGCGCTACGCGCAGGCATAATTTCGCGAGGCTGTGTTCCTCCGCGTTGTTCGAGTAACTGTCTCACCCGACGGATCAGTTCTCTAGTGCTAAAGGGCTTGACCAGGAAATCGTCCGCACCGACGGCCAAAGCGTTCAAGCGTGCCATTTGACCGCTGGCAGCCGTGACGACAATGATTGACGAGGTTCTTGTGGAGGTCTGGCGGCGCAGGATTTCGCAGACGGAATAGCCGTCAATGCCCTCCATCATCAAATCCAGCACCACGAGGTCCGGGAGGAACCGCCAGGCCGTGCACAGCGCGTCGAGGTCATTGGACGCGCTCATGACCTTGAAGCCGTGGGCCGTGAGGTTGAAGGCGATAAACTAAATAAAATCCCATTCGTCATCCACCACGGGAATTTTAGCGCTCATTTCCCCAGCTTGTCAGCCGGTGGGGGCGGCCACAACGCCGCGACGTTACAATGCGGTTACGTTCTGATGGCGGTCGGACCTTGGGTCATCAACGAAGGCCACACTCAATAACTCTGCCCGTTCGCAACTTGCTCCTGAACTTTCCCGATTCACGACTTCAACCGCGTTCCAGGATCAGGATTTCGAGCATGCCACCGAAACAGTTGCGCGCGGCGCGCAGCCGAAATTTGTGGCGGGCGAATTGTTCGCGGAGTGCGACGCGATCCGGGAACTGCCGAAGGCTCTCGGCGATGTAGGCATGTTCCGGTCCGCCATGAAGCACCAGCCCCCAAAAGCCGCCCCAGGCTTTCAGCAGAGGCAATTGCAGCGTTTGCCGCCACCGGTTGGGTGCCTTGGCGAAATCCAGAAATGCCGCGTGGCCACCGGGCTTCAGGATGCGACGCACTTCGCGCAACGCATCATCCAGCATCGGCGCGTTTCGGAGTGCATAACTGCCGGTCACTATGTCCGCCCAACCATCAGCGATGTCCGTGTGGCACATGTCTTGGGCAAGCAAACTCACGTAATGATGTGTGCAGCGGGTGCGCGCCACCGCGATCATCGCTGGAGTGAGGTCAACGCCCACGATGCGTCCGTGCGGAAAACGGGTGGCGAGTTCCAACGTAACATCACCGGTGCCGCAAGCGAGGTCCACGCAGTTGGGCGCGGGCAGAGCCGGCAGCAAATTCACGAGCCGACGCTTCCAAGCCTGGTCGCGGCCCAGGGACATGGCGCGCGTGGCCCGGTCGTATTCGGTGGCGACACGGGTGAAAAGCCCCGCGTTGTAGCGGCGTTTCTTGTCCGGCGTCTCAATGCCGGTCCGAATATTCAAAGATAGGTGCATCGAATCAATCCACAGCAAGCCATTCACCTGGCACATGGTTCAGGTTTCGGAACGGGATTGTGAGCATCGCGAAGTGAGGCGCCAGCCGGGGCTCCATCACGCCACTGAACAGCACGCGACGAATGAAATGTTTTCGGCAAAAAGAAGCGATGCGGCCTTTCAGCGTGCCCAGCCACATTCCACGTTCGGCGCGGTTAGCGGCAACTTCGAAAGCCGTGCGCCTTACCCGGTCGTATGTGGCGAAGCTGGCTGGAATTGTTGCTGGTTGAGCGAGGGCGCGGGGTAAAATCTCCGCCAGCATTTCTGCATCCGCAAAGCCGGTGTTCATCCCCTGTCCACCGATCGAACTCATGACGTGCGCAGCGTCACCTGCCAATGCCACGCGACCGGTGTAATAACGGCTCACGATCATTCGTTTCGCGCCAAAGGTGCTGACAAAGCGAGCGGGTTCCCCATCGAGATTATAACCCGTGAGCCGGTGTACGTTGCGGGTCAGATAACGGACAGGAACTTCTCCGCCCGAATCACCCGCCTGCACGATCCAGCGCCGCCACCCGTTAGGCAGAGGAAAGGACTCCACCGAAGCTTCGGGCGTAAAAAACAATCGGGCCTCTGTGCCCAGCCCGCTGCGGTCGGTAAAATCCGCCATGATGAATCGTTGTCGGTAAGCCTTCTCGCGCACGGTCAATCCCGCTGCGTTGCGCACCGAACTGCGTTGGCCATCGGCGCCCACCAGGAACCGCGCACGCTTTTCGAAACACAGATTCGCCGCCAGATTGCACAGCGCCACCCGCACGCCATCAGACTCCTGTGTGAGACCTGTGAACTTAACGCCGCCCTCAACCGTCACACAGGGGAACTGGATCAGATTTTCGCGGAGGATTTCCGCGGTCCGCGCTTGGGGGACCGACAGAAAGAACGGGTATTCTGAGGCAATGCTGGCGAAATCGAGGCGTCCCAGCAATGAGCACGATTCATGCACCTCCGCGTGGCGAACCGGCACACCCGCTGCGAGCAGCCGCGCGTCCAATCCGAGCGGCTTCATGATTTCCAACGACGGTGGTGTGACGCCGATGGCCATCGAACTCTCCAGCGGCAAGCTGCGCTGATCACAAACCAAGGTTCGCACACCCCGCGCGCCCAGCAGATTCGCCAGCAGCAATCCAACCGGACCGGCGCCGACGATCATTACGTCCGTATCAAACTTTGGCTGCGAGTTGGGAGAAGCAAAATTCGATTTCATGTTGGATGACATGGCCGGCTTCAGATGGCGGCTGCGGCTAGCAGGTCGTATTCTTCGTCAACTTCCCTCCCGGCAGGCACGATTTCGAGCAAGCCGCATTCGATGGTCAGCCCGGGGCCGAAAGCCATTGCGGCGATTGTCCGAGGTGCGTTGGACACCTCGTTGAGCATTTGCTCAAGAACAAAAAGAATGGTGGCGCTGCTCATGTTGCCGAAGTTGCGCAGAACGCGGCGCGAGGCTCCGATCTGGTGAGTTTCCAATGACAGTGATTGCTCGACCTTGTCCAGGATGGTTTTGCCACCGGGATGCACTGCCCAGAGATCGATGTCCGCAGCACTGAGTTCATGCGTCGCGAGCAGGTCAGCAACAATGCGTTTGACATTGGCTTCAATGACATCGGGCACATAGCTGGAGAGCTGAAGATTGAAGCCGTGATTGCCGATTTCCCAAGCCATCTCGCCATGACCCTCGGGAGCAAGGGCGGACATGAATCCATTTAGCGCGAGGGCCGGTCGGTCGGGCGCGGGTGGTTGGGCACTAACCAGCGCTGCGGCCGCGCCGTCGGAGAACAGCGCATTTCCGAGGATCGAGTCAGCCGTCGTCCGCATCTGCAGGTGCAACGAACAAAGTTCCAGACAGACGATCAGCACGACCGCCTCCGACCGTGCCTGGCAGAATTGCCGAGCCATACGTAATGCGGGCAAAGCTGCGTAACAACCCATGAATCCCAGGTTGTAACGCTCGACTGTCGGTGACAACCCCAGGTCGGCCACAATGTCCCAATCGGGACCCGGGTTTGCAAATCCAGTGCAGGAAACCGTGATGACGTGAGTCACATCCTCGAAACGGATACCTTCATTGCCGCCCAGTACGCGACGCGCCAGCTTGACGGCCATGGGCCCGGCACATTGGCTGAAAACCCGGTTACGTTCCTGCGTGGACGGTTCAATCAATCGTCCCTCCACATCCGTCCGAAACAGCCGCGCCCGTTCGGGCTCCGTGAAATCCGGCAGCACGCTGTGCCGGCGTTCAATGCCGCTGCGGTGAAACACATGGCGGATGATTCGCGCGGTGGCGACGTCGCCGGCCCACGCACCCATTCGCGCGGCGAGAGCGTCTTGCGCGCCTGAGTATTCGGGTGCCAAAGTTTCTAAGCGGTGAATGAAGATGTTCATGGGTGCAAGGTCGGAGCATTGGTCAACGGTTTGGTTTTGTTTGCGGTTACGTCAGCGTCCAGTCGGACGCGGTCGGACACGCGAATTACGCCGAGAACTGACGGCGGTTTCAGTTTGTATTGCTTGAGAGAAAGCTCCCAGGCGGCGTGGAACCGAATCTCCTCCGCCGTCTCTTTCCAGTCAGTCACGCGCACCGGCAAATCAATTTGCTGGTCGCGGATCTTCAGATTGAGCATGACGTTCGTGCCACCCTCGGTGGGGATTGGCGCGAAAACTACTTTGCCATGAATTCGCGGATGTTCGATAGCGTTCATCATCTTGTGCATTTTGCGGTCGCGGCCTTCGCTGGCCGTCGCCATCTCACCAGCAAGCACATCGGCCTCCGCGGACCAGGTGTGGTTAGAAATAGTCAGCACAAACGGTTGGGCTGACAGTTGCCCTCCAAAATCATGCAACGTCGAACTGCCCGCGAAGCGGAAGGTCGCCTCCGCCGGCCAACTTTGCGTTGGTTGCGGCTGCTCGCCGTGCACCGGGCGGTAGCTCAAGATTCCTGCGAGCAGCACGGCCGTACGGGCCCGATTCCAATTTGAATTACGTTTCGTGAGTCCTATCACAAGACGCAGCTTAGAGTACAATTCCGTGGAGTTCGTTCAAACTCACAAAAGATGATGTATTTGCAAATTTTGGTTTCGTGACCTGATTTTTTGCAAAGCGTCCGGAACGAACCATAAGAGAAGAGTCATCGTCTGGCGTAGGCGCTAATAGTAACTTTCGCAGAAGAGAACGAAATTGGGTTTGTGAGCACTCTCGCTTACCTCACTGCTTCAGACCGCTTTTCCATTTGGCCGTTAGGCGTGGTAAAGATGCCCTGTTGATTCGCCATCTCGGCAAATCTACCGCCCGACTTCAACAACTCGGCAAAAGTTCCCTGCTCGATGATACGTCCTCGCAACAGCACAATGATTTTGTCCATCGCCGCGAGAGTGGCGAGCCGATGGGCGACGCAAACCACGGTGCGATTCTCAGCCAGGTGATCGATGGCCGCCTGCACTTCGGCCTCAGATTGGGAGTCGAGGGACGCTGTCGCCTCGTCAAGGACGAGAATTGGCGCGTTGCGCACGAATGCGCGCGCGATGGCGAGGCGTTGTCGTTGGCCACCTGAGAGCGTGACACCGCGTTCACCGATTGGCGCGTCATAGCCTTGCGGCAATTCCATGATAAAGTCATGCGCGTAAGCAGCGCGAGCAGCAGCTTCGATTTCTGCCCGCGTCGCGCCTGGTTTGCCGCAAGCAATGTTTTCCGCGACTGTCAAATTGAAGAGCACGATTTCCTGGCTGACCAGCGCCATTTGGTTGCGTGAATCCCGGAAGGAAATGTCGCGTAAATCGAGCCCATCGATTTTGACAGCGCCATTTGTGGGATCATAGAAGCGAAAAATAAGATTCGTTAGTGTGCTCTTGCCCGAGCCGCTTTCGCCGGCGATGCCGAGCCGGTGACCGCGCGGAATCGTCAGGTTGATGTCCCGCAAGACCGGTTCTTGGCCGTAGGAAAAGCTGACATTTTCGAAAGCGATCTGCGATTTGAACGTCGTCAGTGGCTTCGGATTGACCGGGTCCTTCACAGTCGGTTGCTCGTTTCGGATTTCAATGAGCCGCTCAACCCCGGCCGATGCCTGCTCAAATAAGATATGAATGCCAGCCAGCTTTTTTATCGGCACAAACATCAACATCAACGCCGCGATGAAACCGACGAGGTCGGACACCGACCAGCCCTTCCAGAAAATGTAAATCACCAGTAAACCCACGCCGAGCATCGAGATAACTTCAATCAACGGGTTGACGAGTTCCTTGGCCTGCACGCTTTTCATGCCGTGGCGAACCAGTTGCTTGGAGTATTCGTAAAAGCGCCGGAGTTGATCGGATTCCAAATTGAACGCCTTGATGACGCGGATGCCGGTGAGCAACTCCACCAACATGCTGTTTTGCGAAACGTTGGCCTTGCGACTCAACCGGCTGGCGCGGCGCGTCTTCTTGCCGAGAACAATCAGTGGAAAGAGGCAAAGGGGAAGAAAAGCGAGCGCCAGCAGCGTGAGTTTCCAATCGATGAACAGCATGGCCAGGAAGGCGCCCACGATGCTGAAGGGTTCTTTGACGATGTCCGCGCAGCCAACGCGCAAGGCGCGATGCAGGTTCACGGTGTCGGTATTGATCCGGGTCAACATGTCGCCCGTGGTGGAACGGTTGAAATAATCGAGTGAAAGCGTGCTGAGTTTCTCCAGCACGTCGCCCCGCAGATCGTTGATGACCCGTTCGCTGACCCATCCCATGCAATAGCCGCTGAGATAATCCGCGATGCTGCGAATGGAAACCAGCAGCGAAAGTAGTAACAAACCGCCCAAGGCGCGTTGCCAGCCCATCTTTTTTGCGCCGGCCAGCGGCAACCATGGATCAATCCACTGGTTGACTTTTGAGTTGAGCCGGTCCAACCGTTCGCGCAAAGCCGGGAGGACGTGTTTGGATTTGGTTTCTTTCGGCGAGGCATCTTCCCGCGCGGCTGCCTCGGTGCGCGGTGTCAATCGCTCTGTGAGCGTGCGGACCGCCCAAATAAAACTGCCGTTGGAAAGTCCGAACAATATGCCGCATAAAATCCCGGCCAAGAGCCGTCCCCAATAACGCCGGATGTAGGGCCACCCGAAATCCAGGATGCTCTTGAAACTATTCATGCGCGCACAGTCATACTTGGGACTTTGAACGGAGAGTCAAGCTTTGCGACTTTGGATTGTCTCGAGAGAAACTGACCGGGCGAGATCGTAACCGGACTACGCTCACCGCGTACAGAACGCAAGTTTCGCGTAAATCCCGGCTATGCAACGGTCTCTTGCTCCGCTACTCTCGCCGGCGTCAGAAAGCAAAACGAGAAAAATTAACGACCAGAACTATCTACCAAAATAACTTTGTGTAGCTTCGGCTGCGGGTCTCTTAGAAAACCGCGAATTTTCAATTGGACGAGACCGACCGAGCGCGCGCCCACCCGGGCGCGGCTTGATTGCATTCTCGTCCAAGGCGCTTTGCGGTGCCTCTAAAGCATCCAAGCAAAGCTTTCGTGCTTGAGCGAATTGTCAAATGTTTCGCTAAAGCATCTCGACTCATGTTCCTACGACACGGACCATTTCAAAGGAAACATTGAGAATCCCATCGGAGTGTGCCAAGTGCCCGTTGGAATTGTTGGCCCTGTACCCATCGAAGGCAAACACGCAAACGGTGAGTTTTATGTTCCGCTGGCGACGACGGAAGGCGCGCTACTCCTCACCTGCGACATCGGCGCACATCTGCTCAACATGTCCGGGCCGGTCAAGGTCGAGATTCTTTCAAAAGTCATTCACATCACGCCGATGTTCGTCACGACAGCCGAACAGCGCGAAAGCCTCCGGGCATTTGTCCAGGCCAACCACGTAGCCGTCAAATCAATTGCCGAAAAGGATAGCTCTCATACCACTCTGCTCAGTATAGAGCATCACGATGTTGAGGATGTTCACCTACTTCAATTGAGATTCGACACTTGGGACGCTCATGGGTTGAACATGATTAACCACGCCACCTTTCAGGCATGCCAGTTCATTGCTGGAGCTCTCAATCTTGAATTCTACCACCGTTCGCATTTCAGTGGAGTTAAACATCATTGCCCTCGCAATGAAATCCACGGCTACGGACGAAGAGTAAAGGCAAGCACTGTAGTCTCAGGACGCGCGTTAAAACTTCTCCGTGTTACGGCCCAGCAGCTAAAGAGCTTCAATGACCGCTGCATCCGATGTGCGAAAGCTGCGGGCATCCAAAATGTAAACGTCCATGCCGCCAATGGCATTGCGGCCATCTTCATCGCATGTGGCCAAGACGTCGCCGATTTGAGCAGTTGCCACGTTTGCGATTCCAACTCAGAAGTCGTTAATGGCGGGGAAGACCTCTACTGGGAAATCACTCTCCAACCTGCTCGTCGGCACTGTTGGTGGCGGGACCGTGTTGGCGACGCAATCTGAGTGTTTAGAAATCTTGGGGTGTCGTGGATCGGGCAAATCAGACAAGTTCGCAGAAATCATCGCAGCAACCGTGCTTGCTGGAGAATTCCCAACGGCAGCGGCGGTCGTCAACAAAAGCTACGTCGATGTCCATAACACTTATGGCAGGAACAAAACGCAAAAGGTGTTTTGAAATTCCGCCTGGCTCAATCTATGCGACAAACAAAGGCGGCTACCATTGGCGGATTATTGTTGTCCTTCTACCTGCCAAACCGCAGCGAAGCGGATGCCATCTTAATGAAGGACCAAGATGCAAACGCCACGGCACGAGGAGACGCTTTCGTTGCCACTGCGGACAATCCGTCAGCCATTTACTACAACCCCGCTGGCATCACTCAGCTTCCTGGACGACAGCTACGGCTCGGGGCATACGCTCCCAGCTATGAAGTGGACTACTCTTCTCCCTCCGGAATTGACGCGCATTCAAAGCGGGAGTTTCTTATCGCTCCACAATTCTACTACACATACTCACTGGCGGAGAGACCGGTGTCGTTTGGTTTGGGGGTCTATGCGCCGTTCGGTTTGAGCATGAAGTGGCCACAGGATTCTGGATTCCGCAGCCTCGCGCTTGAGGGCCGATTGACATATCTCACGTTGCAGCCGGTGGTCGCCTGGCAAGTGTTCGGCCCGGCGCGCGGCGTTCACGCCGCTTCATCACCCGAAACTCAAAGCACTTTGGAAACCGCGAACGATTCCATATCGAAGCGGGCTGAAGCCCGCGCTCGTGCGCCTGTGGAGGCGTACACACAACGGGGT
>CAZYYS010000103.1:0-16088 GCA_964651015.1 uncultured Verrucomicrobiota bacterium
ACAAGCAGTCGCTACAGGAAATCATGCGGGTGACGCGCGGCGAGGCGCGGGTGTACCCGATCGTGACCTTCGAGGCGAGGCGATCCAGTTATCTCGGCCGGTTGCGGGCCGACCGCGAACTGGCGCATCTGGGCTTCGAGGAAGTGCAGACGGACTTCGAGTTTCTGCTCAATTCGAATTTCTATCTACGGGTCTTCCGGCGTTGATGCGATTGCATTTTCAAACACTGTTATGCTTGGTTTACTCAAGCATGATCGAACTCGTCCTTGATCACGCCCGCCAGGTCGGTGAGCAGCTTGTCGCTCTTGCCGATGTAGGATGAGCCGTGCATGACGGCCAGGGTTTCCGGTTTGAGCGCGGCGAGTCCGCTCAGGACGCCTTCGGTCTGGCTGGTGTAAGGCATGTAGTTGGAGAGCGGACCTTGCTGCATTTGCTGCATCGCCTTCCGCGCCGGCTCGATCAGGTCCGAGGTGGTGAGCGGCTCGCAGTTTCCGAAGTGATGGAAAAGGTCGGAGCAGAACAGCGTCTTGCGCGTTTCCTCGAACAGCACGCCCGCGTCCCATCCGTGCGGCAGGTGCGGTGAACGATGAAACCGGTAGCGATACTTGCCGGTGGTGAGGACATCATTCGCCGTCATGCCGCGCGCGGGGCGGATGGCGAAATCGTCCACCGTGACGAGCTTGCCGACGAGCGTGCAAACGGGCTGGGCCTGGGGCGCGAGTTCCAGCCAGTGATTGAGCGCGCCGACTTCGTCGGATTCAAAGTGGCTCCAAGCGATGTGGCGGAGTGTCGTGGGATCAATCAGCTTGGCCACGGCTTCGCGCAAGTCCGGAAACATCCGCTTGAATCCGGCGTGAAACAGCAGCGGTTCTTCGTCGCGCACCAGGAAGTGATTAAACTGCATGTCGAACCCCGGGACGTAAACTGAGAGCCTGAACAGATCGGGAGCGATTTCATCAACGTTGGTCATGGATGCAAAAGTAGCGGGCCGGAACGGGCTTGCAACTCCACAAATCGTGTTGGCGTGAGGAGTGTCACATTGCTTTCAGGAGCGTTTCAGTCAGTTCTTCGCTCGTGAGAGCAATGGGATTCGCCTTCATGCTGCTTGCGCGCATGGATTTTTCGACGATGTCCCCGATGTGTTCCCGTCGGATGTCATAAGTGGCGAGTTGCGGAATCTTCAAATCCTGAACAAGTTCGCCGGCCCACTTCACTCCGTCGTCAGCGCGGGCTTGCGGGTTTCCGGTCAGCAAGCGCGCCACCTCGTCGAAGCGACGCAAAGCGATGCCGTCGGAATTACGTTGACGGAGCGCGCGAATGTTCGTCGCCATCACCTGCGGGAGCAGCACCGCGCAAACCGCCCCGTGTGGCGCGGGAAACATCCCGCCGATTGGCCCGGCAAAGCCGTGGACCGCGCCCAGGCCCGCGTTCGCCAGCGCCAGTCCTCCGAACAAACCCGCCAGGGCCATGTCCTCGCGGGCAGATTTGTCCTGTCCGTTGAAAAAGGCGGTGCGCAATGACCGGGCCGCGCGTTGGATGCCTTCAACACAAAACCCGTCGGTCATGGGGTTCGCCTTGGTGCAGATGTAAGGTTCAATCAGTTGAGTGATCGCATCCAGACCGGTGCTTGCGGTCAGCGCGGGCGGCAGATCGACGGTAAGCTCCGGATCAACAATCGCGACCTTTGCCAGCAACAACGGACTGCGCAGGCTGACTTTCACGTGGTGTTCCGGCGACGCCAGAACGGCGTTGCGGGTTACTTCAGTTCCCGTTCCCGCCGTCGTAGGAATCGCAATGAACGGCGCGGGCAGTTTGGTTAAGGCCTTGCCCCGACCGATGATCTCCAGATAATCAGGTAGTGCCCCCTCATTCGTCATCATGGCGGCGATTGCCTTGGCCGCGTCCAACGCGCTGCCGCCGCCAAAACCAATCACCAATTCGCAGCGCTCGTTTCTCGCACATGCCGCGCCGCGTTCCACAATGGGAATGTCCGGCTCGCCCGGAACGGAAAAGACCGTGGCGCTTACCCCGTGTTCGCGGACGAGCGACAAAAGTTTTTCCGCCCGGTCCATATCTCGGCCAGTCACCACCAGCGCGCGCCGCCCGAAAGTCTTGGAGAGCGGCCCCGCTTCACACAAAGTCCCTGCGCCGAAAATGATTTTTGTGGCCGTGGCAAATTCAAATTTCATAGTGACCGCTCACTTTCGCTTTGCTCGGTCGTGCTCAATGCCCATTCCCGGGCCAAAACGATTCTCGACAGAAATTTACGCCGAGAATAGGGTCAAACCATGAAAGAGGATAGGCGGAAGTCGCTGCCTACCGATTAACTAGTTAAACTGCATTGCGCGCACCCGGCTTTCTCGTTCGCCATCAACATGAAAACGTCATTCGAGCCCGCAAATAGTCTCCCTCGAGACACGGACAAGAAGGTTGTCGCTGAACGAACCATCAAGGAATTCAAGAATCTAGAATACTATGCCATCGGCTTGCTGGTGGTTGTTCTCGCCGGTTTCTGGCGGACGTATTTTTCAAAGTTTTTCGATGGTTCGGCTGATTTTTCGCAGTATTTCCATTTTCATGCAGTGACTGCGCTTTTGTGGGTACTTTGCCTCATTGCACAGCCGTTGCTGATCAGGTTAAAAAGGCGCGACTGGCATCGAATCATCGGCAGGTTATCCTACGGGTTGGTTCCGCTCATCTTCGTTTCTGTCATGCTTCTGGCGCACCATCGGAATACCCCGAATACCGAAAATTTGGCCTTGCGGTTGTGGATACCATTTAAGGATCTGTTTGTGTTTTCGTTCGGCTATGGAGTCGCGATCTTTTTCAGGAAGTCGATGCCAATTCATGCCAGAGGTATGATTGTTGCGGGGATGTCGTTAATCGAGCCCGCGATGGTAAGGGTATTCTACTACGTCATTGGTATCGGTCGGCCATTGGGCTATTATTTGGGCATCACTCCAATCTATGTCATTCTCATAACATTGATCGTACTGGAGCGAAAAGCCGTCACCGGGCGTTGGGTGTTCCCATGCGCACTCGGACTGTTCCTCTTCGTTCACGCTGTCAAGATACTCGGTATCGTGCTCCCTCCGTGGGAAGCGTTTGCTCATTGGTTCATGTCTCTGCCGTTGCCTTGAGCGGATTTTGGAGGTCGCCGGTTTGCTGATTATGCCTCGTCTAACATCAGGATGGGCGGAAGTCGGGTGGTTGCCTGAACATACTTTCGGCCTTGGATTACCACTCCACTTCATCGGGAAAGACATTGTGGAACTTCACACTCCGCCGCGCCTCGGCCATCATCGGAGCGACGGCGTCACGCCACACGGGGTAATGCCGCGTCTCCTTGTGAGCCGCGGCGGCTTCGGCGTCGCGATAAACCTCCACCAGCACAAAGCGCGTCGGGTCGTCCTGTTGCTGGGCGACATCGAAGCGCGCCACGCCCGGCTCTTTCAAACTCTCACGCGCATTGGCAAGCGTGGCTTGCGTGAAGGCTTCCAAGCACTCCGGCCTGACGTGAACATGAACGTGAACAATGAGCATAAATTGCCTTTCGCTTTGTCGTGCAACTGAGTCTGGGCCAAGGACGGTTAGGGCGCAACTTCTTCAAACTGCGCCGCGTGAATTGACTTGCTGCGTCAAGGTCGGTGGCTAATTGTCAACACCAGCCAAGCCGAGGTGTGAGATTGGCTTTTCAGTTAAGCATGACACCAAAAACCACGAGACCAAAAGGCACCAACCGCCACGCCCTCCGCGCGGGCTTCACCATAGAGGAGATTTTCAACCTCACGAAAATTGACCGGTGATTTCTGGTGTAGATCAAAGAGATTGTGGATTTTGAGGAAGAGCCGGGTTTTCCACGCGTCGTCGGCGCGTATGCGGACATTGGTGCAGTGGAATTGGGTTTGACTTTCACCGACGTGGCAGCCACCGCCTTTCCCGCTGGCGCGCCGCCGGGATTTTACAACGGTTCCGCGGCGTGGGCACGCTCCGCGACGCGATCGCCAGTGCCGCGTCGCGGGCGGCGGCGGCGCCGGCATGGGCGGGGCGTGTTCCAAAGTGCCGGCACGCTCGTCGTGAACAACTGCCAGTTCACTGGCAACTCGGCCATCGGCGGCAACGGCGGGAGCGCCGGCGGTAATGATGGTGCGTATTCCGGACCCGGCAGCAACGGCGGCCAGCCCAATAGCGGTGACGGCGGAGGGAATGTGGGTTTTTGATGACCCGTGCGTTGGGTTGAACCGCGAACCCTTCGCGAGCGGGGCAGATTCATGATGGACAAACTCGTCGCCAACATCGCGGATGCCACCAACGGATTTCGGCTACTGTTCTCGGCGACGCCGTTTCCGGGTTACACCGCGAAACTGGAGTGGCAGCGCGAGGAGTTCAGCGGCAACTGGTATTATGGCGGGCAGTTCGAAATGGAAGGATGGTTGTGTCCGGCGTTGTTCAAGTACTTCCGACAGGCCC
Source organism: uncultured Verrucomicrobiota bacterium (assembly GCA_964651015.1). Taxonomy (GTDB): domain Bacteria; phylum Verrucomicrobiota; class Verrucomicrobiia; order Limisphaerales; family PALSA-1396; genus CAZYYS01. The sequence goes on from CAZYYS010000103.1 coordinate 4,471, forward strand.
CTCTGGAAATCTTTGTCAAAGCCGAGCCGAAGAATGCCAAAAAACGGTTGGCTTCCAGAAGTATCTAACATCAGGATTCAAGCAGGATGAAGGCCGGAAGAGTTGCTCGGCAGACAGTGAATGGTTGGGTAATGAACAGGCTTATTGAATATTGAGGGACGCATGGGAAATCTCCCAGAAATGTTTCTCCGCCGGCTCGAAGGCCGGTTGGGCGGTATCGCTTACGAACTCACTCGATTACGCTTCGCTTCATTCTATTCTCCGGCGACCTGGGTACCCGCTATCAACGCCTACCGCTGCCGGGACGGTTTCGTCATTTGTGTGGACTTGGCGGGTTTGGATCGCTCCGGCATCGACGTGCGCGTGGAGTCGCGTCGGCTTATTATTCGCGGCCAGCGCCAGTTGCCGGAACCGGAGGAAACCGCCGGGCCGCCGCTGCACGTGCTGGCCATGGAAATTGATCACGGCCCATTCGCTCGCGAGGTGGTCTTGCCGGCGGAGGTCGACCCGGAGGAAGTCCGGGCCGAGCAGCGTAATGGATTGCTATGGATCAGTCTGCCGTTGCGCACGACAGACTGACCCGCGTTGGAGTTCACGGTATGATTGCAGAGAGTGAAACCAAGGAGACGGGGGTGACCGCCCCGGCGACCTCGACGGTTCCACCGACAGTAACGGAACACAAAGGTGACAACCCGGCGGAGCCGAAAATCCCTGACGTGCTCCCGATCCTGCCGGTGCGGAATCTCGTTTTGTTTCCCGGTATGGTCGCGCCCGTCAGCGTCGGCCGGCCTGGCTCCGTCAAGCTGATCGAGGAAAGTCTGCCGAAGAGCAAAATCATCGGCATAATGACCCAACGTAATCCCGAACAGAACGACCCAGCTTCGGGGGATCTCTTCCGCGTAGGCACAGCCGCAACCGTCCTGAAGCTGGTTCGCCAGACGGAGAACGCGGTGGTGTTGGTGGTTCATGGGCTGCGGCGATTCGCGCTGCGCAAGGTGGTGCAGGAGCAGCCCTACGTCCGGGCAGAAATTGAACTGCTTGCTTCGCCGCCGGCACCGGTCGGAGACAAGGAGTGGGAGGCGACCGTAAAGAACCTCAAGGACACCGCCGTGCAGTTGATGGAGCTGACGCCCGAAGCACCTGAAGAAATGCGTCAGGCAATTTTGGAACTCGAAGCTCCCGGCAACCTCGCCGATTTCCTTGCGGGCGGGGTGAACATGGAGACGGGACAAAGGCAGGAGATTCTCGAGGAACTTGACGTGACCAAGCGGGTGCGCCTCGTGCAGCAGCGTATTTCATCACAACTCGAAATCCTGCAGATTCAACAGAAGCTGCAGAAAGACGTTTCCTCAAAGTTCACCGACATGCAGCGCCGCGCGTACCTGCGTGAACAGTTGAAAGTCATTCAGAGGGAACTGGGCGAGGGCGAGGAGGAGGTCGGGGCACAGGTAGAACAGTTGCGCCAACGGCTCGAAGAGGCCAAAGCGCCGAAGGAAGTCATGGAACAAGCCGAGCGCGAATTGAAACGCCTCAAATACGTGCCGCCTGCCAGCGCCGAGTTCTCCGTCATCGTCAGTTATGTGGAGACCCTGGCCGAACTGCCGTGGAGCAAATTGTCCGAGGATAATCTTGACTTGACCCGGGCGCAAAAGATTCTTGACCGCGACCATGTCAACCTCGAGAAGGTCAAACGTCGGCTCATCGAATACCTTGCGGTGCGGAAGCTGAACCCGACAGGTCGCGGCCCCATTCTTTGTTTCCTCGGTCCGCCGGGGGTTGGCAAAACCAGTCTCGGTCAATCCATTGCGGACGCGCTGGGCCGCAAGTTCACCCGCATGAGCCTTGGCGGAATGCGCGACGAAGCGGAGATTCGCGGGCACCGCCGCACTTACATCGGTTCGATGCCCGGCCGGTTGATCCAGGAATTGCGGCGGCTGGGCACGCGCAACCCGGTCATCATGCTCGACGAAGTGGACAAGATTGGGACTGACTTTCGAGGCGACCCGGCCAGCGCGTTACTCGAAGTGCTCGACCCCGCACAGAATCAGGCTTTCGTTGATCATTACGTCGACGTGCCATTCGACCTTTAACAGGTCATGTTCATTACCACGGCAAACGTCATGGATCCCGTGCCGCCCGCTCTGCGAGATCGGATGGAGGTGATCGAAATCCCCGGCTACACTGACCGTGACAAACTCGCCATCGCGAAGAACTACCTCGTGAAACGACAGCTCAAGGAAAATGGATTGAAACCAAACCAATGTAGTTGGAATACACCCGCACTCGCAAAAGTTGTCGAGGACTATACCCGCGAAGCTGGCGTGCGCGAGCTGGAGCGTCAGGTCGGAGCGGTCTGCCGGGCGGTGGCCGCGCAGGTGGCCAAGGGCGAGCGTGACCGCGTAACTCTGAGGCCCGAACTTGTACAGGAAATCCTCGGACCCGCGAAGTACATTCGTGAAACCCGTCTCAAGACGAACCGTCCCGGTGTTGCCACCGGTCTGGCTTACACGCCTGTTGGTGGTGAAGTGCTTTACATCGAGGCCACACGCTATCCGGGTAAGGGCGCCGTCACGCTGACCGGCCAGATGGGAGATGTGATGGAAGAATCGGTGCAGGCTGCGTTGAGCCTCGTCCGCAGCCGCGCGAAGGAACTCGGTATTGCGCCGGAAGCTTTCAAGCAATCTGACATTCACGTCCATGTTCCGAGTGGCGCGGTGCCGAAGGATGGCCCGTCCGCAGGCATCGCCATGTTCACGGCGTTGGCGTCGCTTTTCACCGACACCCCAGTTCGTGCAAACGTGGCGATGACGGGTGAAGTAACGCTGCGCGGGCTTGTTCTGCCCATTGGCGGGCTGAAAGAGAAAGCGCTGGGGGCACTGCGCGCCGGGATTGGGCAGGTCATCATCCCGAAGCTCAACGCGAAGGATCTGGCCGAGATCCCGGCTGACGTGAAGAAGAAACTCAAGTTCACGCTGGCTGAGAATGTGGATGAGGTGCTGGCTGCCGCATTGGCGCGAGTTCACTCAAGTCCGGCGATTCAATCCCGCAGTGGGAAAAATCGGCTTGCGGCCCTTCCTAAACAACCATCGATTTCGCGCGCACGGCGGCATGGCATGGTGCCAGTTTGAATCACCGTGCGACATGCTCGCATCCATAACGAATGTTACGCAGGACATAAGGCTGACGAAACACACCAACGACTTCAAGTCGAGGGGCGACGGATAGAAGCCGAAAAGGTGTGGGATCAATGGTTCTGAGTTAAGAAACCGGAATGGCCTGGGCAAACCACTTCGGGCTCCGTCGTCGGATCACCACGAATACCTGCTCAATTACGCCGTGGAATCAAGCGAGAGTTGCCCGGATAAGCGAAGCGGACTGGTCAGATGAAGATTCACCACCTTGAGATCGAAGAGGCCTTTGCCAGTTTGCAGAGCGGGCCGCAGGGGTTGTCGGTGGGCGAAGCGGCACGCCGGTTGGCAGAGTATGGCCCAAACGTCGTTGAGAAAGTCCGACGAGAACCGTGGGCGCGGCGCTTTCTCAAAGGCTTCACGCATTTCTTTGCCGTCATTCTCTGGCTTGCGGCCGGACTCGCCTTCTATGCAGAAGGTCGCCAACCGGGCCACGGCATGGCCACACTCGGATTCGCCATCTTCGGCGTAATTCTGGTTAATGGCGCGTTTTCGTTCTGGCAGGAACATCGTGCTGAAAGTGCGTTGCAGGCGCTGCAGAAACTTCTGCCGGAAACTGCGAAGGTGCTGCGCGAAGATCATGTGGACCGGGTGCCGGTGGCGGCACTGGTGCCCGGCGACGTGATCCTGCTTGCGGCCGGCGACAATGTCCCGGCCGATTGCCGACTCGTTGAGGGCTTTGCCGTGCGCGTCAACAACGCGACGATTACCGGAGAATCATTACCGCACGCGCGCGACACGCAGGTTTCGACCGAGGCCGAGTTCATTCGGAGTAGCAACGCCCTGTTGGCGGGCACGTCTCTGGTTTCGGGCGAAGCCAAGGCGCTCGTATGCGCCACTGGCTCGCACTCCGAGTTCGGCCAGATCGCCCGGCTCTCGCAATCGGCCAAACCATCAGCGTCGCCGTTACAGCGTGAAATCGCCCGGTTGAGTCGATGGGTGGCGCTGTTTTCGGGCGGCTTGGGAGTGGTATTCTATTTTGTCGGTCGCGCTGTTGGCCTGCCCTTCTGGGAAAATCTCATCTTCGCCATCGGCGTCATCGTCGCCAATGTGCCGGAAGGATTGCTGCCCACGGTCACACTGGCGCTGGCGATGGGCTCCCAACGCATGGCCCGGCGCAACGCACTCATTCGACACCTGCCGGCTGTCGAAACACTTGGCTCAACAACGGTCATTTGCACCGACAAGACAGGTACGCTCACGATGAACGAAATGGCAGTGAAGCAACTGTTCCTCTATGGTCAATTCCACGACGCGGTGAACGACGTTTCATTGAGGTCCTTGACGGAAACGAATCGTCCGTTCTTTGAAGTCGCGCAATGCTGTCACAATCTTAAGCAAACGGACCAGCTTGGACAGAGCCCGTTCGTTGGCGATCCGATGGAGATGGCGCTGGTGCAAATGGCAGGGATACTTGGACCGAAGATTCCAGCTCCTGCTCGCCTGACCGAAATTCCGTTCGACTCGAAACGTAAACGGCTCTCGACTGTTCATCAAACCCCTGACGGGAAAGTTCTTTACGTCAAAGGCGCGCCCGAAGTTGTGCTGCCTCGTTCCCCGCGGGTTCTTCTCGCGGGCGGACCACAAGCGCTGACCGCCGACATGAAGGAGCAAATCCAGGAGGCTCAGACCAAGATGGCGGATTCAGGTTTGCGCGTGTTGGCCTTCGCCCATCGAGTCCTGCCGGAGAAATTTGACCTCGCGCACGTTGAGGAAAATCTTTTGTTTGACGGCCTGGTTGGACTCGAAGACCCGCCGCGTCCGGAGGTGCCCGACGCCATCCGTCAGTGCCGCGATGCTGGCATCAAGGTGATCATGGTCACGGGCGATCACCCGCACACGGCACTGGCCATCGCACGCGAAATTGGTCTGGTCCAGAGCAAAGCACCAGTTCTCATCACCGGCGACCAACTCAAGCGGTTTTCCAACACACAGCTTCAACTGGCCCTCGATGCGCCGGAAATAATCTTTGCCCGTGTCGCCGCTGATCAGAAAATGAGGATTGTATCGGTGCTCCAGCGCAAAAGGGAAATCGTTGCGGTCACCGGCGATGGCGTAAACGACGCACCGGCGTTGAAGAGAGCGGACATCGGCATCGCGATGGGACGCACGGGCACTGACGTGGCCCGGGAGTCGGCAGACATGGTTCTGCTTGACGACAATTTCGCCAGCATCATTGCCGCCATCGAAGAGGGACGCGCCGTGTTCGCGAACATCCGCAAGTTTCTCACCTACATCCTCACGTCAAACGTTCCGGAACTGGTCCCGTATCTTGCTTTTGTGCTCACCAAAATTCCGCTACCGCTGACCATCATTCAGATTCTTGCGGTGGATCTGGGCACCGACATTTTGCCGGCACTGGCGCTCGGAGCCGACCCACCAAATGCAGAAACCATGAAACAACCTCCACGTCGGGCCAAAGAACGGCTCTTGAACGGAGCGCTGATTGCGCGCTCGTATTTCTGGCTTGGCTTGATGGAAGCTACGGCAGCGATGGCCGCATTTTTCTTCGTACTTAAGTCCGGCGGATGGAGCAGCGAACAGAATCTTGGTCCGCGCGAACCCTTGTATCTTCGGGCCACAACCGCCTGCCTGAGTGCCATCATCGTGATGCAAATCGCAAACGTCTTTCTCTGTCGTAGCCGGACACTGTCCGTGTTCCGTTTTGGGCTGTTCAGCAATCCGCTCATACTCTGGGGCATCGCCACGGAGCTCTGCTTGATCGCACTCATCAACTACACGCCCTGGGGCAACACTGTGTTCGGTACGGCAGCAATCGAGGCAAAAGTCTGGCTGTTCGTGATTCCCTTCGCGGTGGGGATGTTCACACTTGAAGAATTCCGGAAGTGGATCGTGCGTCTTGCGACCAGGGATGAACAATCTGGCCACCGGGCCAACAGTTGTTAAGGTGATGTCGTCACGATTTGTCATTCAGTAGCATCAGGCCCGTACGCACCACTTCGACCTTCGGCTGGAAAAGGAAACCAAACATCTGGCGATTCAGGTCGATGACTATGACGGCAACTTTGAGGGAGCCATCCTGCGGCGATGAACGAAGCTGGCTGTTGATCAAACTCAGAGGCTGAGTCTGGGCAAACCCGGTTGAGTTTTTGCCAAATTCTGTGGAGTCGAAACAATCAAGCGGGTGCCAACTGTAATTGGGCCAACAGAGAATCTGTCAGGCAGTAATTAGGTCGAAAGGTGGCTTGGTTTTGCGTGGTGTAGAAAAGCAATTGCTCTTCGAAATCGGAAGCAACAGGCGGGGGATTGGCAGTCCGCGCTTGACCACCAAAACCGAATCTGCCGGGAAAGGGTCGAACTATGACGACAATCTTAAAACAGGATCCATTCGGGAAGCACGAGGTTACGCGATCGCGGAGAGCGTCAATTTCCGAAACTGGACGTTCCTCCATCGCAAAGGGCGGGGTAATCTCTGTGTCCGTTCTCTTTTTGGCGATTGCAATTGTCGGTTGCGAGCCTGGCCCGAAGTCAGCCCGCGGGTTTCGCCTCCCCGATGGCAATGAGGAGAAGGGCAAGGCCGCGTTTGTTGCGTTGAAATGTTTCACCTGCCATAAAGTGGATGGCGTGGAATTGCCGTCACCGAGTGACACGGTGAAGGAGCCCGTGCTCTTGGGGGGCGAGGTGACGAGGATCAAGACTTATGGCGAATTGGTAACCTCCGTTATTCACCCCTCACACAAGTTGTCCGAACAGGTGAGAAAGGAATGGGGACAAAACGCCAAGCTGTCGCCCATGCCCGAATTCAATGATGTCATGACGGTGTCACAAATGATCGACTTGGTGGCGTTTTTACAACCGCGCTACAAGAAACTGGAAGTTGATAGCCAATATTATCCGTAACCAATGCCCCGTCGCGCGTAACGGCCTTGGCAAGCGTCGAGGCGTGAGCACGTGTTCAAAAAACACGGCGTGAAACCTGAAATGAGATCTCACCGTTTCCAAGTGGAGGCGGGGAGCGGTAACAACCTGACGAAAGGGAATGATATGCCACTCTATGAGTACATCTGCCGAAAATGTCACAAGAAGTTTGGTGAAGTGCTGACGATCAAAGAACACGAGTCGAAGAAAATTCAATGCCCAAAATGCCACAGCAAAGACCTGGAAAAAGTCATTGAGCCATTTGTCGCGGTAACTTCAAAGAAGAGCGGCACGTGGTGAGAAGACCGTCTCCGCACGGGGAAAATTATCGAATGTTTCCTGTCGAATGCACTGGTGACAAATAAAGTCGGAAGTTTGCCAATAAAGGCAAAGCGAGTTCAGCGAGGCGGCGCGAGTTTCACACAGGAAAAGCGGTGAGTTGGTCTTGACCTGCGTCGAACGTATGAAACCGAAAAGTCAATCAATTAAACGGATCCTCAACGCGCAAGAATTCCGCCTTGGTGTTTGCGCAGCGGTCTTCTGTTTGGTCTTGATCGGCTGTGAATATGCAGTCCCCATTACTTCCGGGCCAACTCGCAGAGTAGATGAACAACTGCTGGGCAACTGGGTTTCCGCAGATGGCAAGAACACGATAAAAGTTCGTAGATTGGACGATTCCATCTACATCGTGTCCTTCAATGGATACCTGTTTCGCGCCTACCATTCGGATATCGATGACGCTCCCCTTGTAAGCGTTCAGGACATTGATTCAAGTGAGCGGAAGTACTGTTATCGGAAGTGGAATTTGACCGACGATGGCCAGACACTCATCCTGCACTCGGTCAACAACAAGGTAGTGCCAAAGGAGATCAAGGACTCGGGAGCCGTCCACAAACTTCTGCGGAAACATCTGAATGACCCTGAACTTTACAAAGATGAAACGCACTTCACCAAAAAAAGCCAGCCGGCAACTGAGCGTACCGGTCTCCGTTAAGATCAACCCCAAATGGGCATGGCATCACCGCTTCTTGCTCGCGCTACGCGAGCGGTTGCTGCGCGAGCGCGGCGACAGGCTCGCGGAAGCTTCGCAACCGCTTGAACCTCACAGCATGGACATGGCCGACAGCGCCACAGACGAATTCGATCATGGCATGGCGTTGAGCGCGCTCTCCGCCAAGCAGGAGGCGCTCTTCGAAATTGAAGAAGCGCTCAGGCGTATTTCGGACGGGACTTACGGCGTCTGCGAAGAAACCGGGAAACCGATATCGTCCGCCCGCCTGCGCGCCATTCCATGGGCGCGCTTCTCGAAAGAGGTTGAAGAACGGCTCGAAGCGGGTCATGTCGTCAACCATGCCCGTCTTGGAGAAGTTGCCTCGGTTCGCGGTCCCGAGGTATTGAGCTTGGAGGCAGTGGAAGAGCCTGAGCAAGAGGCAACTGAAGTCACTTCGATGGAGGAAATGCTCTGGCAGGGAGAATCACCGCCGAGCCGGCAATTTGGCACATCGAGCGCATCGAGCGCATCGAGCAATAATCGCAAGCGCACCCGTGGCGCAAGAGGTATTAAATGAGAAAACTCTATTATGTTGATCAGGCGATGTGCGGCGGCGAGGAGTTGCCGGATGATTTCGATCTCGAGGAATTTTGTGAAGTGCTCCAGGGAAAAGTTCCCGAACTGGAGATCGTTCCGGTAACTGATTTGAAGGAAGTGGCCTTCAATCGTGACCCATCGCTGGTGACGGATGCCGTCTTTAATGAAGCTCTCGGCGAATATTGTCACCGTTAACAATTTGTCTCAATCGCGAGCTTGATTATGAACTGTGCCGGGCGCACAAGAGTGGGTGACGATGCACCGAAAGGGGCGGAGTTATGAAAGTTGCCATGAAAGACGCGGAGCGGCTGGCTTTGACGCGGGATGTGCGCATCGCGGCGGGGCGGGCGCAGCTCGAAGGCGAATTGAAGATTCCGGCTGGGGCCGCTGGTGTGGTGCTCTTCGCGCACGGGAGTGGCAGCAGCCGGCATAGCCCCCGGAACCAATTTGTCGCGCGTGTCATCCGCGAGTCGGGGAACGGCACCCTGCTCTTCGACCTGCTGACTCGCGAGGAAGAACGCGAGGACAACGTCACTGCCCGGCTTCGCTTCAACATCGGATTGCTGGCCCAGCGTCTGGTCGAGGCCACCCGCTGGCTGGCGAAGCAGACAGAAATGCGGAATTACGGGATCGGCTATTTTGGCTCCAGCACGGGCGGCGGCGCGGCGTTGGTGGCCGCCGCAGAGCTGGGCGATCGGATCGACGCCGTTGTTTCGCGCGGAGGACGCCCTGATCTCGCGGGCGAAGCGTTGCTCCGTGTCCAGTCACCGACTTTGCTGATCGTTGGTGAATATGACGATGCTGTAATCCGCCTGAATGAAGCAGCCCTCGCCCGGCTTCGGTGCGAAAAGCAGTTGGAGATTGTCCCGCGTGCCACGCATCTTTTTGAGGAAGCTGGGGCGTTGGAAGTGGTGGCGCAACTGGCCGCAGTCTGGTTCCGAAATCACTTGCGCGCCCGGACTGCACCCGGGGAATAAAATGCAGGCGTCGCCTGTCAAAACTTTGACCGATTGAATTATGATAAACCGCTTTAGAAATCGCGAGGAAGCGGGCCGAATGCTCGCGAGCGAACTTACAAAGTACGCCAATCGCAAGGACGTTATTGTGCTTGGCCTGCCGCGCGGCGGAATACCCGTCGCATTCGAGGTCGCGGAGAAGCTCCATGCGCCGCTGGATGTATTCATCGTCCGCAAACTCGGCGTGCCAGGGCATGAGGAACTCGCGATGGGCGCCATTGCGACCGGTGGTGTGCGCGTTCTCAACGAAAATGCTGTGTATGAACTCGGCATTTCGCCTGAGACAATTGACGCGGTTGCTGGCAAAGAAGATCAAGAACTGAGGCGGCGCGAACAGGCTTACCGCGGTCACGCCGCCTCGCCACAAATTCGCGGTCAAATAGTGATTCTCGTGGATGACGGTATCGCCACTGGTTCCACGATGCGGGCCGCCATCCTGGCTTTGCGAAAACAACATCCGGCGCGGTTGATCGTTGCCGTTCCCACGGCGGCCGCTTCGTCCTACCGTGAAATCAGCCGCCAGGTGGATGAAATGGTGGCGCTGATGGCGCCCGAAGATTTTTACGCGGTCGGCCAGTGGTACGAAGATTTTTCGCAGACGACGGACGCGGAAGTGAGCCGGCTTTTGGAACTCGCTGGCCATGGCCCGGACGGCGTACAACAGAAAGCACAAGCTGCAGACGCTGGTTGATGTAAACATTTGGTTCGGCTCGCTCAACCTCGCCAGCCGATCAACTGTCACGGATCATGCAAATGGACAAATTGGAAACAACGGCTCAAGCCCTCGTGGCTCCGGGAAAGGGAATTCTCGCGGCGGACGAAAGCCTTCCCACCATCGAGAAACGCTTCAAACCCATCGGTGTTCCTTGCACGGAGGAAAATCGGCGGGCGTACCGGGAACTGCTGTTTACGACGGCGGGTTTGGGCGAGTTCATTAGCGGGGTCATTTTATTCGACGAAACAATTCGGCAGAAAGCCACCGATGGCACCCCGCTGGTTGAAGTGCTCAATCGGCAGGGCATCATTCCGGGAATCAAGGTGGACAAGGGCGCCAAGGCACTGACTGGCTTTCCGGGAGAAAAAATCACCGAGGGACTCGACGGTCTGCGCGACCGGCTCGGTGAATATGTCCGATTGGGTGCGCGTTTTACCAAATGGCGCGCAGTCATCACCATCGGCGCGAATATTCCGAGCCGAACCTGTCTCGAATCGAACGCGCACGGATTGGCGCGTTTTGCCGCGCTCAGTCAGGAGGCCGGGCTGGTGCCGATTGTGGAGCCGGAGGTTTTGATGGATGGCGACCACACCATCGAACGCCATTTTGAAGTGACCGAGGCGATTTTGAAGATTGTATTCCAATCGCTCTTCGAACATCGCGTGCGACTGGAGGCGATGCTGCTTAAGCCAAACATGGTGCTTGCCGGCAAGAGTTGTTCGCGTCAGGCCGCCGTTGCGGAGGTTGCAGAAGCCACATTGCGCTGCATGTCGCGAACCGTTCCGGCGGCGGTGCCGGGGATTGTTTTTCTTTCCGGTGGACAGAGTGACGCGTTGGCAACCGCGCACCTGAACGCAATGAACCAGCTTGGCAAAACTCCGTGGGAATTGAGCTTTTCCTTTGGCCGGGCATTGCAAGCGCCGGCATTGATCACGTGGAGAGGCGAAGCAATCAGCGTCAACGCCGCCCAGCGTGCCCTCCACCATCGCGCCCAGTGCAATGGCGCAGCGCGCTTCGGCAAATACTCGGAGGCGATGGAACGTCTGGCTGCCTGAGAAAATTCGCTCTCTGCCACGGAAGTAGGCATTTTCTGTTGCGCCAGATAGCGCCGGGAAATCGTCCCTCAAAACAATTCTCCCTCCCCGCGTTGCGCAACAATGGGGGAGAGGGATCAAGGGGGCACAGTATCAGGACATCGGTAACACTTTAATGCCAGCACACAGGTTACACTT
>CAZYYS010000104.1:0-16079 GCA_964651015.1 uncultured Verrucomicrobiota bacterium
GAAGGCGTTAATCCATAGGAAATCCTCCGGCTCTGCCGGAGGACTCCCAAAGTTTGACGGTTCCGGAAGTGTGGGTGGAGGGGGATGACCGTCGAGGCTTGAGCATGGTGCGTGTTTGGTTGGGTGCAAACGAAGTGGTGCTGTTGTTGATTCGCGAACTGGGGATGCAAAGAAAGCTGGGAGCAGCTTAGAATTTGCGGTTGGCCGAACGAGCAGGCGGAGATGCTGGATTGGCGCGAGGCGTCGAATCATCGCCCGAAGGGCCATGCGGCCTTGGGCCGCTCCACCTTCCTCAAGCCTCCGGCTTTGCCGGAGGTCGCTGACTGACAGTTTTGGCAGACAAAGGGCAACCGACACATTGCATCCGCTGTTCAAGAAATTTGAAGTGACGACCGAGTCGTGGACCCCGGCGGATTGCCTGCTGAGTTGGTGGCATCTGGCGCAGTTCTTCGCCACCGACGGCACGCGCGATCTCATGGTTTGGCGAAATCGGGTCAACCCGGCACCCGACCGGCCGCAGCCGCCGAAACCGGGCAGATTCTGGCAGGACGATTCAACGGCGGTTGTGCAGCGCGAGGATGCCAACGACGAGTGGTTCCAACGGGTTGAGAAATTCCGGCTGGCACAGGGTCTGGGCGAAGCCGGAACCGGAGCAGATGGACCGAAGTTCAGCCACGCCTGGGTCGTTGGTGGCAAAAAGACAACCACCGGCTCGTCCGTCCTGGTGAGCGATCCACAGACTCCAGTTCGCAATCCGTCGCTGTGGATGGAATTCCACATCAAGGGCAAGACGTTCGATGCGCGCGGAATCGGTGTGCCGGGCAGCCCGGGATTGTTAGTCGGATTCAATCGTCACGTGGCGTGGGGTCTGACGGCGTTGGGCGCCGATCAAGCCGACCTATTCCGGCTGGAAACCGCGGCGGACCAACCTGATCGGTACCGTTGGGATGGCAAATGGCGACAGATGGAGATTCGCACCGAGCGCATCGTGGTTAGAGGTGGAAAGGATGTAACGCTCACCGTGCGGGAAACACACCCCGGACCCGTGGCCTCGGAATTTTGTTTCCGGCAACCGGGCGATGCGGAGGTGGCCTTGAAACGCGTCCCGATATGCGAAACCAATCGCGAGACCATTCAGGGTTTGTTCGCCATGATGCGCGCCCGGAACGCTGACGAGTTCGCCCACGCCTTGGGTGAATGGCGTTTTCCCAGTGCCAACTGTGTTTATGGCGATGCCGATGGACACATCGGTTACGCGGCGTTGGGGGCGATTCCCATCCGGTCGAAGCTCGCGCCCGATGGCAATGGCAACGAAGCAATGGCGGGCAATGGTGATGCGAACGACTGGCAGGGTTTCGTTCCGCCGGACTTGCTGCCGCAGGTGGTAGATCCCAAAGCGGGTTTGCTTTTCAGTGCAAATCATCGGCCAGTAGGTTCGTTCTATCAGATTCCACTCGGCATCAGCACGGGTTCGCTGGGCGACACGATCCGCTCCTGGCGCTTGCGCGAACGGTTAAGCCAAAAGGACAAGTTCAGTCCGCCCGATGTACTGGACGTTCACTACGATACCGTAAATCCGGCGCGGCGTGAGCTGGTGCGGCTCGGTCTGCATCTGCGCGACACGAAGCAAGTCGAGTTCTCCAAGGAGGCGCTGAGTGCATTGGAAGTCCTCGCGCCTTGGTTTAAGGCCGGTGCCAGTAGTGATTTGAAAGCTGAAGGAGCAGAGTTGGCCACACGAATCAGCACCTTTTTTCGGTTCATCGCCACGCCGCTGGCACTGAAGTACGGAGGCGGCGAGTCTGGACTGGCGCGGTTCTTAAAAGATTCAGCGAGTCGCATAAAAGCCAATCCGACCGCTAGGTACGACGAACAGGAGTGCCGTTACATTGAGAGCGTTCTTGCTGACGCTTGGCGTGAACACAGCACGACTGCCGGACAAAATGCGCGCGGGCGTGACGCGACCAGTTCCAAACAACGCGATGAACTCGGTTGGTTCGACAGTCTTGATGGTTTTGGCTCGCTCGATCCGGCGCAAGACCTGGCGGTACCGGGTATTACTTGTCTCGATGGCCAGACAATTCACTCGCAAGCCGGACAATCTTACACTCAATGGGTGCCATTGCACGACGTCGATTCCGCCCAAACGATTTGTCCGATCGGGCACAGTGATCGCCCGAACAGTCCCTACCGCAAAAGCACCATGACACTGTGGGGCGAAGCGAAATTACTCGCAGCACCGTTGAGTCGCGCGGCGGTGGAAAGGATCACATCCAACCGCCTTGTGCTGGCCGAGTAAGTCCCATTCCAGCGAACCCCACGCCACCACCGCGCTGGATCAGGTTTGAGGTGGAAGAAGCGACGAGGTGTTGCGATACCTGAAGTCTCCTGGCAGCCAAAAAAAGTTCGCCTGTAGCATGGACTTTCCGCATAGTCGCCGCACACATGAAATCAATGACCGGGTATGGGCGCGGGGAATGCGCCCAAGATGGCCTTAAGATCACGGTGGAACTTAGTTCCGTGAATCGCCGACAGAGCGATATCTCCGTGAATTTACCCCGGGAATTGGAGCCGCTGGAGTCGCGGGTGCGAGATGAAATAAATCGCTGCATCGCGCGCGGCCGTTTGACGGTGCGGGTTTCGTTGCATTCGGCAGAGGACAAACCCAACGGCAAGGTCCGCTTGAATGCAGCGCTGGCCGGGGCCTATGCCCGCGAATTCCGCCGGTTGGCCAAAAGTCTCAAATTGCCCGACCTCGTCTCGTTGGAATTGCTGGCCCGGTCGCCGGGAGTCTTGCAAACCGAAGAACCTGCTACTGACGCAGACGATTTTTGGCCGGCGGTGGAGAAAGCCACCCAGAGGGCCCTGGCGGCGTTGGTGAAAATGCGAGAACGAGAGGGAATGCATCTGGCCCAGGATCTGAAAGCGCGGATGACGGTGGTTCGGCAGTCGGTAGGGCGCGTGCAGAAACAGGCGCCGCTGGTGGCGAAACGTTATCAGGAACAATTGCGCGAACGAATTAAAAGCGCCGGCCTCGAAGTCCCGGGCTTGGAAGACGACCGCCTGCTCAAGGAGGTCATTTATTTCGCTGACCGATCGGACATTTCTGAGGAGCTAACCCGCTTGCAGAGCCATTTCGAGCAGTTTGAGGATTGTCTTAAATCCAAAGAGCCTGTCGGTCGCACGCTGGACTTTCTTTCGCAGGAAATGAATCGTGAAATCAACACCATCGGCGCCAAGGCCAACGACAGTCTGATCTCTCGCGAAGTCGTCGTGCTGAAGGCGGAAATGGAAAAGTTTCGGGAACAAGCGCAAAACGTGGAGTGAAACAAATGCAGAGTGCAAAATTCAGAATGCAGAACTTAACCGAAGCCTTCAGTTGTTATCGTTCTTCCTTCCCGAAAAATGGCTGTTGAAAATCCCAATTCGCTTTTGATCGTCATTTCTGCGCCCTCGGGAGGCGGCAAAACCACGCTTTGCCAGCAGTTGCTCGCCGCCAATCCGGATTTAACCCGCGCCGTCACCTGCACGACTCGTCCACCACGCGAGGGCGAGCAGGATGGTGTGGATTATTATTTTCTCGACGCAGCGTCATTTCTCAAACGGGTTCAGGCGGGCAATTTTCTGGAACATGCGACGGTGTACGGCCACAGCTACGGAATATTGAAGTCGGAAGTGCTGGGCAAATTGCGTCAAGGCAAGGATGTCCTGCTCAATGTGGATGTGCAAGGGGCGGCGACCATCCGTGCCAAGGCGGAGGAGGATGAAGAACTGAAACGGGCGCTCGTCATGACGTTTTTGACACCGCCTTCACTGGCCATGCTGGAAGAGCGACTGAAGAAACGCGGCACGGATTCAACGGCAGTGGTGCAAAAGCGGCTCAGTGTGGCCCGCCAGGAGATTGCGCAATGGAAAAACTTCGATTATTTACTAATCAGCACGACCATTGCCGAAGACTTGCGGCGGATGCAGGCAATCGTAGAGGCGGAGAAGATGCGCCCAACGCGCGCGCAGCCGCCGGCGATGGATTAAGCGCCTCCCATGAGCAGACACAAACAAATTGTTCTCGGAGTGACCGGCTCCATCGCTGCTTACAAGGCGGCGGAGTTGACCAGCCAGTTGACCAAGGCGAATTGTAATGTGCATGTGGTGATGACATCTGATGCGCTCCGGTTCATCACCCCGCTCGCCTTCAAGACTCTGTCCCGTAATCCGGTTGTCACTGACCTCTACGACGAGGAGGAAGGTTGGAAACCCACTCATATCAAACTCGCGGATGAGGCCGACCTGTTGCTCATCGCGCCGGCAACAGCCAACACGCTGGCAAAAATGGCCAACGGCATCGCTGACGACGCCCTGAGTTGTATCGCCCTGGCGCTCAATCCCAAATCCAAGGTGTTGATCGCTCCGGCGATGAACGGCAAAATGTGGCTGCATCCAGCCACGCAACAAAACGTGGCGACGCTTAAATCACGCGGCGCAGAATTCATTGGCCCGGAGGAAGGGCTGCTCTCGTGTGGTTACGAAGGGCTGGGACGACTCTGGCCAGTCGAGAAAGTCGCTGCACGCGCCTTGGAATTACTGGCCGATAAAACTTAACTGCCCGGCGGCGAGCCGCCTATGAAATTCATCCAGTGGCAATGGCCCAAAAAACTGGCCGTCATGCTGGAAATTCCGGCACCGGACCCCACGCAACAAACCGCGCGTATTCTGGCTGTCCAGCGGAACATCGTCTTACCAGTCCGCGCCATGGTAACGGGCGTGGTGCTTTATTATCTGGCCTATTCGCGCTGGCTCACGGAAGCGGCGACCACGCAAGGTGTCGTGCTGGAAACGCTGCAAAATTTCTTTGGCTTCTACGTTTTGTTCCAAGCCGGTGCCGCCAGTGTCCTCTTGATTGTAAAGCGATTCCGGCTCGTGTGGGTGCAATGGCTGGTGTTTACGATCGGGTTGATGGACGGTTTGATGCTCGGTGGTCTGACGCTCGTAACGGGTGGATTTGAGAGCGTTCTTTTCTGGGTCTTCCCAGGCTTGATTGTAATCAACGCTTTGAGCATTCCGCTGGCGATGCCGCAGATAATGCTCAACCTGACGTTGAGTGCTTTTTACTTCGGCGCGGGAATTTTAAACCTCAATGTCGCCGACATGGAAACCACCGCGCTTTACTTTCCACCGCCGCGAAAGACGGAGCCGGCAGTGGACAATGTAGCCAGATCAGGTAGCGTGTCCGGGAATCCCCTCATCGTCGCGAGAATCAAAAATGGGACGAACACTTTACTCACCCTCTCTAACACCGTTCGCGGTGGTGCCGCTGCCGACTTGGTGTGGAGTGGTGTTATTACGAATGACGTTGCGGTGCCAGCAGGCCAGAGCATTGACCTGGTCCTTTCCGACCGGCCCCATCGGCGGATTCTGGCGGAATTGCTCGCGGAATTACAGGCGAAATCACGCGTCGAATCGTCCGGCACCGAAATCCCCAACGAGCCCATTTTACTGCGTCTGATCATTCTGTGGTTGATGACGATGAGTTGTTATGGCGTGCGTGCCTTGATGGAGAAGCAACGGCGGGTGGACGAGGAGGCACAGGAGTTCGCCGCCCGCCAGGAACAATTGGCGGCCGCGGGACGATTGGCCGCCGAGATCGCTCATCAAATCAAGAATCCGCTGGGCATCATCAACAACGCAGCCTTTTCTCTCCAACGCGCCTTGCGTGATGGCAAGAGGGACATGGCCCAGCAGATTCAAATCATCCAGGAGGAAGTCGAACGTTCGGATCGTTTCATTACCCAATTGATCGGTTATGCGCAACTGAACGAAGGTCGGGTGGAAAAGCTAAGTGTGACGGAAGAACTGGAACGCGCCGTCGAACAAGTAGTCCCTCGGGGGGCGCTGTACGAAATTCAAATCCACCGCGATTTCGCAAATCACTTTCCTCCGTTGTTGATGCAACGCGCCCATCTCAACCAGATTTTTGTCAACGTTTTGCTCAACGCGCGCGAGGCGTTGCACGGCAAAGGGAACGTCCATGTCAGTGCCCATTGCCACAAGGACTATTCCATTGAAGTTGCCATCCGGGACGACGGACCTGGCATCGCCGCCGACCAGTTGGGAAAAATCTTTGAACCCTACTTTACAAACAAGGAGAAAGGGACAGGATTGGGTCTGGCGATCGTCAAGCACAATGTGGAGCTTTACGGTGGGACGGTGCGGGTTGAATCCGAGCTTGGAAAGGGTGCGCGGTTCATTTTATTGTTCCCCGCAAGAATCTTGCTGAAACTTGGTCCATGAGCGTTCCTCTGCCACCGGTGCTCGTCGTTGACGACGAAAAAAACATGCGTCTCTCCCTCCAGACTGTGTTGGGAGACGAAGGCTACGCGACGCGCGTCGTCGAGTCGGCCGAAGCTGGACTGGCGTTGCTGGCCCAGGAAAGCTTTTTCATGGTCATCACTGATGCGCGCCTCGGTGGCATGAGCGGTTTTGATTTTCTGCGCAAAGCGCGCGCCCAATGGCCGGCTCTGCCGGTTCTGATGATCACGGCTTATGCCACTCCCAAGCTGGCGGTCGAAGCCATTCAGGCAGGTGCCATTGATTATCTTGCCAAACCTTTTGCGCCCGAGGAATTGCTGCATGCCGTCGCGCGCTGTGCTGAACACTATCGCCTGCTTCAGGAAAATGTCGCGTTGCGCGCCCAAGCCTACGAGACCTATCGCCTGGAGCATATCATCGGAGAATCACCCCAAATACAGGAACTGCGGCAGTTGATACAAAGAGTGGCGCCGACGGATGCCACCGTGCTTGTGCTCGGAGAAAGTGGCACCGGTAAAGAACTGGTCGCGGGTGCCATCCACAGCTTGAGCCGGCGACACGCCGCTAATTATATTCGCATCAACTGTGCAGCCATTCCCGAAGCCCTGCTGGAAAGTGAGTTATTCGGGCACGAGAAGGGCGCTTTCACCGGCGCCCACAAACAGAAACCCGGGCGGGTGGAGGAAGCCGACGGAGGAACAATTTTCCTGGATGAAATTGCGGACATGAGCAAGCCGCTGCAGGCCAAGTTGCTGCGATTTCTGGAGGACGGCACCTTCACACGCGTCGGTGGGACGCAAGAGTTGAAGGTCGATCTACGACTGATCGCCGCAACCAACCGGGACATCGTGGCGGCCATCCGGGAGAGCGGTTTCCGTGAAGACCTGTTTCATCGCTTGAACGTATTCCAATTTCGTCTGCCGCCGTTGCGGGAACGCGGGGAGGATGTTCTGTTGCTGGCCGAGCATTTCATGAATTATTTCAGCCAGGTGGTAAAAAAACCGGCGAAAGGTTTTTCCCGTGCGGCACGCGAACAATTATTGGCCCATCACTGGCCCGGCAACGTGCGGGAATTGAGAAACGTGATTGAACGGGCTTTGATTCTGGAAACGACTGAGGAAATCCAACCGGCCAGCTTGCCTGATTTTGAGATCGAAACCCGGCTGCATAAACCGGCGGCGCCAGCGGCGCTGCGAACGCAATCGTTGGATTCTTTGCTGGACAAGTTTGAACGCGAATTGGTGACCGGTGTGCTGGAGCAGCATCGTTACAATATCGCCAAAGCGGCGGACCAATTAAGGATCAGTCGTCACGCTTTGCGTTATCGGATGCGTCGTTTGAATATCGGCATGTTGCCTGAAGTGGACGAGGAAACGACATTACCCGTCGGAAAGGACAGTCCAACATGATCAACTCGGCTGCTTTTCTGGCGTTGGTTGAGATCGAGGAATATCTCAGGCAAAAGGCGACTGAGGCGGGTTTACAGCGTTCGACCCATGAATCGTTGGTGATCTTCGGCGTCCTGTTGGCACTTACGGCGGCCCTGTTTATCTGGGCTTATTATTTGCGCCAGAAGCGGCGGCGGCGCCACCATCACCGGCGAAGTTCGCATTCGTCCCAGGAAAACGCAGGCAATGCGGTCGCTGGGGGGCAAGTCATCCGAAGACGGCGAAGGCGGCGTCATCGGCGTCGGGAACATCGGCCTCGGAATCCCACGCTGGCCGAGACGGGGGGCCTGCCACCGATCCGTCCGGAAGATCAGCCGCCGCCGCCGGTGTAAGCAATGCACAACAGTCGGAACATCACCCGCAGGAGTGCTTCCAACCTGGCACTGGCATTCGTGCTCCTGCCCAAAGCCAAACGGGACGGCATGTCGGCCCTCTATGCGTTTTGCCGGGAAGTGGACGATGTGGCCGACGATGAATCCGCGCCGGTGGACCAGCGCCGTATGTGTCTGGCCACTTGGCGCGAGGATGTCCGCCGCGCTTGTGGATCCGGGACGCCACAGATCCCCGTCAACCGGGAGTTGCAACCCATCATTCAAAGATACCGTTTGACGTTCGAGCTTTTTGACGAACTGCTGCGCGGCGTGGAAATGGACCTTGATGTAAAACGTTACGGCGATTATGCCGAGCTGGAAAAATATTGCTACCGCGTTGCTTCGGTGGTCGGGCTGTTAAGCATCGAAATTTTTGGCTATCAAAATCCGGCCTGCCGCGATTATGCCATCTACCTCGGCAAGGCATTGCAACTTACCAATATCTTGCGGGATGTGCGTTCCGATGCCGAACGCGGGCGCATTTATCTGCCGCTGGCCGAACTCGCGCGTTTCCAGGTTTCTCCCGAGGAGGTTTTGCGGCTTGAATATTCACCTCGCTTTCGTGAATTGGCAGCAAGCGTTGCCCGGCATGCGCGGCATTTTTATCAACTCGCCGACAAAACATTGCCGCCGGAAGATCGCCGGGCGATGATCGCGGCGGAATTGATGGGGTCGGTATATTGGCGGTTGCTGCGGAAACTGGAATGGCAGAAGTTCGATGTTTTTGGCGACACACCGACGCGGCTGAACAAAGGCCAAAAACTTTTGCTCATCTTCCGCACTTGGTATCGTCTCGCGTCCGGCGTGATGGCGCCGAACTATGGCGCGTCTTGAATTTTCCCAACCGCCGCTCGCAAGCGCAGTTGCCAAAGAATTACGCCGGCCAGATCATTTTCGCCAAAGTATCAGCCAGTTTGTCGGCGGCAAACCGGCAATTCTTCTGCAACCGCAACAACGCGGGAATTTTCTCTGGCGACTTTGCGACCGCCAGCAGCAGCTTGCCGTAATCCAGACTCAAATCGGCTTTGCTTAACGAGTTAAAATCGAGTGGCAAATCTACTTGAGCCGGATCAGAGATCACCCGCACGGTCGCGCACGGAATCCCGTGCTCGCGACAGACAGTCTGAATCGCTTGTGATTCCATTTCCACCGCGTCGGCACCCGTGGTGCGACGCAACTCCTGCTTCTCAGCCACCGTCGTTGCGATCCGCGATGCGCAAAAAAAGACCGACGACTTCGCGCCGACCGCGAGCAGCTTTTCCTGCAGCATCCCATCCTCGGTCGAAACGATGACATCACCTGTTGCCAATGTTGGATTCAGCCCACCCGCGAAGCCACAGGTCAGCACGAACGCCGGCTTTTCGCGCGCCAAAATTCCGCTCACCGCAGTCTCCGCGTTCTTGCGTCCAATACCGGTGATGCAAATCAAAACGCCGGGCCTGGCCGACGCGAATTTGCGGAACGGCGCGGCTTCCTCTTCGAGCGCGAAACAGATCAGGGCAGGCGTCATCTTGGTTGAGATTTGCAGGCGCGCTTTCGGGCGCAAGCAGCAACTTCATATCTCAACTCTTGCCAACACACCATCCTCTCGTAGGTGATAGTGCATGCCATCAGCAAATACATGATCGCTCATCGCCTCGTTGTAACGTCTGGCAAACTCCGCTCGCCTGTCCCAAGTCAGAAAACAGCGTCTGTGAAATGGGACTCCGGCACACTGAAACAGGGGGTCGCCCGGCTCTGCAACAAAGTGGCACGTGCTCACGATGTCATGGTGTAGTGCAACAACCTTCCCGCAAAGCGGACACTTTGATGCATCGCGAGGAATAGTAGTCATAAATTTTCGGGGCGCGAATGCTGCCTAAACGACACAAGCTCAACGACGGCGGCCACGAGGCGCACCAATTGCAACCGCGACGCTCTCGCCGGGTTCGCTGCAGCATGGTTAGGTGTCAGCTTCATGTTTCTCACTAACTGTCGTGGCCGGTGCTGAACTCTCCGTCTGCCGGCGTGCGAGTGCTACAGCCCACCTGCGACCGTTCACGAACAGAACTACTCCAACAATGAATGGAATGAAAGCCTGTGAAATATCATAACCACTCGCGCCCTGCTCCGAGTCTCCACGACCCGATGCTGCTGTCCTCAGAAAGTAATGCGCCCAATTCAAAACCTGCGGCAAATGACTGGAGATGTAGAACAGTCCGACAGCCATGAACGCGATAGAATAGCAATCAACCAGCGACATCGCGCCAAACGAAAGATCATGCGAGACGCCACGCGTGACAAAGCGGGCAATGGGCAGCGCGAGAGACCAGAGAAGAACCGCCGCGACAATCAAGCCGATGAGCATCAGCCAAGGCAGAACCATATACGACCGCGAGCCGTCGAGCGGCGACTGCTCATAAACGCGAAGGAACTGTAGAATCTGCGGCGTCAACTGGACGGCTACTCGCAGCAGGAAATCGAGCGCCATCAGGCGCAGGACTACAACGATGAGGCTTTGGAGGTTCATAGCGCGTGGTGCTGACACCTACATTACATTAGACCGCAATCTTGCGATCTTATTGTTGTTGGCCGCAGGATAGGCTGCTTGGTAGACTGAGTCCAGTTTTGAAACAGGACTCGTCATTTTGATCAACCATGGCTTCCGATGAAATTCCCAAACTCCGCATGGCCGCTCCAGATTCGGCCGAGGAACTCGCGCGCCAGTTCCAACGCGAGCAGCGCGCTGTCGAGCGCGAGCGCGAGTTTGGTCTCGCTCAATCGCTGGCGCCTTTCCGCGTCGGCTCAGTGCGCTATCTGAACGCGGTGCCATTGACGCGCGGTTTGGAAGAGGAAGTGATCTTTGCCACGCCGTCCAGGCTGGCGGAAATGTTGCGGGCCAATGAACTGGACGCCGCCTTGGTCAGCGTGACAGAGGTTTTGCTCAACGATCTTTATGATGTGCTGGATGGGATCGCTGTGGCCTCTCTCGGCGAGGTCAAAAGCGTTTTCCTGGCGCACCGGCGGCCCATCGAAGCGGCACGGGAAATTTTCTGCGATCCGGCCTCGCTTACCAGCGTGCACCTGTTGCGCGTGCTGTTGGCGGAGCGCGGGTTGCAACCGGACTTCAAACCGCTCGTGGGTTACGAGGCGGCCGCCATGCCGGATCATGCTTTATTGATCGGCGACCCGGCGATTGATTTTGCGCGCGCAACCCGCGAGCATGAAATCTGGGACCTGGGCGCTGCCTGGTTTGAATTGACCGGCCTTCCGTTTGTCTATGCCGTCTGGGCATTACGCAGAGGAATCGACAATACTGCGTTGCGGCGACAACTGCGCGAGGCGAAGGATTTCGGCCTGGATACGTTGGACGCGATCATTCAGAGCCGTTCGGAATACGACCATGAATTCCGCAAGGATTACCTGAGTTGGCACATCCATTATCACTTGGGCGCGGATGAGAAGCGCGGTCTGGCAAAATTTGTGGAACTGCTGCGGAAGCACGGTGTCGGCCCGGTCTATGAGCCGAGGTTTGTTTCATGATCGTCCCAGTCGCGGACGCAAGCACGCTGAAATCTAGCTGGCGACCGACGGTTGCGACTCGCTTTCGAGTTGAGCCAGCACTTCCGGATCACGCACGTCCACCCAACGGCCCTGAATTTCCAGTCCCGCGATGCGATGATGCGTTGCGAGCAAAGCCGTGATGGCATCGGTCAATTCGTATTCTCCGCGCGGAGATTTTTCCAGACGCGCAGTGAATTCAAACAACGAGGGCCGGAAAATGTAGATGCCGGCGTTATACCAGCCGGGCTCGCCCGGTTTCAGCCAGCCTTCGCGCCGCAATTGTTCCAATTGATCAGTGGTTGGCTTCTCCACCACACGTTTCAGACAGAACTTTTCGTCAAAAAAGTCCAGCCCGCCCTTGGTTACGTCCTGGCTGCCTGTCACCGCGACAACACCCGAAAAATAACCCTCGTTAAAACGGCGGACCATTCGCTGATAGGTTTCCGGTTTCACGAGGATGTCGCCATACGTCAGCAAAAACGGCGACGCGCCGATAAATTCCCTGGCCACCTCCGGAGCCTTGCCGGTGCCGTTCTGGTCCTGCTGCCGGCCGCATTCAATACGCACTCTCCATTTACTGCCGTCACCAAAATACTGCTCAACCACTTCTGCTCGAAAACCGGTGACGATGAAAATTTCACGGATGCCGGCACTGCTGATTCCCTCGATAATGTGTTCGAGGACGGGTTTGCCCTGCACTTTGAGCATCGGTTTAGGAAGCTCATTGGTGAGTTCGCGCATGCGTGTGCCTTTGCCGGCCGCCAGAATAACAGCTTTCACAGGCAGAGAAACATTGCCGGATTGTTGCGGAAAACAATCAAAATTTCGCGGGGCAACTCCTCACTCGGTGTGGGGCATCCTCCCTACGAACCGCTTTGCGCATGGCTGGGCTGGAAG
The DNA here is from genome assembly GCA_964651015.1 of uncultured Verrucomicrobiota bacterium. GTDB lineage: Bacteria > Verrucomicrobiota > Verrucomicrobiia > Limisphaerales > PALSA-1396 > CAZYYS01. Next base: position 12,563 of record CAZYYS010000104.1, read on the forward strand.
CCATCCGTAGCGCTGCGGCTGACCTGCGCAGCTCTCTCAGTCGGACGCGGAGAGGGAACGAGGATCAAAAGACCCCGATCAATCTACCGATGCTTCGGCCACGACCGGCACGTAAACATCATTTCAGGTATTTATCCAACGGCGGGTTGAGCAACTCTTTGATGTCCGGTTGCTCCATGTTTTCCGGCGTCACGAGCACGACACCGGTGTCAATCCGCTTTTCGACGGGTTCGCCCTGCAAATGCTTGACCACCGTTATCACTGAGAGGTAGCCCATGCGCACAGGGTTTTGCACCACCAGTCCCTGAACGTCACCGTTCTTCATGTCGAGCACCGATTGCGAGCCGGCATCGAATCCGATCATTTTCACCTTGCCGCCCGCCTTGCCGATGTCCCGCAATGCCTTTGTCATGCCGATGGTTGAATTCTCGTTCACGCAGAAGATGCCGTTGACGTCATTGCCGAAACGGTTCAAGAGGTTTTGCGACGCTTGATACGCCGTCTCGCGCGTCGGGCCGGCGTATTGATCCGCCGAAATCAATTTGATCTCCGGAAACTTGCCCAGCGCGTCCAGAAAACCTTTCTCGCGTTCCTCCGTGCTGGCCGAGCCGACCGCATAGCGCAGCAAGATCACATTGCCTTTGCCGTTCAATATTTTTCCCATGAAATCGCCCGCCAGTTGGCCGCCATTGAAATTGTCCGTGGCAACGAAGCTGACATACTTGTCCGACTTCAACCCGGAATCCATTACAACCACCGGAATACCCGACTGCACCGCGCTGGCCACCGGATTGACGAGGGCCTGCGAATCAAGCGGCGCCAGGACAATTCCGCTCACGCGACGGCTGGTGAAATTCTCCACCACCTGGATTTGCTGGTCGCGATCATCCTCGCGCAACGGTCCTTTCCAGATCACCTCCACTTTCATGCCTTTGGCGGTCAATTCCTGTTGCGCCTTCACCGCGCCGGCGTGGATCGATTTCCAGAATTCATGCGTGGTTCCCTTGGGGATGACCGCAACGGTGTAGGATTTTTCGTCCGCCTTTTTTCCGCAGCCGGCGAGCGCCACCAGGGCGGAACAGAGCAACAAATTGAGAAGCGATTTCATGCGTGCAGGGTAGGGAACTGGGTTCGCCGCTTCAATCTTTTTTGGCATTGGCATGTTCGTTGAGCACAAATTGGCATGAGTTCCATGGAACGCCGGATTCAGTGGAGCGGAGACGGTTCGCGCTGTCGTATAAATCCTGCGCAAGCCAAAAATATCCGGGCGAAAGTGCGTCAAACTGTTTGCCGTGTGGCTGGAATTCGCCTAGCTTTCGGTGACGATTCATCATGCGCGTGTAGCTCAATTGGATAGAGTGACGGCCTCCGAAGCCGCAGGTTGTGGGTTCAACTCCCGCCACGCGCACCACCTTTCGTTCGAGCGACGTCGCGATGGGCATTGTCGCATTCCGACATTTTGCGTGAAAGAAATCACACCTTCGTGCGATTCTATGGCTGGTGCAATCTGCCCGGAAGATTTCCGCCGGGGATGAATTCATCCCCACGCGGTTGAGCCTCCTGAGCCGTCTCAAGCGCTGGGACGATCAGGAGAGCTGGCGCGATTTCTTCGACACCTACTGGAAATTCCTCTACAGCATCGCGCTCAAGGCTGGCCTTTCGGACGACGATGCGCGCGACATGGTGCAGGAAACGGTGGTGGCCGTGGCCAAGGGCTTGCGCGAGGGCCGCTTCAAAGCAGCGGAAGGCAGTTCGTTCAAGGCGTGGCTCAAGCTCATCGTGCAACGGCGCGTCGCCGATCACTTGCGCCGGCGACGCCTGCCGCTCGCCGATGCCGCACTTGATGGCGAAGACACCTCGCGGACACCCCTCGTGGAAAAAATTCCCGCGCCCGAACTCAGCGTCGTGGGTGAAGTATGGGAGGAGGAATGGGCCAAGAACCTGGCCGACGCTGCGATCGAGCGCGTGAAGCAGCGCGTGAGTGCGAAACAATTTCAAATGTTCGACCTCTACGTGCTGAAGGAATGGCCCGTGCGCGATGTGGCGAAGACGCTGCATGCCAACATTGCCCAGGTTTACCTTGCCAAACACCGCGTCACCTCGCTCATCAAGCAGGAGACGGAGAAGTTGCGCAAACGCATGGAGGCGGAGGGATGAAGCCGATCCTCCCAAGAGCGCGCTTGTTGTTCCGTCAGGTTTTGGACTGCCCCGCCCTGGCGGCGCTTTTCAATCGTTCGCTTGCCTGCCGGAGACACATTGCCAGCCTCAACTCACTGCCTAACCCTTCCGAAAGCGGGACAGGGCTCCCGCACTCCAAGACGCTCGTGCGTTCCTCGTGCGCATCCGAGCTTCCGCCGGGTTTTGGAGTGCGCCCGCCCCTGCGGCGCTTTCTCCCCACGCGTCGGTGTTCTGATGGCTCCTGACAACATAATGACCGCCTTATATGCCTATCTCGTCGGTTGGTTGACTGCGCGGAAATCTCTGCGCCGTTACCGGGTTACTCCGCGCCACAATGCTTGCGCCTTCCGCCGCGCGCTGCTCCGCGAAGCGATGCACGAGTTGAAACGCGATTCTGCGTTTGCCACGCTGCCCGAGCGACGCCAGACTTGAGCCGCTCTCCAAGACCAATGAACGCCGATCCCAACGCTCGCGATAAACTGCTGAATGACCTCAGCAGCACGTTGACGCCGGCATCGGAACCCATCTCGGACACGCCGCCCGCGCCGCCTGTCATTCCCGACCACGAACTCATCCGGCGGATTGGGCGGGGCAGTTACGGCGAAGTGTGGCTCGCGCGCAATGCCCTCGGCACCTGGCGCGCGGTGAAGATTGTCCAGCGCGCCGCCTTCGATCACGACCGCCCCTACGAACGCGAATTTGCCGGCATCCGTCGCTTCGAGCCGGTGTCCCGCTCGCACCCCAGCCAGCTTGCCATCTTGCACGTCGGGCGGAACGACGCGGCGGGTTTCTTTTTTTACATCATGGAGCTCGCGGACGCGGGGGATTTGGTAAGTGAGAAAGTGAGTGAGTGGGTGAGTGAGCAAGACCAGCCCGCGATAGCCCACTCACTCACCCACCGACCTACCCACTCACGACCGGACGAGCGAAGTTTAGCAACTTACGTCCCTCGTACCTTGCGGCACGACCTCTCCCACCGCGGCCGCCTGCCATGCGACGCGTGCCTCCACATCGGCCTCGCCCTTGCCACCGCGCTCGATCACTTGCACCGGCATGGTCTTGTTCACCGCGACATCAAGCCCTCGAACATCGTCTTCGTGGGCGGCATTCCGAAGCTCGCGGACATCGGGTTGGTCACGCACGTCGAGGCCACGCTCTCGTTCGTGGGCACGGAAGGCTACCTGCCGCCGGAAGGCCCGGGCACACCGCAGGCCGACATCTACAGCCTAGGCAAAGTGCTCTACGAAATGGCCACGGGCCGCGACCGCCAGGATTATCCCGAACTGCCCACCAACCTGATCGCCGCGCCCGCCGCCGACCGCGCCGCGCTGGCCGAGTT
>CAZYYS010000105.1:0-16070 GCA_964651015.1 uncultured Verrucomicrobiota bacterium
ACGCCGGTCAAGTGGACACTTTAGTTGTGCTCGGCGGTAATCCGGTTTACAACGCGGCGGCCGATTTGAAGTGGGCGGAGGCCCAGGCAAAGGCCAAGACTGTCGTCCGCCTCGGCTATTACGAGGACGAATCGTTTCCTACGAACGGCTGGAACCTGCCGCTGGCCCATTATCTTGAGTCTTGGGGTGACGCGCGCACCGCAGACGGTACCTTGGTTTCAGTCCAACCGGTCATCAAGCCACTCTTCGACGGGTTGACGGAACTCGAAGTCCTCGCGCGTATTGGTGGACTGGACAAAACCAACCCTTACGACATCGTGCGCGAGACTTTCCGCGGCCTGGGCGGCGAGGGTGAGGATAATTGGAAGAAGTTTTTGCATGATGGTTTCCTTGAAAAGAGTGGGGCGAAAACCGTCACCACTCAGTTTGGCTGGAGTGCCGTCGCCAAAGTGGTGAGCGCGGCCAAGCCGGTTGGGGCGCCGACGAAAGACGCGTTGGAAGTAGTGTTCCATCGCGACGCCAGCGTCGATGACGGTCGCTACAACAACAACGGGTGGTTGCAGGAGCTGCCCGATCCTATCACCAAGCTCACGTGGGAGAACGTGATTCTCTTGAGCCTGAAAACTGCCACCGATTTGGGCGTGTTTTACATCGACGATGAGAAAATGAATCTCAAGGTGCCGTGGGTGAAAGTCCAGTTGGACGGTCGTGAGATCGAAGGGCCGGTTTGGATTCAGCCCGGGTTGGCGGATAACACGCTCGGTTTGGCGCTGGGTTACGGTCGCAAAAAGACGGGCCGTGTGGGTCGTGGTGCCGGCTATGACGCGTATCGATTGCGCACGACCAGTGCACCCTATATTGCTGTTGGGGCTAAACTCAGCCACACTTCCGGCGCCACACATCCGCTTTCCACCACCCAAAACCACGGGTCGATGGAAGGACGGCCGGTTATTCGCGAAGCGAATTTGAAACAATTCCAGGAACATCCGGGTTTTGCCAAAAACATGCGACTTGAGGAGCCGCCCACCTCGCAACCGCTTTACCCGAACCCACTCGATAGTGACAAGCTGAAGGAAAAGGCTGCCCATTGGTGGGGTATGGCCGTGGATTTGAACGCCTGCGTCGGTTGTTCTGCTTGCGTAATTGCGTGTCAAAGCGAGAACAACATACCGATTGTCGGCAAAGCCCAGGTTGGCAGGAATCGCGAGATGCACTGGCTTCGAATCGATCGTTACTACGCGGGGGACGTGGCCGATCCGCAAGCCGTGAATCAACCGATGTTTTGTCAACACTGCGAGAGCGCGCCGTGCGAAAGCGTTTGTCCCGTCAACGCGACTGTCCACGACGATGAAGGTTTGAATTTGATGGTCTATAACCGCTGCGTCGGCACGCGGTATTGCTCGAACAACTGTCCTTACAAGGTTCGCCGCTTTAATTATTTCGATTTCAACAAACGTCCGCTGGATCAGCTTTACAAGAGCCCTTTGTTTGGCCGCATGGACGGCGAGTGGGGGCTGTGGAAATGGTGGAAGGATGTGGACAAGGGCACCGTGCCAGAAGACGAGTGGGAGTTGATGAAACTGGTGCGCAACCCGGATGTCACCGTGCGCATGCGTGGCGTCATGGAGAAATGCACTTTTTGCCTCCAGCGCATCGAACAAGCCAAAATCGCTCAGAAGGTCAAAGCCGGAGCTTCCGGTGACGTGGAAGTGCCGGATGGCACCATTAAAACGGCGTGCCAGCAAGCCTGCCCGGCCGAGGCGATTGTTTTCGGGAACATCAGAGACCCAAAGAGCCGCGTGTCGAAGCTCAAAGAACAAGAACGCGATTACACGGTGTTGGACTTCCTGGCAACCCGGCCCCGCACCAGTTATCTCGCGCGTATTCGCAATCCGAATCCCGCGATGCCGGATTATCGCGAGATCGAAATGCCGTTAAGCTTGAAGGAATACATCGACAAAAATGGAAGCCCGTTCGAGACGCATAGAAAACATGGGGAGGGTCATAATGCGCCGGCTGGACATCAGCAGAATCCCGGGAAAGGAGCGCACTAATGTCTGAAGCTGCCATGTCAACCTCGGTAAAGATACAGGCGCCACCGCGCGAACTTGAGCGCGAGCCGTTGGTCGATAATCTGCGTGGGCCCGGGTGGATCTCGGACCGGATCGCCGGTATCGTCGAGGGCAAGACGCCGAAGTGGTGGTGGTACGCGTTCATTCCCAGCGTCCTGCTGATGACCATGCTGTTCTGCTTGATAGCTTATCTGATCGGAACTGGTGTCGGCATATGGGGCTTGGGACATCCGGTCATGTGGGGGTTTGCCATCGTCAACTTTGTGTGGTGGATCGGTATCGGTCACGCTGGAACGCTCATCTCGGCGATTCTGTTTCTATTGCGGCAACGTTGGCGCACTTCGATCAATCGCGCCGCGGAAGCGATGACGATTTTTGCGGTGATGTGCGCTGGTATTTTCCCGCTGATCCACATCGGGCGGGTCTGGTTGGGTTGGTGGTTGTTCCCGCTGCCAAACGCCAACGGCCCGATCTGGCCGCAGTTCCGGTCCCCGCTCATGTGGGACGTATTTGCGGTCTCGACTTACTTCACCGTTTCGGTGCTCTTCTGGTATGTGGGATTGATTCCCGACCTGGCAATCATTCGTGACCGGGCGAAGACGAAGATTCGGCAATTCTGTTATGGCCTGTTCGCGCTCGGCTGGACTGGTTCGAATCGGCACTGGTGCAATTACGAGAGGGCGTATCTGATTCTCGCCGGGCTATCGACGCCGCTGGTGCTCTCGGTGCACAGTATCGTTTCGTTGGACTTCTCCGTGTCGCAACTGCCGGGCTGGCACACCACCATCTTCCCGCCGTATTTCGTGGCGGGCGCCATCTACTCCGGCTTCGGCATGGTGTTGACGTTGATCGTGCCATTGCGGTCGATTTTCAAACTCGAAGAAGTCGTCACCATGCGGCACATCGATTTGATCTGCAAAGTGACTTTGGCGACCGGTTGCATTGTCAGCTATGCCTACGCGATGGAATACTTCATCGCCTGGTACAGCGGCAATCCCTACGAGCGTTTCACCTTCTGGCAGCGACTGTTCGGCAAATACTGGTACGGGGGATGGGCGATGATCGCGTTCAATGCCGTGGTGCCACAATTGTTCTGGTTTAAGAAGTTTCGAACCAATCTGGTGTACGTGTTCATCATTTCCATTCTGGTGAACGTCGGTATGTGGTTTGAGCGGTTCGTCATTGTGATCGGTTCCCTGTACCGTGATTTCGTGCCGGCCAATTGGGGTTATTACAAGCCGACGTGGGTGGACGTGATGACGTACGTTGGCACCTTCGGTTTGTTCTGCACGTTCTTTCTGCTGTTCATACGTTTCTTGCCGCTGATTGCCATATCGGAAGTCAAAGGCGTCACACCGCAAGCCGATCCGCACAACCCGCTGGGCGGCGCAAAAGGGGGAGGGCATCACTAATGGCCGAGTTGACTCCAAAGTACGCTTTGCTTGCTGAGTTTGAAACGCCGGCAGACACGATTCATGCCGCCGAAAAGGTACGTGACGCCGGCTACAGGCAATGGGACGTCTTCACCCCGTTCCCGGTCCACGGTTTGGACAAGGCAATGGGCATGAAAAGCTCCAAGGTCGGGTGGTTCTCGTTCCTCGGGGGCGTAACTGGCTACACCACCGGCATGTTGATGATCTGGTACATGAACGCTTTCGATTACCGGATTCCTGTCGGCGGCAAACCGATGTTCAGCCCGTTCTCCGCATTTCCGCCGTCGTATGAACTGACGATTCTGCTCGGTGCCTTCGGCGCGATTCTCGGCATGTTGTTTTTGAATCGACTGCCCCGGTTGCATCACCCGCTCTTGAAGCACCGACGTTTTGCGTTGGCGAGTCACGACCGTTTTTTCGTCGTCATCGAAACCGCCGACCCGAAGTATTCCGAGTCCGAAACCCGCAAGCTGCTGGAAGCCGCAGGCAGCAAGCGCATTGAGGATGTGAGGGACTGATGCGCTTCTTTCTGCTCATTCTTGGACTGGCGATTGTATTGGTGATGACCATCGCCGGTCGGCGCTATGACGATGGGGGGCCGATTTCTCGCCGCCCACCAATCGAGATTTTTCCGGACATGGACCGCCAACCCAAACTGCGCCCGGAAACTCGCAACAACTTTTTCCCGGATCAACTCAGTTCGCAGTTGCCGGTGCCTGGCACCGTAGCGCGCGGCACGCCGTATGAGGATTCGCCCGTGAACACCGGGACAATCACGGGCACCACGAACTTTGTGGAAACCATTCCTGTACCTGTTACGGAACAATTGATTGTCCGCGGCCGACAGCGTTACGAGATCAATTGCTCTCCCTGTCACAGTGCCGTGGGTGACGGCAATGGCATCACGAAACGGCTCGGAATGGCGGTTGTAGCCAGTTTGCAGGACAAGCGCCTCGTCGTGATGCCTGACGGCGAAATCTTCAACACCATTACTTACGGAAAGAACCTGATGGGCGCTTATGGTGCGAATATTTCCATCCAGGATCGCTGGGCCATTGTTGCCTACGTTCGCGCGTTGCAGCGCAGCCGTCTGGCAAACCTGAATGAAGTGCCCGAGGCGCAACGTGCCGCCTTGAAAAAATAACTTATGAGTGCACATACAAACCCGGAGACACTCGCTCCCCTGGACTTGGCCAAGTGGCGCAACGTGCCGAACTGGCTGGTCGCCGGCGGTGGGCTGCTCGTGTTGATTGGTGCTTTTGTTGATCGCAAGCAGCTTGGTTTTTCCTGGCTGTTGGCTTATATGTTTTTCCTCAGTTTTGGCCTGGGTGGCTTGTTCCTCGTGCTCGCGCATCACCTCTTTGACGCCAGTTGGTCGGTGCCGATCCGGCGGTTGTGCGAGCACCTTGCCGGCTTGCTGTTTCCGTGGATGGCGATTCTGTTCATCCCGCTTGCCTTGCTCGCGCCACAAATGTATCCGTGGATGATGATGGACAAGCCTGACCACGCGTTGCACGCGAAGCAGGCGTTGCTGAACAAACCAATGTTCTATCTGCTGTCGGTCGTTTGCTTTCTCGTTTGGTGGCGGCTCACCTCGGGCCTACGAAGTTGGTCGCTCAAACAGGACGAAACTGGCGCTGCCGAGTGTACGTTCAAAATGCGGGGTTATGCGTACTGGGGAATTTTTGCCTTCGCGTTGACGTTGACCTTCGCCGCGATCATGTACGTGAAGGCCCTTGAGTACGAATGGTTCTCCACCATGTATGGCGTTTATTATTTCGCCGACAGCGTGTGGGTCACTTTGGCGACCGTCTATATCATCACCACAATCTTGAGGCGTAACGGCCAACTCAAGGGCGTGGTGAACAACGACACCTTTTACTATATCGGCTCCTTACTGTTCGCTTTTACTGTGTTCTACGCTTACATCCACTTCTCCCAATACTTCATCATCTGGAACGCCAACATGCCGGAAGAAACGTTTTGGTACGTGCAGCGGGAACAGGGTTCCTGGTGGAATATCGGGATGTTGATCATTTTCGGGCATTTCTTCCTCCCGTTCCTGTTGCTGCTGCGGATCGACTGGAAATTATCTTTGCGCGTCATGGTTCCAGTTTGCGTCTGGGCTTGGGTCATGCGGTTCTGCGATCAGGCATTCAACATTATGCCGGTGGCGCATCCCAACGGATTCACACTGCACTGGATGGACTTGGGCTGCCTGGCGCTGATAGGTGGCGTGCTGGCCAAAGCGTTTTTGAAATCTTTCAACGCTCATCCGCCATTTCCGCAGCGCGACCCGCGCATGGCTGAATCACTGGGCGTTTATGTGCCGCCAGCGTCGGCAGTGCACGTTGCGTCTCATGGAGGTGCCAAATGAATTCTGAATCCTGCTGTTCCGGCCAAATGAAATGGGGAGCGTATGTCGTCGCTGCCCTCGGGACATTTCTGATCATGGGGGCGCTGGTTTGGGCGATGGTTCACTACACTCGTCCCGCCCCGCTCAACACGGCTCGCATCGCCGAGCGCCAGGAAAACCTGAAGAAACTCCGGGCCGAGGAGGCCAAGGTCTTGAACGAATACGACTGGCAGGATCAGGCCAAAGGCATCGTTCGCTTACCAATCACGAATGCGATGGAATTGATCGTCCGCGAATATCAAAATCCGGCAGCCGCGCGCGCCAATTTGATTGCTCGCGTGGAAAAAGCCACGGCGGCTCCGCCCAAAGCACCGGAGAAGCCGAACCAATACGAATAAATCTGGCGGTTCTTTTAAATGAGTGCGGCCCCTTCCCAATCGCAAGCCAGTCCTATTGACGAAACTGCCGCCGACGCCGCTTCGCCAGCGGAGATTGATGCGTCGTGTCGCATGCCTGTGCTGTTCCTTCTCGGCAAGGCAGCAGGGTGGCTGGCGCTCAGTTCGGTTTTCTCGCTGATCGCCTCGCTCAAATTTCATAAACCCGATCTTTTGGCTGACTGCGCCTGGCTTACTTATGGACGCGTCCAGGCCGCGCAAGTCAACATGCTGATTTACGGCTTCGCTATGCAAGCCGGCATCGGTGTCGCGCTTTGGTTGATTTGCCGGCTGGGCCGTGCGCCATTGCTACAACCCGGCTTCATTACCGTCAGCGCTCTGGTTTGGCATCTCGGCGTGGCGATCGGTGTCTTTGGAATTCTGGCCGGTGGCAGCACCGGTTTTGAATGGCTCGAGATGCCGCGCTATGCGTCGCCGATTTTGTTTCTGGCGTACGTGCTGATCGGTATTTGGGCATTGCTCACATTCCAACAGCGACGCGAGCAGCGACTTTACGTCTCGCAATGGTTTTTGCTCGCGGCCTTGTTCTGGTTCGCATGGATATATTCCACGGCGAACTTGTTGCTCGTATTCGCGCCATTGCGCGGCACTCTGCAGGCGAGTCTCGACTGGTGGTACGCAAACAACCTGAACAGCGTTTGGTTTGGTTTCATCGGCCTGGCGACAATTTTCTATTTTATCCCAAAGATTCTGAATCGCCCGCTGCATAGTTATCACCAGGCGTTGTTTGCGTGTTGGTTGCTGGCCTTGTTCGGCGGGTGGGGCGGCGTTCCGGCGGGTGCCCCACTTCCGGCCTGGATGCCCAGCCTCAGCACGGTGATGGGCGCGATGACCCTTGTCCCCGTGATTGCTGTGGCGCTCAACTGCCACCGGACACTTTCGGGAAGTTATTCGGCGTTGAAAACCAGTCTGTCTCTCCGATTCATCTTGTTCGGTTTGGCCGCGTTCATTCTGACCAATTTGCTGAACGTGATCAGTTCTCTCTATCCTGTCAGTGAAATCACCCGCTTCACCTGGTTTACGGCGGCGCAGAAACAACTTGGGCTGTACGGATTTTTTGCGATGACCATGTTTGGCGCAATCTACTACATCGTGCCGCGTTTGATGCAAAGTGAATGGCCTTCGGCGCGACTGGCGAATCTGCATTTCTGGTGCACTGCGCTCGGGGTGGCATTTTATGTCCTTCCGCTGGCTGCGGGCGGCGTCGTGGAAGGACTGGCCATGAACGATGCGAATGTGCCGTTCATGGATGTTCTGAAAAAGACGCTGATGTTCATACGCGTGAGCACGCTTGGAGACCTGCTGATGCTGATCGGCAACTGCTGCCTGATGTGGAATCTCTGCGTGTTGTTTTACCGTTGCTGCCGGGCTTATTGTGTTCCAGCGATTGCTTCCCTTAGCAAAACTGACGTCATGGAGGTGACGCCGTGAATCGCAGCCCGCTGATTTTTCTCGGTGTCTTTTTTGCGCTGGCGACTTCCTGGTTCGGTCTGGTGCTGGTGCCGCAGTTGGAAATTGGCGGCCAACAACCGGAAAAGATTGATTTGTTGACCAAGCTCGACACGCGCGAGAACTGGCGACTACGGCAGAGCGGACAGATCGTCAAGGACGATGGCATTGGGCCCGTCTATCCCGCAACACCTCCGGGGGCGGTTCAGCAGGGTGCGCAAATCTACCGTTCCGCTGGATGCGCGGCCTGTCACACCCGGCAGGTGCGCGGAAACGAGGCCGACCTTAAACGGTGGGGCGCACGGCGCACGGTTGCTCAGGATTACCTCTACGAGTATCCAGTGCTGCTGGGTTCCCAGCGCATCGGTCCTGATCTGACAAATGTCGGTCTGCGACCTCGCACGGATGAATGGCATCTGTTGCACCTCTACAATCCACAAATGCTGGTGCCAGGCTCCACCATGCCGCCGTACCGCTTCCTCTTCGAGAAGCGAAAAATCAATCGGCAACCTTCTCCGAATGCCTTGAGGTTGACCGGCAAGTTCGTACCGGAAGCGGGTTTTGAAATCGTGCCGAAGGCTGCGGCCCAGGCACTCGTTGCTTTTTTGATCAACCAGCGTGTTGACACTCCGCTTTTCGAAGCGCCTTTGCCGCCGACCGCAACCAATGCGACCACGCAGGCAGCCAGCACCAATGCCGCACCTGCTGTCCCGACGAATGCTCCCGCGAAATGAATTCCGAGAAACCACCAGCGAAAGCAGTTGAAGAAGCCGAACCAACAGCCGGGTTGGCCGCGACGCCGATTGTGTTGTTCGTCTCGCTGCTACTGCTCTCGTATTGGGGCATGTATTACCTCGACAAACACAGCGGCGGTTTTCAACCGTTGGTATATGAGCCGTACTCCAATTTGAAGTATGTCCAAAGTTTGGAACCCAAAACGGAAGGCGGCGAACACTTGGCCCGAGGGAAGAGAGTTTACGAGACCACTTGTGGCCAATGTCATCAAGCGTCTGGGATGGGCACAACAGGCTTGTTCCCACCCTTGGCGAAATCTGAGTGGGTGACCGAGCCTGACCCTTCCCGGCTGATTCGAATCGCATTGGATGGTGTCCAGGGGCCGATAACCGTCAACGGTCAGGAGTGGAACTTGATCATGTCCGTTAATGCGAGACAATTGGCGCTGTCGGACGAGGACTTGGCCGCTGTACTCAGCTACATCCGCCAGGCTTGGGGAAACAAGTCTGCGTCGGTGGCAGCGGATGTGGTTAAGCAGATTCGAGAAGAAACTGCTGGCAGACCTGCCCAGTGGACAGTGACCGAGTTGCAGGCTGTTCCTCTGAAGTAGGAAGCACGGGGCTGCTGGTGGCCTGTCGTTTTCTGGAAGCTCAGAGAGCCGATTAGCGCTTGTGATATGCCTCAGGACGCCGCGGACACCGCAACTTCCGTCAGCTCGAACGTGAACGCGAAGTCACTTCCTCACTTCCGGCGTCACGTTCAGGGTGACACGCTCTCCGTTGCGCAGCACAACGATCGTCACGGGCTTTCCGATCTTCACTGCGTCCATGGCGTAAGTGTAATCGTAGATATTGGCTATCTTCGTTCCGCCAAATTCCACGATTACATCGCCGCCTCTCAAGCCCGCCTTGTCCGCCGGCCCGCCCGCCCGCACACCGCTCAACTTCACGCCTTGAACTTCTGTGGCGTAATCGGGAATCGTGCCGAGGTAGGCGCGTAACGATTCCCGGCTGCCGCCACCGGCATCTTTGCGCGCGACCTGGGCGTATACCGGACGCTCAACCTTTTCGAGGTCCAGCAAAATTCCGTACGCAAACTTCGCCACTTTCACCGTGCCCTCATAATTCAGGGTTTCCGGCTTGTCCGTCGGGCGATGATAATCGTCGTGGCTGCCGGTGAAGAACGCCAGCACCGGAACGCCCTTGGGATAGAGCGCCGTGGTATCGGTCGGCAAATAAGGATCGTCCTGCAACGTCAATTGAAAGCCCGCCGCTACGTTCCGCTTTTCGATCAGTTTGGTCCAGAGCGGCGACGAACCGATGCCCTGCAACGTGAGCTTGTTCTCGCGCAGGCGGCCGACCATGTCGAAATTCAAGTAAGCGGCCACATTCGTTAGCGGCAACAGTGGCTGCTCGGCAAATCGTGAGGAGCCGATGATGCCAATCTCCTCGCCCGCCCAGGCCGCGAAGATCACTCCGCGCGGAAACGCTGCCGGGTTGCGCTGACGTTCCGCCGTCAGCGCCCCGGCGATTTCGAGCATCGCAGCGACGCCGGAGGCGTTGTCGTCCGCACCGTAATGAATCATTCCCTCTTCGCCCTTGCGATTCATGGCGCCGGCCTCACCGTGCCCCAGGTGATCATAGTGCGCACCGACCATGAGATACTCGCTCTCGCCTGGACCGACGGTGGCCCGGCCGGGCGGGATCATCCCGAGCACATTGCGGTCGTTTTTCCGGATGTGTTCGACGCCGGTCCCCAGTTGCACACGTACGTTTGTCAGTACGATGCCGCTTTCAGCATGCGGGTTTTCGATGTCGAGCGCGGCCTGGAGTTGGCCCAGGTCCCGGCCGGAATTCGCGAACAGGGCCGTGACCACATTGCTGCTGGCGCAGGCAATCGGAATGGCCGAACCGGCGAGGCTGCCATCGGAAGTCATCGGCAACAACTCCCCGGCGTTCGCCGAATTCGGGCCCGTAACGAAGAGTACGCCCTTTGCGCCGTGCTCGCGGGCGTGCATGGCTTTGTACCGAAGCCCGGCATAGCGATTCAACTCGGCACGGCGTTTAGGTTCGACCTGTTCAGGAACGTAACGCAGCACCAGCGCGATTTTGTTTGAAACGTTCACGCCGGCGTACGAATCGTAACCCTCGCCCGGCTTGCCGGGCACCGACAGTCCATAGCCGACGAAAATGACGTCGCCTTCGACTTCAGCATTGGCGCTGAACGGCAGTGGGCGAAAATCCTTCTCCACCTCAAATTCCATCGGCGAACCATTCGATGGAGTGATGATGAGCCGGTTCGCGTTGGTCAACACGCGCGCGCCGGCGTTGAAATCATACGGCTGGAAGAAACCCGCATTGGTGCCCACGGGCTGGAGGCCGACGCGTTTCATCTGCCCGGCGATGTAATCCGCAGCCAGCTCCGCGCCACGCGAACCAGCGAGCCGGCCTTCGAGTTCGTCGGAAGCGAGATGCGAAACGATGGCGCGGACATCATTGGTGGTAATGTCGGGAGTGAAACTTGATTCGGTAATCGCTCGGCGTGGCAAGGTAACAGTCGTCTGGCGGAGTGGAGATTCCTTCAAAGCCGCGAGGGCGGCGGCGTCATTCCATTCCGCTAGGAAGATTTGCGCTTTCGTGTCCGCCGTGCGGCCGGAAGTCCAGGCGAGCCGTTTGCCGTCTGGCGAAAAAACCGGCAAGCCGTCGAAGCCGTCGGTGAATGTCACTCGAACCGGCTCGCGCGTGCCCTCCGCATCCACGAGGTACAACTCAAAGTTGCCAAAGCCGAGCTTGTTCGCCGTGAAGATCACGTAACGTCCCGAAGGGTGGAAATAGGGCGCCCAGGACATCGCGCCAAACTCCGTCAGCCGTTGTACGCCAGATCCGTCAAGCTTCATGGTGAACACATCCGCTGTGTCGCCCTTTTCGCTGAAGCGGCGCCAGATGATCCGCTGGCCATCAGGGGAGAAAAACGGCCCGCCATCGTAGCCCGGCGTGTGGGTGAGCCGACGGACATTCGAACCATCGGCGTTCATCAGGTAGATTTCCCCGAACCATGCAGGATCGGTTTCGAGCTGTTTCAGCTCCGCTGCGGAGAGCTTGTTCGTGGGATACGCATCGCGTAGCGAGCAAAAGACAATCAACTTTCCATCCGGCGAGAACGAAGCCTCAGCATCGTAACCCGGACTGCGCGTGAGCCGGCGGACGTTTGAGCCGTCGCGGCGCGCGACGAAGATGTCCATGTGCTCATCATAATCCCACGAGTAACGACGCTCTTTGCCGGTGGCGCGGAATTCAAGCTCGGCCTTCTGTTTCGCCACCGCGTCTGGATCCAGGTGAGTCGAGGCAAAGAGGACGTCATCGCTGGCGGGCCGAAAGAAAGCGCAGGTGGTCTTGCCGATGCCGGGTGAGACGCGACGACTGTCGCCACTCTCCAAATCGAGAATGTAAATTTGGTAGAACGGGTTTCTCGGCTCGCGTTCACTTTGGAAGATCAATACCTTCCCATCCGGGGAGAAATAACCCTCACCACTCCGCCGGCCATCCAGGATGAGTTGCCGCGGGTTGGTGAGAAAACGCGTTTCAGCCACGGCATTGGTGTCCGTCGCGACAGCGACGGCGTGGAACGAGAGTAAAGCCGTCAAGCAGACAAGAGTTCGCATCATGCACTGTGAATATTTGACGGAACCAGTGGCAGGTGCAACGGAAAACCCTGGCCGACGAGAATGCAGATGTAACGAAGTGATTCCCTCTCATCGATCATGCGACTTCGCGCATACACTAAGGCCAGTCGCTTGCCTACTCGTCGGAGTACCCTTTGATCTTTCCAACCAGCTGCCCTAATTGTTTGGATTAAGACCGATACAATCGTCGAAATGAGATGAACCTTTTCCTATCTGCGGTGTCAAAGCAGTGTAAGCGATTCATCCAACCTGAAAAAAGGTTTGAGTGTGAATCGAATTGCTCATTGAAGATTTTTACGATTACGGCGCAGCATCAATGGTTCAGGTCTGCGCCAGAAGTTCCACATTATCCCACATTGAACTGATCGAAATTCCCCGGGTCTCTCGGCCATCCCCTGGCTGATTGACCCGTTTTTTTTGTATGGTCAATCCCGCAATGTAATCGCCGAAGTCGTGGGGCGCACCCGCGATAATTCACCGTGCTTTGAACGATACGGTTAGTGAGTCGTAGCCGTTCTTGCGGTCGTAGCTTGCCTCGTGCTCGATGCGCTCCTTTGCTTTCAGAATGGTTATGTTTTCGATGCGCGTAGTCAGCGCCTCCAGCAAACTGCGGACGATCAGGCGAGCGTGCGGCGCGCCGAGGCAAAGGTGCGCTCCGAACCCAAACGAGAGATGCGGATTCGGTCGGCGATCGAGTTGTATTTCTTGTGGTGCATCAAAAACCGTTTCATCGAAATTCGCTGATGCCCACGCCAGGGAAACCCGCCCGCCTCCTTTTACGTGCGCCCCGTGGACGTCAGTGTCCGCCGGGCAGACACGTCCGATGTGCGTGAGCGGCATAAAGACGCGGAAGAATTCTTCGCTCGCGAGGACGATCCGCTTCGGGTCTTCGCGCAAGTACTCCAGGTCGGCGGGATTCCAGCCCAAGTGCGCGATGATCGAGGAGATGCTGTGGATGATCGTGTCGCGTCCGCCGGCAAACACGAGGTTGCCAAAGCCCATCATCTCCTCGCGAGTGAGTCGTCGTCCGCGGTAGGTGGCCTTGACTAGGGCGCTGAACAAATCGTCGGCTGGATTAGCTTCCGCGCGGTCGAACTGCGCGCGCAGGTAATCCTCTAGCACGACCCCTTTCTTGAATTCACCCCCGGTGACCTTGAAGACATGAATCCCCCAACTGATCCAGGTGTCGGCCTCGGATTCCGGCACGTTGAGCAGGTAGGTTAGTGCACGCGACTGAACCGGTAGCGCAAACTCGTTCACGACTTCAATCGATTCCCGGGCCGAGGCGTGCGAGATCATTTCGTCGATCAGTGCCTCCACTTTTGCAATCACATCGGGTTGCTTGGCACGTTGAAAAAAGGGCTCAATGATTGCGCGATACTCGGTGTGCTCGGGTGGGTTCGTCTCAATGGGCAACTGACGCATCGTCCGTACGTCTTCTTCCGACGGAATGGGCACCCGGAACGGCGCGTCCGAGCTGTAAGTCTTCCAATCCTTCGCCGCTTCACGGACGTCCGCATGGCGCAGGATCATTGGAATCGACTCGCCTTGAAAGGGACAACGAAGGATGCCTTCCTTGTTGCGGGCTTCGCGAAACGGATCACGCAGGTTTGGTTCGTCGGCCATGACCCGGAGTTTCTGAGATTGGCCCTCGGCCTTCAAGGAAACAAAAGTCGCGCTTTCCGATCCGTTACGGCGATGGAGTTCGGTGTCACCAACGTCCTCATCCGTTACGCTTGAGCCGGATTCTGAACGAGCGAACGGGTTGGGGCTATGGCGGAGGCCTGCACCAACACGCGCGCATACCTGCGTTAAGCTGAATTCGTGGCCTGGTTCTAGGGAGACTGCTTACTTCGGGACTGAATTTGATCAATCGCCCAGCGCGCGTGTTCTGCAATCAACGGTTCTGGATCTTGGGTCGCTTTTTCCAAAGCGGGCAGGGCGGTGGCGTCGCCTACGTTTCCCAATGCGACACAAACGTTGCGTAACAGGCCGCGGCGTTTGGTACGCAACATCGGCGTACCGGCGAAGCGACGTTTGAATCCGGCATCATCGAGTGCGAGCAGTTCAAGCAATTCCGGCTCGGCCAGGTCGGCGCGCGCGTGATGCTTCATCAGCCGTCCCTCCTTTGCAAATCGATTCCAAGGGCACGCCGCCAAGCAATCGTCGCAGCCGTAGATGCGATTGCCGATGGCGGCACGAAACTCCGTGGGAATCGCCCCCTTCAACTCGATAGTGAGATAGGAAATGCAGCGGCGGGCGTCGAGTTGAAACGGCGCAGTGATGGCCTGCGTGGGACAGGCGGTGATGCAGCGCGTACAATTTCCGCAATGATTTTTCTCCGGCGCGCCCGGTGGCAATTCAAGGGTCGTGATGATTTCCGAGAGGAAAATCCAGTTCCCCAAATGACGGCTGATGAGGTTGGTGTGTTTACCAATGAAGCCAAGCCCGGCCCTCTCGGCCAGATCGCGTTCCAACATCGGACCGGTGTCGACATACCACAGCGAGCTTGTGCCCTGACCACCCAGGCCGTCCACAAACTCGGTCAGCACTTTCAGCCGTTGGCCGATGACTTCATGATAGTCGGTGTAACAGGCGTAGCGGGCGATAAGGCCGGAACGCGGAGTGCGGAGTGCGGAGTGCGGAGTGCTCGTCTCCGAGCCTACGGCTTCGGACGTTTGACTTCCTTCTGCGTAGCTGACCGCGAGAACGATAATGCTCTTGGAGTTTGCCAGGACTTTCTGCGGGTCGATTCGCCTGTGGGCATTGCGTTGAAGGTAGGTCATTTCACCGTGTCGCCGTGCGGCCAGCCACTGTTCGAAGTGCGGCGCGCTGGCAGGCGGCACAGCCGTGGTGAAATAACAAGCATCAAAACCGAGTTCGTGGGCGTGCTGTTGGATGGTAGCCTTCACCTTTTGACCGAGCGGGCCAGGTTGAATTGGTGGATGACTTGTTGCGTGATTTCATTCAGTGACCGCATGGCCGTGTTCAACAAAACGTCGGCTTGTCGATAATAGGGTTGGCGCTCGGTCAAGAGTTGATGGATTTTTGCGAGCGGATCGGGGTCGTTCAACAGAGGCCGATGGCTTTGATTGCGCACGCGTTCCCAAATCATTTCGGGCGAGGCCCAGAGACAAACCACAAGCGCGTGGCTTTTAAGACTGATCAGGTTTTCCTCGTTAGCGGCCAATCCCCCCCCGGTGGCGATCACCGTGCTTGTGCGTGCCTTCAATTCTTCCGTAACGCGCCGCTCGTGTTCGCGAAATACGGCTTCGCCATCCTGGGCAAAAATGTCCCGGATCGATTTGCCGGCGCGCGCCTCGATGAGTTCATCCGTGTCGAGAAAACTGAACCGCAATTGTTCGGCGACGAGTCGGCCAACGGTGGATTTTCCGGTGCCCATGAAACCGACCAGGGCGAGATTCTTGATATTTCGGGGGCCACTCACGCGCTTGAATTAACGGATAACGAATGACTTCGCACGTAGTTTCTAAAAGATTTGTTACTTGGAAACGCTCGATTGGCTGTTATCGTCACTCCGACACACAACGTGAA
The DNA here is from genome assembly GCA_964651015.1 of uncultured Verrucomicrobiota bacterium. GTDB lineage: Bacteria > Verrucomicrobiota > Verrucomicrobiia > Limisphaerales > PALSA-1396 > CAZYYS01. The sequence continues at coordinate 15,738 of CAZYYS010000105.1, forward strand.
ACGACTACTGACACCTCTTTTGTTTGGGGTGATGTTGCTGGCAAGCCTCCTGGTCGACGTTCGCATTGTCGCGGCTGCGGAGGATTCTTCGGCCCCGCGGCCGCCCAACGTCATCCTCATCCTGGCTGATGATCTGGGGGCTGAATGTCTATCCTCGTACGGCAGCACCTCTTACCAGACGCCAAATCTGGATGCCCTGGCTGCGAGTGGAATTCGTTTCCTGAATTGCTACGCGACGCCGCTTTGTTCGCCTTCTCGCGTGCAACTCATGACGGGACGTTACGGATTTCGCACCGGCTGGACGAATATGATTGAACGAGCCGAAGGGGCAGC
>CAZYYS010000106.1:0-15633 GCA_964651015.1 uncultured Verrucomicrobiota bacterium
TGTCAACCACTTTACCGTCTAAATCAGTCTCATGATCTGGTCGTTAGGACACTGGTAGATTTCTGGTTTCTTGATGGCCAGAATTGTATATGGCCGTCATTAGTTATTCCCACTTGCAACACGGAAAGATAAATGCCGTTGGCATCCAACCCAAGCGTGTCGTAGTCAAGCTGACCGCTTGGCCTTCCAGCCGGGATCACATATTTGGACCAGCCGGTCGCGAGGTTGGTCGGACTCTCCCCGTTGCTGATGGCCAGCATAACGACACCAATGGCTTGGTTTATCGCGCTGGCGACCCAGCGCTGGGATTGATGATCATAAAGGATGCGCGGGTCGGCCGGATCGCTCGTCGGATAGTTCGTCCCGCCCACACTCTTGGCAAAGAAGTTCGAAATGCCCATCTCCGAAATCATCGTGCCGGATTTGTTGTATACACGAATGGCAGTATTGGTCGTCACGCCGTTGAGCAACTCGACAAAGTGGCTGGGACCGACTGCTCCCATGGTATCGGGAGTCGAAGCACGCGTGTTGGTGTAACCGAGTCCCAGGAAAACCGTATTCGTAACGTAGTCGCGACTTTCCGAAGCGCGCAGGAACAGATTCGACCGCGTCCCCATCGTGATGAGTGTGTCGGTAACATCCCCGCTGGCGCCGGTCAGATTGGTCTCCACGATCCAATTCGTCAGCGTGAGGTCTTCGATGCTCTCCACGCTGTAGGTCTGGCCCGTCCGGGTGTTGTGCAATGTCAGCAGAAAAACCGCACTGTTCGTCGTGGCGTTGATCGACAGCCACAGCCCGCAACCCTCGCCGACTCCCGTGCCCGCGAATTAAGCCGAGGCTTGTTCCCCTCCATCCAACGGTACGGCGATCAGCTTTTGCAGCGCGGCATAATCCACCTTCCGGTCATCGATCAGAAACACTTCATCCTCATTGAACCAGAAGACAGGCAGATCGGGAAATGGATCGTAGGGAAAAGGCGGTTGACCCGGGTTTTGCAGTGAGTAGAACGTGCCGAGGTCGGGCACGAGTTTGGGCGGGACCGGTTTAGTCCTCCGTCTGGCCATGCGAACGGAAGATTAAGCCCAGTGCTAAACCAATGACTAAGATGACGGCGGTCGTTGCCGACACTACGAGTGAGTTTTTCATTCGAGTTTCTTTCTCAGTGAATTTCCATCGTCAAACGCAGGCTATACCTGTTACGACGAAGGACAAGAGCTATTTTGGCACGGCTTGTTCGTCTTCGTTGAGGAGCACAGGATTCGGGGTTAATCAATGCATCTGTGTCAAGCTCTCAGCCGTTGGCTTCGCAGATGAATCCTCATGGCCGGCCCGTGTAAATCACTACAAAGCCGAGACTGCGGTTTGATAGGCGGTGGTTGTCTGGTCAGGAGAAGCTACCGAAATATTCAGGTCGTGCAGCAGCCCGTCATTTAGTCCGTATATCCAGCCGTGCACCGTCAGATTCTGTCCGCGTTCCCAGGCGTCGCGAGCAATTGTCGTCTGGCAGACGTTGAGCACTTGCTCGATGACGTTCAACTCGCACAGACGGTTGGAAGTGGCGGTGGGTTCGCCCAGGTTCGCCAGCCGCTGCTGATGCTTCTGGCGGACATCCTGCACATGCCGCAACCAGTTATCACTCAAACCCAGCCGGTCGCGGTAAAGCGCGGCCTGCACGCCGGCACACCCATAATGTCCGCAGACAATAATGTGCTTCACCTTCAGCACGTCCACCGCGAATTGCATCACGGACAGGCAATTGAGATCGGTGTGCACGACGAGGTTGGCGACGTTCCGGTGAACGAACAATTCCCCGGGAAGCAAACCGACTATCTGTTTGGCCGGTACGCGACTGTATGTACAGCCGATCCACAAATACTCCGGCGATTGTTGCTGCGAGAGCTTGAGAAAAAAATCCGGGTCCTGCTGCCGGATACGATGGGCCCAAGCCCGATTGCTTTCAAAAAGGTGGTTGAGATTTTGCATTTGCGATTTTGCCGGACGAGCCAACAGTGTTTAATTATGAAGAATCAAGGGCTCGCTCTCAAGTCTTGCTGTGCGAAACCCATTTTGCAACAAACCTTGCGTAAGGAAGGTGAATACGCTCCGCGAAGATGTAAAGCCAGAAGCGCCAGGGGCGGGTCGATTCAGTCTGCCCTCAATGGGGTGGGGCGCGTTCGGGTGGGCGAACGAGGATTACTCGATGCTCACTGCCGAGCTTTAAGTTTTTTCAAGTCGTCGGCCAGGAACTGGGCGACATCCTTGAACTTGGGAATGTTTGCGGGGTTGATCTCCATCAAGGTTTGATGAGCTTCCAGGCACGTGCGAGACAACTCGATGGGTGCAGGCTTGACAGCCTCATTCGGCAGTGCCTCCATCTTTTCCGGCGGTAAAGGTTCATCCCGGACAATCTTGAACAAATGCGCCACGCCCAGATTTTCCAGCAGTTCGGCTACCCGGGTATTCGGGTTGAGTAATTCAATGATGCCGTCGGTGTGCGTTGTGCCCGGCGCGGCCAGTCTTAATCCAAACCCGGCCAACACACCGAGAAAGGTGCTGTCCATGAGCAAACACTCAGAGAGGTCCACCAGATAGCGATTGTAGTTTTTCTCACGGAGTTCGCCCACGAGCGTTTTGAAATTGACGCTGGAATCAAAATTGGCGCGGCCGGAAATCTTGATCAAAACCATTCGTTCGCCAACCGAAACCAACAACTTGGCCGAAGGTGCATTCATTCCATATAGTCCGGTTCAAATATGAAAGGCTGAATGCCCGCCGTCAAGGAACTGCGCCTGCTGCAAGACTCGCTTTCCACCAAGCACATCGAGTTGTTCACGCGGCATTGGCCCGTTCGGGCTTGTCGCCGGTGTGAACAATTTGCACCAGAGTTTGCTGAAGGATCAAAGCGTCGTCCAAGCCGCTGAAAATCAGGCGCTGATTGCACTTGAGTAACAAATCCATGGCCCGCACCAATTCCGCCGTGCTGTAACGCCGGGCGTGCGGCAACGATTTGTACAGGACGTACGGATTCATCGAGAGTGGACTAAATCGTTTGTCATCGGGCAGGGAATCCGCTGGCAGGCGCTCCAGTTGCACTTTGAAACGGTTGTAATCACCGTCGGCTTTCAGCCAGCCTTCGCGCAACATTTCCTTGAGAAACAACATGACCCGTACCTTGGTGATCAGCCCATAAAGCAGGCCGATTTCTGATTTTTGTTTGTCAAACTGGAGACCCCACAATTCTTCGTCCAAGGTTCGCAGCACACGCGGCAGGTCGCGGTCGCCGAGCGCGTCGCCGAGCGCAAAAGCCCGCGCCTGTTTGTTGCGGGTAACGATGGCCGTCACGTCCTCGACTTCGATGCGCGGCCTGTCACCACAATACACCACCAGCTTTTCGACCTCGTTGGTGAGCATTCGGGCGTTGACTCCGGCCGAGTTGATCAATTCTCCCAACGCTTCGTCCGAGATTTCCTTTTTGCGGGCGCGCACGGCGCGTTGCGCGGTAATCTCCGCTTCCGCGGCCCAATTCTTGTCATCGATGGACCAGGCGGCAAAGTGCTGCACAACGCCGATTTTCTCAATGGTTTTGTAGAAAGTCTTTCGCTTGTCCACTTTGCCGGCGGTGATGAGCAGGCGGACGTTCCCCCATGAAAACTCCTTCAACTCCTTGGGCAGTTCGACCAGAGCGTCCGTCACAGCTTGAGCGCTCGCGGTGCGTTCGTCTCCGAGGAAATTGCAGTTTTGAAACCAGATCGCCTTGGCATTGCCGAAAAACGGAAGCGTTTGGAGCGCTTCACGCAATTTTGCGAGCGCCCGCAAGGCTTCGCCGCTGTTGGCGGCGGTGGCGTCAATAATTTCGTGGTCCGAGCCACCCAACTCGGTGGTCCATTGCCGATAGAGTTGCTTGGCGCGCTGACCCACGGCGAAATCGTCGTCACCGCAAATGAGCACGAGCGGGCCGGGCGGGTTGGCGGCGCTGGTGGGCATGAGTCTTACTCCGACTCTTCACCGCCTTCATTGATGCGCTCCAAAACTTCACTCATGTCCTCCACCTGTTCGAAAAGCTGGTTCGTCACGTAGATGGGGCGTTTCTGGGCGGCGGCGATGGCCAGACAATCGCTCGGGCGTGCGTCTATTTCGACAATTTTGCGGGCTACTTCGTTTTGTTGCTGGACAATGAGTCGTGCGTAGTAGGTCGCGTTTCGTAATTCTGTGATGATAACGCGCTCGACGGTGATGTTGAACCCTTTGAAAATATTGGCGATCAAATCATGTGTGAGCGGCCGTTCCTTGGGCTGGTCGCGCAGGAACATGCCGATGACGGCGCCCATGTTTTGCTCCACGTGGATGACAAACACCTTCTCGTCATTGCCGACGAAAATCGCGCAGCCGCTGTTGGCCGGCAGAATCCCGCGAATTTGCACGGGCAAGACATCGTTCTTCATGTCTTCACTTTATGGTGACTTCAAAAAAAAACAAGTCCTGCAATTACGAGACCGCCTCCGCCCGCAGGATGGGAAAAGTCCTGACAAATGTGGTTCAGCAACTCTGCCCTGAACCTTGTATTCAGATTAGCTTGTAGCCGCCGAGGTAACCGCGGCGGCTACCGCGAAGTCGTTCCCGTAACGTCCCTTGGTTGCAAACAAAACTCGATGGCCGCGTGAACTTCGTCGGTTTCCGGGATCAACTCCGGCTGGCGGGCAGTGCGTTTCAGGTGCTCTGCTAATTGCGCGGTGAAGTCGGCCACGAGTTTTGAATACTGCGGTAGCCCGGCCAGATTCTTCACTTCGTCAGGGTCGTGGTAGAGGTCGAAAAGTTGAATCGTCCGGCCGGGCAGGGGGTTGTCAGCGGCATACCCATCTTCACGAACTCGCTTGCCGCTGGCGTAAATGAACTTCCACCGCTCGGTGCGGATGTACGCCTCCTCGTTTTCCGAATACTCGATGAAGACTTGTTCGCGGTGGCGATTGGTTTTTCCGCTCAGGATCGGGACAAGACTTTTGCCCTGAACGTTAGTGGGGATTGGAACCCCGAGGTAGTCCAAAACCGTTGGGAGAATGTCGATGAATTCAACCAGAGCTTCGGTGGTTTGCCTTGGTTTGATTCGAGTGGGGAAGCGCATCAACAGCGGCGAGCGCACCGCCGGTTCGTAGCCGCAATGTTTTTCGAAGCGTCCGTGTTGTCCGAGCATATAACCGTGGTCGCCGGTGTAAATTACCAATGTATTGTTCGCTCGCCCGGATTTCTCCAAAGCGTCCAGAACCATTCCGGTGTTTTTATCCAGGAACTCTGCCGATGTGTAGTAGGCGGCGATGATCCCTTGTTTCTCGCGGTCCGTGAGGCCGCGAAATATTTTGGGGATATGCCAGTCATCCTCTGCTCCTATTTTGGGAACTTTAAACTTTTCCGGCTTGTGGCGATCGCGATATTCCACCGGAAAATAAAACGGCGAGTGCGGTTCGTAGAAGCTGACGATAAGAAAGAACGGTTTGGTCTCGTGATCGCGAAGGAATTTGGCTGCCTGCTCCGCCAAATATGTTCCCGCCATGTCGGCATCCAGGGCGCCGAACGGTCGGCACGCGCTGTTTAACCAGATGCTGGCCGGGTCCTTGAACGGTTTCCAAGGCGGCTGCACTTCAACGGCCCGCGGTAGCAAGTCCCTGCCCTTTGCCTGCAACCATTCGTGATGTTGGTGTAAATCAATCAACTGATCGAAGCCGTGCTTGAGCGAACTGTTAAAGTGCATCTTGCCGATCGCCGCGGTGTCGTATCCGGTGCTCTTCAGAATTTGGGCCAAGGTGACTTCATTCTCCGGCAGTGACGTTTTCAGTTGCGTCACGCCGATGGTGCGCGGGTAACGGCCCGTGAGAAACGACTGCCGGGAGGCCGTGCAAACCGGTGAATTGCAGAAGGCGCGATCAAATCTCATTCCTTCGGATGCAAGTCTGTCGAGATTTGGCGTGCGCACCTGTTTGTTTCCGTACGCGCCGATGACGTAGGGCGCGTGATCGTCGCCGCAAATCCACAGGATGTTTGGAAGCTGCCTTTCTTCTCCAAGACTTCCGAGAGGCATGTTTGCCAGCACCAAAAGAAGGAGAAACCGTGGCACGGTTTTTGTCATCGTCATAGACAAGTTTCAGTCGAGAGATTTTCTGAACTGAGTATTGACTATTCTGATTACCGGGCAAATAGTTTCTTAGTTCCAACAGGTGTCATCGTGAAAGGACCAACCATGAGAGATCCAACACTTCAGCAGTGGCGGCGGGGAAATACGCCGGGTGGCTTTACACTAATCGAACTTCTGGTGGTGATCGCCATCATTGCCATCCTGGCTGGTTTGCTCCTGCCCGCCCTGGCCAAGGCAAAGGAAAAGGCGGCGCGGACAACTTGCATGAACAATCAGAAGCAACTGCTGCTGGCTCACGTCATGTATCTGAACGATTCCAGCGAACAAATCGAGCCGCCTAATTGTGGTGGTGACTCCGGTGCCGCCAATCCCTCGCTCCCGGCGGGCTGGCTCTACAAGCCGGGCGAAACGTTGCCGAAGGCGGGCACATATTTCGGGCCGGAGCGTGGGCTTTTCTTTCCCGTCGTGAAAAGTTGGAGCATGTACATGTGTCCGCTCCATAAGACGAACACCCCCGCCTGGCGACAAGCCACCATTAAGTTCACGAGTTACCTCATGAATGGCAGTGTTATCAACGGAGGCGGAGCCTTTGACTGGGACGCCGGCGCGCGCGGGAAGACATTCAAAAGCTCTTCATTCAAAGCGACGGACATGTTGCTTTGGGAAACTGACGAACGTGATCCCGGCTATTTCAACGACGGGTCAAGTCGGCCAGATGAGGGCTTTTCCAAGCGGCATATCAGCGGAGCAATCGTCGGTTTGATGGGGGGCCACGTGGAGTACCTCAAATGGGATAAATACTATAAGATTCTGGCAGACCCGAACAAAAACGAACTTTGGTGCTACCCGAACGACAGGAGCGGGGGACGCGGGCCTTGAGGCCGGCACGCAGCTTATGAGATTTCTTTGGTGGCTATCTCCATTCTTGGGCGCGGCACTGCTCCTCGCGGGCGGTTGCAGTAAAAGAGCGGACGTGAAATCACAGATTTCTGAGTTGGAGAAGAGTTTTCAAGATGCAGAGGTTGCGGCTCCTAGTGGAAGCGAGCCAGCGGTTGCCGGCCAAACTCGAAACGTGCCTGGCGATGCGAAGGCTTACGTGAGGCTTGCTCTCTCCGCCGTTCAATCAAATGACTTTGCGGGTGGGGTCGTTGCGCTTCAGGCGGCACAGCACGCTCCCGGAGTGACGGCGGCGCAGCTCGTCGCAGTGGAAAATGCCAAGCAGGCGATGACGGCCGATCTCGTGGCTCGCGCCGACAGGGGTGATCCTAAAGCCAAGGCACAACTGGCGGCGATTGAGCGAACGCGCTCACAATAATTTAATTCTCACCGCGGCGGGTTGCTCATCACAAGTTCCTCTGGCCTTATTTCGTACCCAACGGGCAAAAAAGGTTTTGCCGGCTTGCATTTGATTGCCGCGTTCGCAAACAATCGCGCCGACAATGCAGTTCATACGCGACATTCATGCCGCCAAAGGCGCGACCGGACAGCCGGTGGTTTCCTTTGAATTCTTTCCGCCGAAAACGGAAGAAGGCGACCGTAACCTTCTCGAAAAGACCATCCCCGCACTTTTGGAACTCAAACCGGATTATTGCTCGGTGACCTACGGCGCAGGCGGCAGCACGCGTGACAAGACATTGATGATCGTTGATCGCATTCAACGCGAGCATGGTCTTACGGCAATGGCGCATCTTACTTGTGTCAACTCCACGAAGGCACAACTGCGCGAAGTGATCGAGCAGGCGCGCGGTCTTGGAATTAAGAATATTCTCGCCTTGCGCGGCGATCCCACGGGGAACAACAGTGAATTCCAGAAGATGCCCGGTGGATTTGAATTCTCTTACCAACTCGTGACCTTTCTCAAACAGCTTGGCGGATTCTCCATCGGCACGGCCGGCTTTCCTGAAGGTCACGTTGCCTGTAAGGAAGGGAAGCATGTCGATTGGCGGCATCTGAAAGCCAAGATTGATTGTGGCGCGGATTTTGTGTTGACTCAGCTCTTTTTCAACAACGCAGATTTCTTCGAATTTCGCGACTATCTCGTCAGGCTTGGTGTAACGGTCCCGATCTGCCCCGGTATCATTCCGATCTTAAGCGCGGCGCAAATCAAGCGGTTCACCGCGTTGTGCGGGGCAGAGTTGCCAAAGCCATTGCTCGGTGACTTGGAGAAACTTGGCGATAACGACGAAGCGACTGCGGAGTTCGGCATCGACTACGCCACGGAACAGTGCGATGAATTGCTCCGAAACGGCGTGCCGGGACTTCATTTTTACACGTTGAACAAAGCCCGCTCGACAACACAAATTGTGAAGAACCTTGGTTTGGCGACTGCTTGAAGGCCCGGCCGCAGCCGCATGGACAAACTAATGGGGCGCGTTCCTGGGGGGCGGGCGAAATCCATGGATTGGGAGAATTCGCAAGCGCATACCGACCTCACAAGCTCTCGACTCTCGATGTTGGTTTCGGTAGAAGGGGATCATGATTTCCGCAGTCATAGTCGCAGCAGGGAAGGGCACCCGGATGGGCACGAACATTGACAAACTGTTTCTGGAAGTCAGCGGGCGTCCGGTGGTGGCTCACACCTGGCAAGCGTTTCAGCGAGCGAAATGTGTTGATGAAATCATTCTTGTTATCCGGGAAGGGATGCAAGCCACCTTCACCGACTTGGCCGCGAAATTCGGCCTCTCGAAACCCTATAAGCTCGTAGTTGGCGGCAACGAACGCCAGGACTCGGTGTGGAACGGCTTGCAGACGCTGTCGCCCGCGACCGAGATTGTCGCTATTCAAGACGCGGCCCGGCCATGCACGCAGGAGACGGTAGTAGCAGCGACGATTGAGGCCGCACGCGAGTTTGGTGCAGCGGTCGCCGCCCACCCGGTCACGGACACAATCAAGGAATCGGCTGATGGCAAACTGGCGATGCGCACCGTGGATCGCTCGCGACTCTGGGCCGTGCAGACACCACAAACCTTTCGCGTGGAAGTCATCCGCCGCGCCCTGTCTCTGGTGCGGGAAAGGGGATTGCGAGTCACCGACGATACAGCGGCGTGTGAACTGATTGGTCAACCGGTAAAACTCGTGCTTAACGAGCGTCCAAATCCCAAGGTTACCGTGCCAACCGATTTGCCCTACGTCGAACTGTTACTGCGGTATCAAAGTTAACTAACTTCCTCACTGATGTTTCAAGATCACAGAGCATCCTTGCCTATCCAAGGTTTCGAGGTTATGGTCTGCCAGACTTCATTCAAGCAATATGAAAAGACGCATCTTATACGGTTTGCTGGTCACGGCCCTGGGACTGAATCTTTTGGTGGGCGCACGTGTCTATTTCTACTCCGCGCAAGCAGCGGACAAGGATTCTGCTTATCCCAGCCTCGAGCTTTTTTCTTATGTGATGGAGCGGGTGAGAAAGGATTATGTCGATGGCGGGAAGATAACTTACAAGGACCTGATTTACGGCGCGCTGAAGGGAATGATCAACACGCTTGACCCCCACAGCGAATTCATGGAGCCAACCAAATATGATGAGTTGCAGAAAGACACACAAGGCGCGTTCGGTGGTCTGGGAATCGTGATTTCCATGAAGGACAATTTTGTGACGGTGGTCGCCCCCATGGAGGACACACCCGGTTACAAGGCAGGCATATTGACCGGTGATCGCATTATCAAGATCGACGGCAAGAGCGCGGAAAAGATGAGTCTGCAAGATGCCGTAAAAACGTTGCGAGGCGAGCCGGATACCGAAGTGACCATAACGATTTTGCGACCGTCCTCCGGCAATGTTTCCGAACTCAAACTGAAGCGTGCGATCATCAAGGTTGACATGGTCAAGGACGTCAACGGCAAACGGGAATTCCCGCTGGGCGAAAACAAAATCGGCTACATCCGTCTTGTGCAATTTGGTGAAAAAACGGGTGATGACCTCGAAGATGCCTTGAAGAAACTGAAGGCCCAAGGAATGGAATCGTTGATCTTGGATTTGCGTAATAATCCCGGCGGTTTGTTGGATCAGGCCGTCGCCGTTTGCGAAAAATTCCTGCCCAAAGGTGAGTTGGTGGTGACAACGGAAGGCCGTAACGCTGCTCAAAGCTCCAAGCGGCGCGCTGCGGGGCGGGGAGATGAAGTGCGGGACATGCCGATTGTGATTCTGGTCAACTTGGGAAGCGCCAGCGCCTCGGAAATCGTGGCCGGTTGTTTGCAAGACTTAAAACGGGCGGTGGTGCTCGGCGAAAAGACCTTCGGTAAAGGTTCCGTTCAGAGCATTTTGCCGCTACAGGATGGTTCGGCATTGCGCTTGACGACAGCCAAATATTACACCCCCAGCCATAAAGTCATTCACGAGGAAGGCATCACGCCGGACATCATCGTGCCCATGTCAGAAGACGAGGAGCGCGACGTTGCGCTAAAGCGATCACCGGGAGGAGCCGAGTTTCTTGAAGAAAAGGATCGGGAACGGGTCAAGAATGCCCGCGACGTCCAGTTGGATTACGCGATGGATTTGCTGAAGGGCATCAAACTTTACACTCATCGTGCTTCTGCGGGTGACCAGGCAACAAAGAAGGCTGCCGAAAAAATCGCGATTAAATAGGTTCGAACTTCAGACCGCGGATTGCGAGCCGCAAGCGGGGACCGGCGAAGTGGATTTTGCGTTCGCTCGTTCTTGTTTTTCGTTCACATGACCTTGCTTGCCATCGAGACTTCCTGCGACGAAACGAGCGTGGCGATTGTGCGTGACGGGCGAGTGCTTGCCAATTCCGTCTCGTCTCAAATCCGCCTCCACGCCGAATACGGTGGCGTCGTGCCGGAGTTGGCCGCGCGTGAGCATCTTCGTAACCTGCTTCCCGTTGCGCTCACGGCCTTGGGCGCAGCGGGTGTGAGGGCGGACCAACTCGAAGCCGTTGCCGCAACCCAAGGGCCCGGTCTGCCGAATGCGTTGCTCATTGGCATGAAGGCCGCACAAGCAACGGCGTTTGCGTTGCGCAAACCGTTTATTGGAATTCACCATCATGAGGCGCACCTGTATTCACCTTGGGTTGCGGGTGTTCCGCCCACGGCAGACTTTCAGTCATTTCAACCGAACGTGTCACTCATCGTCAGCGGGGGGCATACCATGCTTGTGCATGTCAAGGCGGAACTCCAGCATCGCCTTTTGGGTTCGACACTGGACGACGCTGCGGGGGAATGTTTTGACAAAACAGGGAAACTCATCGGGCTTCCTTATCCCGGTGGGCCGGAGATCGACCGGTTGGCGGGGCAGGGGAATCCGAGGGCGTTTTCTTTTCCACGACCGATGATGAATGACGCAAATGATGATTTCAGCTTCAGCGGGCTGAAAACGTCCGTGCGCTACTTCCTGCGCGGCCATCCTGAAGTGCTGTGCAACGGCCAACAGCTGCACGACCTGTGCGCCAGTGTCCAGGCCGCAATCGTCGAAGTGCTCGTAACCAAAACTATCGCCGCAGCTCTCCGCGTCGGTGTCAAGTGCGTCACGGCTTCGGGCGGCGTGACCTGCAATCGAACGTTGCGCAAAGAGTTGGAAAAGGCATGTGATGAAGCTGCTTTGCATCTACGACTCGCAGAGAAAGCGCTTTGCACCGACAATGCCGCGATGATCGGCATTCTGGCTGAACGAAAACTGTTGGCCAGTGCGGCTGCTACTTCGCTTGATGCGGAGATTTCGCCAGGATGGGCGTTGGCTTGAATGCGACTAGGATATGCTGGTGGGCGTTGGTAATATTCCTTGCTCAAAAAACTTCTCCAAATCCACCGCCGATAAGGCTAGGATGTGGGAGTGGCTGATCGTAGCTCCATAGTCAGGTTGGCATTGATTGTCGGAGTTCCTCTTCTTTTCCTGTGGATCGTGGAATTCAGCGTCAAAAAGAAGCTGAGTTTTCAAGCCGATGTCAAACCGCTGCTAAACAGGTATTGCTACGAATGCCATGGTGACCACAAGAAAAAGGGCGATCTGTCGCTGCAGGGCTACCAGGACGAAGCCGCAATTCTTAAAGACCAGAAGGTTTGGGAAACGGTTCTGCATCACATCCGCACTCACGAAATGCCGCCTGCGAAGAAACCCAAACCGACTCAGACCGAGCGCGATTTGATTGCCAGGTGGATCGAAGCCACGATTTTCAAATGCGACTGCGATCACCCCGATCCCGGGCGCGTCACATTACGTCGGCTTAATCGCGTCGAATACAATCATACGATTCGCGACCTCCTGGGGGTTGATTTCCACCCGGCGGACGATTTCCCGGCTGATGATGTCGGCTACGGCTTCGACAACATCGGAGACGTGCTTTCCTTACCACCTATCTTGCTGGAGAAATATCTGACGGCTGCAGAGAGGATTCTCGATGCGGCCATTGCCACTGACCTTTCCACGAACGGGCCGGTCAAACGGTTTGCCGCGGGCAAACTGGAATCCACGGCGCCTGGCGGTATCTATGGGAACGGCGCGCGCGCGCTGAATCGCGAGGGTGAGGTCTTCACCAAATTCGATGTCCCCAGGCATGGTGAATACATTTTTAGAGCGCGGGCATTTGGACAGCAAGCCGGCCCTGACCCCGCGCGCATGGAGTTTCGTCTGGATGGGAAAGCCCTCAAAGTATTCGATGTAACCGCCGTGGAAAGTGCGCCTGGCGTTTACGAGATCCGCGTTCCTGTCTCCACTGGCAAAAGCAAATTCGCCGCGGCTTACATCAACAACTACGTGAATCCCGATGATCCAAACCCTGACAACCGCGACCGCAACTTGATCATCGATTACCTCGAAGTGGTGGACCCACCGGGGCCGCCAGTCGTGCCGGAAACGCACAAGCGCATTTTCATTCGCGAACCCACACCGGCGACCAAGCTGGATTGCGCCCGCGAGATAATCGGCAACTTTGCCCGACGTGCATTTCGTCGTCCAGTTTCGACGAACGAAGTGGATCGTCTGGTCAAGTTGGTTGAGCTTGCGGACAAGCAAGGCGAAAGTTTTGAGATGGGAATAAAGGTGGCGCTGCAGGCGGTGCTTGTCTCGCCGCAATTCTTGTTTCGTGGCGAACTTCAACCGGAACCAGACAATCCCAAATCCGCCCATCTCATCAACGAATACGCGTTGGCCTCACGGCTTTCCTATTTTCTTTGGAGCACGATGCCTGACGAAGAGTTGTTCAATCTGGCCGGACGCGGCGAGTTGCGAAAGAATCTGGAGGCGCAGATCAAGCGCATGTTGAAAGACCCGAAGGCAGAAGCACTCGTGGACAACTTTGCGGGCCAATGGTTGCAAATCCGTAATTTGGCGATGGTTTCACCCGACCACGGGCAGTTCCCGGATTTTGACGAAAATCTGCGGGCCGCGATGGAGAAGGAAACGACGATGTTCTTTTCCGCCATCATGCGTGAAGACCGCAGCGTGCTTGAATTCCTTAACGCAGATTACACTTTCCTTAACGAACGACTGGCCAACCATTACGGCTTCGAAGGTGTCAAGGGAGACCAATTCCGACGCGTCTCTCTTTCAGGCGATCAGCGGGGCGGTCTGTTGACTCATGCGAGCATTCTGACCATTACTTCCAATCCCACCAGGACCTCGCCGGTAAAACGGGGTAAGTGGATTCTGGAGAATCTCCTTGGCACACCGCCACCACCACCTCCGGGTAACGTCCCGGAATTGAGCGAAGCGAAAGAGGTCGTCCTCTCAGGCACCCTGCGGCAGCGGATGGAACAGCATCGCGCCGACCCCAATTGCGCCGGTTGCCATGCGCGGATGGACCCGATCGGTTTTGGCTTCGAGAATTTCGATGGGATCGGCAAATGGCGCGAGAAGGACGGCAGTTTCCCGATTGATCCTTCGGGGGAACTGGTCAGCGGAGAAGAATTCAAAGGCGCCGCGGAACTTCGGGAATTGCTCGTTAGCAAGAAGAAGGAAGACTTCATCCGTTGCCTCTCCGAGAAAATGCTGACCTACGCGCTGGGTCGTGGTATGGAACATTACGACAAGTGCGCCATCGACGAGATTTCAAAAGGACTGGCCAAAAACAATTACAAGTTTTCTGCTCTAGTGCTTGAAGTGGTAAAGAGCACTCCCTTTCAAAAGCGGCGTGGCGAAGAACAACGTACGGCGCAGGCGTCGCCGTGACTTTTGACGTAGGCGTCTCGGCAGAGCGTCGCAAACTCTGTCTTTACAAAACAGCGGCGCTCTACCGAGACGCCACCACACGAGAGCACAGAATTTATGAACAAACAACGCGTCGTCTTTTTGGCCACAGTCTTTTGCATCGCCACTGCTCGCGCCGATGGGCTGGCGGATAATCTCCCTGATAAAGTCCGACCCGTCCCGCCGGCGGGCATCACTATTTCCGAAGCTGACCGCGCAGAACTTTCGGCGGGGGTAGCCGATCTTGGCAAGGATATCGATTCGTTGCGCGGGGAATTGTCAAAGCCCACGCTGTTGGAGTTGCTCCCGGACGTGCAGATTTTCCACAACGCCGTCCGCTACGCGCTCAACTACAACGAATTCTACAAAACGAACCAGACGCAAATTGCCCGCGATTTTCTAAAGCAAGGGCACGAACGCGCACAGTCGTTGCGCGGGGGCAAAGCGCCGTGGACGAGTGCCACTGGTTTCATCGTCCGTGGTTACGTCTCCAGGATCGATGGCTCTGTGCAGCCGTACGGTTTGGTTGTGCCCGTTACGTATCAAGCCGGTTCGGGTCGGGCGCATCGACTTGATTTCTGGTTCCACGGCCGTGGCGAAACGTTGACGGAACTGGACTTCATCAATGGCCGGCAAAAATCGCCGGGCGAATTTACACCGCCTGATACTTTTGTGCTCCATCTCTATGGCCGCTACTGCAACGGGAACAAATTCGCGGGCGAGATCGATGTGTTCGAGGCACTGGCTGACGTGCGTAAACATTATCCGATTGATGAGAACCGTCTCGTGGTGCGGGGCTTTTCGCTTGGCGGCGCGGCGTGTTGGCACATGGCGGTTCATTACGCGGGGCTTTGGGCTGCAGCGGCACCTGGCGCCGGTTTTTCCGAGACCCCAGAATTCCTGAAAGTGTTCCAGAAGGAAACCCTCACGCCGACGTGGTATGAGAGAAAACTCTGGCATCTCTATGATTGTACCGACTACGCCGTGAATCTCTTCAACTGTCCGACGGTCGCCTACAGCGGTGAAATCGACAGCCAGAAGCAGGCCGCCGACATCATGGCCAAAGCGATGGCCGCCGAAGGACTGGAATTGGTTCACGTCATCGGGCCGAAAACGGGCCACAGCTATCACCCCGATTCCAAGAAAGAGATCAACCGTCGCATTGACAGCATCGCTGCGCGTGGACGCAATCCCGTTCCCAAACATATTCGTTTCACGACGTGGACGCTACGCTACAATCGGATGAACTGGGTGACCGTGGACGGCTTGGAGCAGCACTGGGAGCGCGCCCGCGTCGATGCCGCTCTCGACGACGAGGACAACGACGGGGAGGTGACCACAAGAAATGTGTCGGCGCTGACACTCGACT
>CAZYYS010000106.1:15643-15959 GCA_964651015.1 uncultured Verrucomicrobiota bacterium
ATTTTGTGTTCGAGGACGGCAAGCGCGCGCGCTCGCGCTTCCAGGTCACCGCGAACGGCCCCTAGTCGGCGACGACCATGCCCAACAACCCGGGCGCCGACAACTTCAAGGGCGAGAGAAGTGGAGGTGACCACAAGAAATGTTTCGGCGCTGACACTCGACTTTGCGCCGGGGCTTTGCCCGCTCGACAACGCACGACCGCCGACAGTCGAAATTGACGGACGCAAACTGACCGCACCGCGCATTCTTTCCGATCGCTCGTGGACAGCGCATTTCCGCAAGAATGGAAAACGTTGGGAAGCTGTTGCCTCGTCTA
>CAZYYS010000107.1:0-15817 GCA_964651015.1 uncultured Verrucomicrobiota bacterium
GGCTCCGGCATGCACACGAATTTTTCGACCAAACACATGCGCGAGGTCGGGGGCAAGGACTACTTCGAGGCGCTCATGGCGGCGTTCGACAAATACAAGAATGAACACATCGCCGTTTATGGGCCGGACAATCACCTGCGGTTGACCGGTCTCCACGAAACCCAGTCGATTGACAAATTCAACTACGGCGTGGCGAATCGCGGCGCTTCCGTTCGCGTGCCGCACAGTTTCGTCAACAACGACTACAAGGGATACCTCGAAGACCGACGTCCAAATTCGCAGGGCGATCCATACAAGATTGCAAGCCGCGTTTTGCAAACCATTGCCACCGTACCGACCACGGCGAAGAAAGGAGGTAGGAAATAGCGAGTCAGGCGAAGCCAATCAATTTTGCGCTGCTGTCCGCAATGAATGACTGACGATTAAAGGAGAGGAATCGGGGAAGTAGCGAATGCGCACACGGCGCGGATCATTCGATCCGCGCCGTCTTTTTTTGCAATAACTCTTGAAAGCGATTCATGCGGCGAGTTTCATCAGCGAATGGGCGTGACGAGAGTTAGAGGAATAAGCCGAGGCCAAAAACTATGCTTGCTCGTCGCAGTGGTAGGAATCGGATTGGCGTCAGCAACGTTGTGGCGGTTTAAACGGGTCAAATCGGAGCCCACATTCGAAGGTCGAACTGTTAGTGAATGGATTGTTAGTTCAGATTTTGAAACCAATCGACCGAGATTTGATCTCGCGTTCTCAATCATGGGTGAATCGACTGTTCCGGCGCTGACAAGAAAGTTGCGCTTGGGCTCGAAGCTGGAGCGGCGTTTCTTGCAGAACGCGCCAATCTGGCTTCGACGCCGATGGCCCATTCGATGGAACTTGCACACAACCAGAGAACGAGCGATTTCTGCGATTGAAGTGCTGGGACACGTCGCGCGCCGCGCGACTTCTGATCTTCTGACAGTGGCCCAAGACAAAACCGAGTTTCCTGATCTGCGGGCGCGGGCCATTGAGGTGCTTTGGGCAATCAACGCTGAACCAGTCACGGTGATCCCGGATTTGGAGGGCCTTAAGAACGACGCTAATCCGATGGTGGCGTCAGTGGCGACCTCTTTCGCTCGACGTTTTCGCGAATTGACAGAGGTAGAAGCTCGTCGAAAGCTCGACAACACTGCTACTACAAACTTCCTGAATAGAACGTCCCTGTGGGACGCTAAACCAGCGTTGTGGGAAAAAGCGAAGTAACCTAGGAGATGTTCGTGTTTGAACGATTAGCAATTGATGGTGCAGTACGATCGTGTCGGTCTTGTTCGAGCTCGAGACTTTGAACTTTGAACTTTGAACTTTCAACTTCGCTGTCTATAACCGGCACGTGTCCGATACGGAAGTCACCCCGATAAATGCCGCGACGCGCTTCTGCGCGGTGTTCGGCCACCCCATTAAGCATTCCGCGTCACCGGCGATGCAGAATGCAGGAATCGCTACGCTCGGTCTGAATTGGCGTTATCTCGCCTTTGAGGTCCGCCCTGAGGACTTGCGCCGGGCCATCGACGGCGCCAAGGCCATGGAATTCATCGGGCTGAATCTCACCGTTCCACACAAAATGCTGGCCATGGACCTGGTGGACGTGCTTGATGAATCGGCCAAAACATGGGGCGCGGTGAACACCATTCGCTTTGAGGGCCGCGACAAAAGCGGCACATGGCTGCCGCTTCATCAATTCGGTGAAAGCTCGCCCGAGAAAATCCGCACCCAAGGCTTTAACACGGATGCCGACGCCATTGTGCGGGCGTTGCGTGAGGATTTGGACTTGGAGTTGCGCAATGGTCGCGTGTTGTTGCTCGGGGCGGGGGGGGTGGGGCGGGTGATTGCGCTCAAGTTGGCGTCGGAAAGCGTGGGGGAGCTTTTCCTCGTAAACCGCACCCGATCCAAAGCGGCGACGGTCGCGGCGGAAATCCGGCAGCGCCATCCGAAGGTAAAAGTGCAACTCGAGTATCCGCGCGGCGAAGTCGATCTAGCCATCAATGCCACGTCGCTTGGCCTCGCGGTGGGCGACCCATTGCCGTTGGACGACAAACAATTTTCCTTGCGACAAGCGCGCGCGGTTTACGACACCATTTATCGGCCAGCCGAGACGCCATTACTGCGGGCGGCCAAGACGGCGGGCGGTCGCACGGCCAACGGAATCGGCATGCTGCTGTATCAAGGCGCCAAGGCGCTGGAAGTGTGGAGCGGGCAGTCGGCTCCGATTGAGGTCATGCGTCGGGCGCTTGAGCAAAATGTTTATGGGCGTTGATGCGATCTTTGATTCCCGGAATTGGGCGGGAATCCCGTTCGATTTCTGGTCGCTGGTATTTTTTGTCTTCGGCTGCATGTGGGGGAGTTTCCTGAATGTCTGCATTTATCGGATGCCATTGGGAAAGAGCGTCGTTTCTCCGCCATCACATTGCCCGCACTGCAATTACTCGATTCCGTGGTTTCTGAATATTCCCCTGGTTACCTGGCTGTCGCTCCGTGGTAAGTGCAAGAACTGTGGCGCACCAATCTCAATCCGATATTTGTTGGTGGAACTGCTGACCGGCGTCGCGTTTTTGAGTTGTTGGTTGTCATTCGGTGAACAGTCGGCCTGGTTGGCGCTGATCTATTGTCTCTTTCTCGCCGGCTTGATCGTTGCCACGTTCATCGATTTTGAGCACTTCATTATTCCCGATGAAATAACCATCGGGGGAATTGTGGCGGGGATTCTTTGTTCCTTCCTTGTCCCGGCCATGCATGGTGTTCAATCTCTGGCGGCATCAATGAAAGCAAGTTTCTGGGGCGCCGCTATCGGCGGCGGACTGATTTACCTGATTCTGCGCGGTGGAAAACTCCTGTTTGGCCGACAGAAGTTGGAGCTGACCGCCGAGAGCAAGATTGTTTTTAGCGAAACATCGCTCGTGTTGCCGGACAAGGAAATCCCCTACGAAGACTTGTTTTATCGGAAATCGGATTTTATCGCTTTGAACGCGCGGACCGTGGAGTTGATCGATCGGTGCTATGCAAATGTTCTCGTCCGGCTTTCACCCGAACGGCTGAAGATAGGGGAAGAAACATTCAATCCGGAAGAGATTTTTCATTTGGAGGCCGTGACCGGTGAAGTAGTCGTGCCGCGGGAAGCGATGGGGTTTGGGGATGTGAAATTCATGGCGGCCATCGGCGCTTTCCTTGGCTGGCAGGCGGCTGTTTTTTCTTTAATGGTCAGTTCCATTATCGGCTCGGTGGTGGGTGTGACGTTGATTGTGCTCAAGAAACAGGCGTGGTCGAGTCGTTTGCCATACGGCCCGTACATCGCTCTGGCGGCTGCGATATGGGTTTTTGGCGGTCGGCAGTGGGTTTCGTGGTGGTTTCAACGATAGAGCAGTAGTGCATCTCGGTTGTGAGAACCGCCTCGCTACATACACGCGACGCCTCCGAACACCGCCCTTCGGTGGGACGAAAGGCAGTTGACCGGTTGAGAGACCCGCCCGCCTAACCTTCGCGGAGCGCCTTAGCTCCAGCCTCAAGCTGCTCAGCGTCGCCAAACAAAAGCACCTCGTCCTTCGCTGTGAGGACAGCTTCCGGCCCCGGGTTGAGAAGGGTCTCCTGACCTCGTCGGATCGCAATCACCGTGGCGCCAGTGCGAGAACGCAAATGGAGGTCTTTGATTGAGCGCCCAATGGCCGGGGAGTGCGAGTCAAGCTTGATCGTGTGGAGTTCGGCATTCTCCAACAGAGGCGGCAATGGTTTGGACGGTTCCGGAGGATGAGTTTCATGGGGTCGCGCCAGCGTTTCCCTGATCGCCGATTGGGCCCGAGCGTAGATGCGCACCAGGTGCGAGCGAAGAAAGACGGCCACAAGTGTCACCAGGATGCCGACCAAAACCAAAGTTTCCAAAGGTGGCAAGAGCGGGGCACTGAGTAGTAACAGAAGAACGCTTACCCCAATCGCACCCGCAAACAGGATCGTATTGGAGAGGAGCGCGCGCAGAGCAGCTTTCTGCTTCGGGCCAGCCGCTTCCCGAATGGCCAGCTCGGAGAGCAACATCGCCAGCGCCTGCAGCTTCCGCAGAAACGCGACGACGACCGGCAGACTCAACAGCAACGCCCCCAGGCATAGTACCGTCCTCGGCCCGCCCGCCCACTCGGGCAGCACGTGCAGCCAACCCGGTTCCAGTCGCTGCACAAACATCGCGCCAATGAAGATTCCCGCAATGATCGCCACGTTGATGCCTAGTTGCAGCAGCATGGTCCGGATGATTTTGCGCGCCCGATCAGCCGCGCGCTGCTGTCGGATGCGCTTCACCCATTCCAGGTAATCCTGCTGATAACTCAGCATAGACGCGGGCGCCAGTCGGTCATGCAGCCCGATCAACTTGCTGGAGTGGCGGATCAGGTACGGGGTCAGCACGGTCGTCACCGCCGACACACCCACGGCGATTGGGTAAAGGAACGAACTCGTCACCCCCAACGTGGCCCCCAGCCCGGCGATGATGAATGAGAACTCACCGATCTGCCCGAGACCCAATCCCACCCGCAAGGCCGTTCCCGGTTCGTATCCGGCCAGAAAGCTTCCGAACGACACGGCCACCACCTTGCCGACAACCAGCGCCACCACGATCAACGTCACCGCCAGTGCGTGCTCCCGGAGCACCCCTGGATCGATGAGCATCCCAATCGCCACGAAAAACACCGCGCTGAACATGTCGCGCAACGGGACGATGAGCCGTTCGATGCGCCGGATTTCCTCCGATTCCGCGATGAGTGCGCCCATGATGAAAGCCCCTAGCGCCACGCTGAAGCCCAGCTTGGCCGCCAGCAGGGCCAGACCGAAACAAAGCCCCAGCACGGTCACCAGCAGGGTTTCCTCTTGTCGAAACCGCCCCACAAACCGCAACAACCGTGGCACGACCAAAAGTCCCAATACCACGGCCACGACCACGAATTCTGACAGCCGCAGCGATAACGACAGCAACGCTGCCCAGTCGAAGCCCCCGGTCTGACTGACGGCCGAGAGCGACGCAACCAGCAACACAGCGATGATGTCCTCCACGATCAGAATGCCGAAGATTGCCTGTGCAAAAGGTTCTCGGCTCTTCCCCATCTCGGACAAAGTCTTGGCGATGATCGTTGTCGAGGAGATCATCAAGATGCCGCCCAGATACACACAGTCCATCGTTTGCCAGCCAAAAGCGCGACCGATCTCGAATCCGGCGAAGAAAAGCAGCGCCGTTTCCAGCGGCGCCACGATGAACGCGGTGGGACCGATCTGGCGGATTTTACGGAAATTGAACTCCAACCCGAGCGCGAACAGCAGGAACACCACCCCCAATTCTGCGAGCGTCTGCACGCTCTCCAGCGAAGTTACCATCGGATGCGGCAGCAGATGCGGCCCAATGACCACCCCCGCCAGGATGTAACCAAGGACCACCGGCTGCTTGAACCAACGGAACCCGACGGTCACCAACCCGGCGACCAGCATCACCACGGCCAGGTCTTGAAGAAAAGCAACGTTGTGCATCAGCGGCGTATCAGCCGGCTCTTCTTAGCGGAGGTGGGCGCTCATTCCAAGTACGGAGCGCGTGAGGGCGTCGTGAAAACGCAAATCCCGCCGTAGTGCTTCGGACGCCGGCCTGCCAGCGCTGAATTCATCGAGCCGTCCTTAAGATCTGCCGGGTGATCCAGAAAGGTTGGAAGTTCCCTGGCTCTATTTTGGTAGCAAAGTCGGGGGTGACTGCCGTCAGGCGACTCTCCCGGTCGAGACACGAATGGAGAAGCAAGCTATGGGAAGGCGCGCAGGGAAAACGCCAGATACGCAATAGTCATCTCCCATAATCGAATGACAGTGGAACTGTGCGGTTTGAGAACTCGGCCACCTGATACGCAAAATTAATTTTCACCACAACGACATTAACTGCATCCAGCGGTTGTTGTAGGGCAGCCAGGGTTCGTTGCAATGGTAGTCGGCGTTAGGTTCGGGAGTCAGGTCAAGCCATGGACGGTCCTGGTGCGGCCAGGCGCGGATGATCCCATTGAGCAACGCGCCGGGCACCGCGCCGCGCGGATTGCCCGGAATGGTGTTGTAACGGTGGTGATAATTCGGGACGAAGTTGCTGCCGACACCTTCTATCAATGACACGCCGAATGGATTGCGTCCAAGAATCCAATGAACCTGATTCTCTGCAAGCCGCCGCCCGGCATCGACTCCAGATTTGGTGGCGAGGGCACCCTCAATGGCGACGTCCAACTGGCGCATCGTACTGCCCACATACCAATCGTTCACGTCCGCGTAGGGTTGGAAATAGATGGGATGTCCATCCGCACCGGGATATCGCGCAAGCTGAAACGGGGGCACGCAGAATTTCTCCAATTCTGCGACGCGGCGAGCGGCGATGGGTCTGATGCGGGCGGTGAGCGGGTCGCGAGGAAACGCTGCTGCAAATTCGCCGAGCGTGCGGAAGTTGTCTTCAGGTGCTGGCTGCTTGAGAATATTTTCGACCTGCGTTCGTGCCGCCTGAGGATACCTTGCGTCACCCGTTGCGGCGTGAAGGGCAATGAGCGTTTCCATGTTGCCGCCAATCTTCTCGTAGAGTCGCACCGCAAGCTTGATAAAGTCATCACTACGAGCGGTATCACCCGCTTTTTTCAGGGCTGCGCCGGCCAACGCGAATCCTGCCGCGCACCAGGTGCGGTCGCCGCCGAGTTGAGTTACCGGACGATCGTCGCGGTTACCAAGTTGATTGTCGGTTTCTTTTTGGGGTTCTCCCCAGTAACGGTAGCCGGTGGAGATGGTGTTCACGACGAGTTCCAGCGAGTCACGGTCGATCGCCTTGAGCAAGAACTCGGCGCCCCAGAGCACTTCGTCGAGAATGTCGGCACGACCGTTCCGGTCACGATCCCACTGATCGAACAGCTTCGGCTGGCGATGATACGCGACCGCGAGTGCGTAAAAAGTTTCCGGAGTGAAGCCGCAATACTTGTTGTAATCGCCTGCGTCGTGCCAGCCGCCGCTGAGGTCACGATGTTTGCCATCGGGCATGCGGGCGTCGTCGAGGTGACAGGCGGCGTGAAAGCCGGGGACGGGGGTGCCGCAGCGTTGGTAGTAAAAGAACCGGTAGCCCGGTTCGGCGGTTTGTTGGAGGAGCAAGTCGTCGCCGATCGTGAACGGCGGCGAGAACACAGCGGCTCTGCCCTCGCCTGCGGCGATGAGGTAACGGCCATGATTAGTGGCGACAGAAAAGTCGAAAGTCCAATGAAAGCGGTCCCAATCGGGGATCGGATCGCAACGTTGCCAGTCTCCGCGCAAGACTTCGCGAAAAGTTTGGAGATCGATGACGCGAGCGACGGGCGCGCTGTTCGGCGGCGACGCGGATTGAAGCACGGCGACTTTGGTTCGCGAGGTTGTTTCGTAGCCAAGTTGGTCCACGAGCACGTCCAGGCGCGTCGCGCGATGCATCGTGATCTCCACATCATCGAGATAGAACGGCTCGGTGGAATCTCCTTCAACCCAGAACTGCACTTGATGGCTGCGAAGAGGTCGCGTGGCGGTGAGTTGAAAGAGTCGCCAACCGTTTTCCTCACGACTGACAAGGACTGTTCTGTCGGTGTGCAACACTTCGGCAGGTCGGCGTGTCTCGCGACCCGTCCAGGCGAATGAAATTTGAAAACGGGCGGTGGCCGGAGCGTGAATCCAGCCGGAGCCACTCACGCTGCGGATGTCGGGGTCGAGGCGGAGCGCAATCGTGCGTGCGCCGCCAACGCCGTTCGTGCCGGATGCTGGGTTCGTATCCTCGCCGCCATTATAGCTAGCCACAAAACGTCTGCCGGTAACGAGTCCTTGCGGGCCCGGCCTTACGCACAGCGCGCTTGAGCCTTGACGATGAACTCCATTCGTGATGAAGACACGCGTTGGGCCATTGGTCGGCTCTACTCCTACAGGGAGCCATCCGCCCAATCGTTTCACGTCGTTTTCAAAGGAAGGATTGGGCGCGACGTTGGCAGGAAAACTGTCGGCGGCGAAGGCGGTTGTTGTTAACCACAAGAGGCCACAAATCCAAACGACGCGCAAAGCTGCGAGAATTTTCATGTGGTTGGCTTCATTTTGCGATGTTCAGGAGCGCACCATGTCTTTAGATAACCCGCATCGCGCGAAAAACCGGGATGGCGATTCGCTCCATCGAACATCTCAAGCGTCTTCATGTACCCATAACCAACGAACTTCTACATGCCGATGTGCGGCGGAGATCACGAAGGGAGCAAACCAAAACCACACTTCAGGTCCATACGCTCGTCCATCCATTTGGCGATAATATGTTAGAACATAACCAAAGCCGACAGAGCCGGTAGTTCCGCCGTCTTTCAGCATGTATAATGGAATGCTGCAGATTGTGCTTCCGGTGAAATGAGACGAGCAACAATCCAACGTCGCCAATACAATCGACACACAGACAGCGCGAACAATCCATACGAGAATCCTTCGTTTCCATGACCGTCGTCGCGGCTTCTCGTTCATGACATGGCTGACACGTAACATTTCATGTAGATGGAAAGAGATTCAAGCGATTGACCGTAGGTGACCAAAGATTCAGAAGTCTTCTGTGAGTCATAACGTGTGAAGGTTATGGTGCGAGTTCATCGGGTCAACCGAAAAACTGCTCAGTTAGGTGCGAGAGGTGCATGACCTAAATCATTGAATTGCATCCTGCCGCAGATTAATCTTTCGCCGATCCGTGAATTATGAAATCTCGAAATGAAGTTGTTGCCATTCTATCCCCTATCGCGTTCAGTCTGGTCGAACTTCTGGTCGTCATTGCGATTATCGGCATCCTGGCAGGTTTACTGTTGCCAACATTAAGCCAGGCGAAGTCGAAGGCCCTTCGGATAAAATGCCAGAGCAATCTTCGTCAGTTGGGAATCGGTGCCACGATGTACGCGCATGATGATTCAGGCGGAAACTTTTCGGATGCCATCGACGATACGAACGACAATGTGAATTTTTTACATCCGGCCTACATTCCGGAGTTGAAGACCTTCCTTTGCCCCGGCGCGGCGAACAACATCCGCGCGGACTATAAGTTCCCGCATCCTGATACTGGTGTGGACCAGTTGTTCGATCTCTCCGGCTATGCCGGGAATCGGAGCAACTACGGCACCAGTTACGAGTTGTTTGGGTTTATGAATGCGCACTCCGGTTCGAGCAATTTTACCAACGTAAAGATGGGCAGCCGCATTCTCAAGGCCTCCGGGGTGAGAAAGAGTTTATCGACCGTGCGTAGTTATACGCACATGTTTGACACATTCGGGCTCAAGGGAACGGTGCCCGGGCCTTCCCAAATTTGGCTGATACCTGACGGAGATGATCCGCCGGGCCGACAAAACTTCCCCGACGCGAATAACAATCACGGTGCGTCGGGCGGGAATGTCCTGCAGTGCGACGGGCACGTTGAATGGATTCCGACCAAGATTTACCTGTTTCGTTATGAACTCTCGCAGGACGAGCACCGTGATCAGATGCCAAATTATTATCCATGAGCGGCGGTGGCAAGGATAGCAGGGAAGTAAAGTCAGAACTTGTGCCGCCACCTCGCCGACGATGGTTGCAAATTGGCATACGGAGCGTCGCTACAGGAATGGGCGTAGTCATCGTCGGTGTGGTGTGCAGTGTTAAACCGGTGGACAATACGCCGTACTTCACCACGCGCTACTACGAATCAACTCGATCGCAGTTCACCACAGAGGCGAAGAATTACCAGCCATTCACGGGTCCGCTCCGCGCCGGGTTTGGGCGGGCGAAACTTTCTCCAAGCGTCGGCGCTGCGCAAGATGCGCCGGAGCAGGGGAGATTTCGGACGATGCCCTTAGCCGGATATGGGAATCGGAATGGCCGACCGGCGGAAGGCACGCACGACGATTTGTGGGTCAAGGTGGTTGCGTTGGAGGTCAGCACCCAACGAGTCGTTATGGTCAGCGCGGATGCGTTGATCATGCCGCGTGAGATTGCGGAAACCGCAGTCGCCGAACTCAAGTCGAAGTATTCGCTGCACCGTGAACAGATTTATTTGTCCGCGACGCATACCCATTGTGGGCCGGGTGGCTGGGGCGGAGGCGTGGTTGCGGAAGCGTTCGCTGGTGGGTTTCAACCTGGCGTGCGCACGTGGTTTGCCCAGCAAATAGTCGCGGGGGTGGCTGAAGCGTTGACGAATCTGTCGCCTGCATCGATCGGCAGCGGTCATTTCAACGCACCGGGTTTTGTGCGCAACCGACTCATCGGCGAAAAAGGCAGGGTGGACGATGAGTTCAATTTCGTGGTGCTTCGAAACTCAAATGGAGTCTCGGCGGTGCTGGGCGTTTACGGCGCGCACGCCACGGTATTGTCCGGTCGCGTGATGCAGTTTAGCGCCGACTATCCGGGATACTGGCAACGGAAGGTTGAGGAGCGAACGGGTGGCCTGGCCATGTTTCTGGCGGGTGGTGTTGGCAGTCACGGCCCGGTCGCGAAGGGAGGCAATTTTGATGGCGCACAGCGCATGGGCGAGGCGTTGGCGGAGGCAGTGTTGAAACGACTGGCGGACGTGAAGCTCGACTCGGAAACAACCCTGGGCGTTCTGGGTTTGGAACTCCAATTGCCCGAAGCTCAGGTTCGGATCACGGACGGCTGGCGGCTGAGGCCAGCCATTACGCGTCAGCTAATGCCGGTGAGTGATCGAACTTTTTTGCAGACTGTGCGATTGGGCGACACGCTTTGGTTTTCGACGCCGTGCGACTTCAGTGGTGAATTGGCGTTGGACTTGAAGGCAATGGTCGAACGCCGCGGTTTGCACGCGGTCGTGACCAGTTTCAATGGGGACTACATAGGCTACGTCGTGCCACTGCACTATTATCATTACCCTGGATACGAGCCCCGCATTATGTCGTTTTACGGACCTTATGTGTCGGTTTACCTGATGGACTGGATGCGGCGCATGGCAGCGCTTGTCGGTGACGAAGCGACCGCAGCCCCGACGT
Organism: uncultured Verrucomicrobiota bacterium; assembly: GCA_964651015.1. GTDB lineage: Bacteria > Verrucomicrobiota > Verrucomicrobiia > Limisphaerales > PALSA-1396 > CAZYYS01. The sequence goes on from CAZYYS010000107.1 coordinate 11,010, forward strand.
TGCAGAGCAAATAGTAGTGCCAAGGAAAGCCATGCGGATTTTCGGCAATCATTTCTTCGATTGGCGGATGCGAAGTTCGGTAATACGCGCCCAATGTCCGACGTTCGCCGGTCCTTGATAACATTGGAGGCTGACTTTCGGTAAGCCATGTACCGGCAAATCACACTCACCAGCTTTCTGCCAGTTGTCGGCGCCCGGTGTCCGGAAGTGCCCTTGAATCTGGTTGCCCGCAACGGTTAGCCGCAGTTGAACGGAAAAAGATTTGAGCGGGATGATGGCGATGGTGCGGGTCCTGTCGTTCTCCTCGCGGCCCATGACAATGCTGAGTTTGCCATCCACCAGTTCCTGGCCGAGTTTTACCATGTAGCTCTCCGTGTAATACCAGACGAGATCCACTTGTTCGTACTGTTCAGTAGGTCGGTTGGTCACCGTCACGGAGATTTCCACTTCGCCATTCACTGGATCAGGTGCGTTTCGCACGAGCACATTCTTTGCGTTGTTCGCCCCTCCCCACATATTGCCGGGCTGGACGCGCATCTCGAGTCCGTGTTCCGTCGCCCGCCAGCCTTTCGGGTCTTCGCGCAGCCACGACCAACCGTCGGCCAATCTGCCTTTGAAGTCGTCTTGAAACAGGGCTTCGTCCGCGTGGCAAACGGTGACGGCGAACGCCGCTACAAACCTAAGAATTTTCATGTCAATTGGCTCTCGCAAGAATTCACCTGGCTTTCGTCGAAAACAAGTTGGTTCTTTTCCATTTTCGCGGTTGCGGCGAGAAGAGGATCAAGTCCGCGTTCCGGTTAGAGGTCCGGCTTCGCCGGCTCGGTTAGCCTCACGTTAAAGCTTCTCAATCAAAACCAAAGTCACCATGATTGGAGCATGCACATGAGAAGGCTTTTTCTGCTTGATGTGGTCGCATTTGTTTTTGTGATTGGAATCGGCTTGCAGTCAGTTGCGGGCGCGGAGACGGACAGAGGCCAGGTCGCCATCGGCTCGCGCGTGGAGATGTTTGTCGATGATTGGCTCATTGATACGAACCGGTCGCGCGGCGTATCGCTGCAACTTCAAACACCCGCAAAGCGCGAAATTGTTCTCGTCACCGACAAACCGTGGGAAGGGCCGGATAGCGCCTACTTCACTGTGTTTCAGGACGGTCCGCTGGTGCGGCTTTACTATCGGGGCATGGTTCCTGGTGGAGCCGACGCGTCCACGGGCCAGGTGACCTGCTATGCGGAGAGCACGGACGGAATCCACTTCACGCGGCCCAACCTGGGGCTGGTCGAATTTAACGGCTCGAAGGCGAACAACATTATTTATCGTGGCGTCGAGGCGCACAACTTCGCGCCGTTTCGCGACACCAATCCGGCTGTCAAACCGGAGCAGCGTTACAAAGCGTTGGCGGGCATACAAAGCAAACTCTACGCGTTCGTTTCGGTGGACGGAATCCACTGGGAAAAGCTTCAGGCCGAACCGGTGATGACCAAAGGCGCATTCGATTCACTCAATCTTTCCTTTTGGGATGAGCAGACGCAAAACTATCGCTGCTTCTCCCGCTATTTTATTGCTGGTGTGCGGGCCATCCAGAGTTGTATCTCAGAGGATTTTGTTCACTGGAGCGATCCGATACCGAACCGTTACGACAGGAGCGCGCCGAAGGAACATTTCTACACCAACGGCACGCGCCCTTGCCCCGGCGCTCCGCACATTTACCTGTCGTTTCCAAAGCGCTTTGTCCCGGAGCGAAAGAAATTTGCCGACTACCGGGAAATGGGCGTTTCCGACGCGGTGTTCATGAGCAGCCGCGACGGAGTGAATTGGAATCGAACCTTTCTCGAAGCTTGGGTGCGCCCTGGCTACGATGACCGGAACTGGACGCAACGCAGCAACATGCCGGCTTGGGGCATTCTGCAGCTCGATCCCGCGGAGTTCTCCATGTACATCACCGAGCATTACGAGTGGCCGGATCATCGACTGCGCCGTCTCACGGTGCGGCGGCATGGCTTTGCCTCGGCCCACGCGGGGGCGGCGGGCGGTGAGTTTACGACGCGCCCGTTGAGTTTCACCGGGAAGAATCTGATTCTGAACTACGCGACTTCGGCGGTGGGATCGATTCAGGTTGAAGTTCAGGATGAGCAGGGAAGACCGATCGAAGGCCGGACGCTTGCTGATATGACACCTCTGTTCGGTGACGAACTGGATTCCGTGATCAGTTGGAAATCAGGCAACGATTTGTCGAGCCTTGTTGGCAAACCGGTGCGCTTCCGATTTGTGTTAAAGGATGCTGATCTCTTTGCGTTGCGGACTGGTACGCGGTGAGCTTGGAAAAGCTGGCAGCGATGGCCAAACCGCATGACAAATGCGCAATGGCCTCAACAGTTTTCTGAACGGCCTGCTACGTATTGGCAAGGCAAAAGTGGAACGTCGCTGAGCCAGCTCAACGATTTGGATTTGTTCTGGCGAAAACAGCAGTGATGCGTTATTTGTGGCATTGTCCTAACATGAAAATCACAAATATTCTGCGTGCGGAGCATACCGTGTTTCACCACTTGTTTGACCACATTGAGGCGACGGTGCCCCGGCTCAGAACACTGGCGGAGGTGAAATCGCTGGCGCTGCTGATGGACAAAGTCATGTCGCCGCACTCGGAAACCGAGGATGAATTATTCATCGAACCATTGGAGCATTGCTTTGAGCAGATAGGCCACCGTGAACTCTTTCACCAGGAACACGATGAGATCGAACGCAGCCTGTTGGGAGCGCGCAAGGCGAAAAATCTGAAACAGGCAAGGCAGTTATTGCTTGGGGCCGTGACTGCATCGCGCAAACATTTTAACAAGGAAGAACGCATCGTATTCCCACTCGCTGAACGTGTGCTCAAGGCTAAAACTCTAGCATCGCTCGGGGCAGAGTGGATGAAGCGACGCGGAGAAGTGCTGAAGTGATCTGGTTGGGGATTCAGGCGGGAAAAGTTCAATCAACTAGCCGGCAAGCAAAACTCATCGAATTACTCGAGTGCTACCAGTGCTACGGATGTTCTCCAACACTGCATTCACGCCGGCGACAAGCGCCTTAACGCGAATCGGGAGTGGAAAATCCGACGGGGCCTCGAGCGTGTATGAAAGTCGTGTCTTGTAAGTAAAAAGATAAAACGCTTCCGGCCATTCAGGGCGTGAACGCGGGTCTGCACTCGGCCGGATAATCCCGTTGTGTGCCTCACGACCTTCGATCAACGATGATGGATCAATAGGGCACACTTTCGACACGCGCTCAATAATAGGTTCAGCGAAAGAAGGCAGATTGTCCGGGTTCAATTCATAGACGTAGAATCCGTGCGACTCCCAATCCTCGTGCAGGCAAAGCGCGACCGCGAATTTGGGCTGACGATTGAGCCACGCGATGTGCGCGCGAGTTTCCTCCGCCCCGAAGTGAAGATACTGGCGGTTGAGATCCAGTCCGTCCGCATTCTCACGACGATTGAGCAGAAAGCCTGTAGGATTCAGGCAGGGACAAAGCCAGAGTTCTACGTCGTCGGACCATTGATTTTCCTGGAGCAACTGGAGCACGGCCAGTGGCCCAGCCGGCTCATCGCCGTGGATGCCGGTTGAAATGTAGACGCGCGATGTGTGATCCGTGATGGGTGACGGAGTTCGTCGTAGCGCGAGCCAATTGAATTCCCCGTCGCTGTGGAAAATGTCGGAAGACCACTCGTGTTGTCGCGCCGCAATTCCGATTTCACTTAGTACGGCACGGACATCAATCGTTTCACCGAAATAGCCGCCGTGGTTCTTGCCGAGTCGTTGCATCGTGGCAGTTAGACTGCCAGTGGTTCGGACTCGCAGCTAGGCTCGACACAACCGCAGTCACCCGCTTCTTGATCGCTGAAACCATGGTTATCCCAACTCGGATCGAGACCGAGGTCTTTCAACATTTGAAGGTCTTTTTCGACGGGCTGATTGAGCGTTGTGAGATAGTTTCCGACCATGAGCGCGCTGGCGCCCGCCATGAATACCATGCTTTGCGCGTCGCGCAGGTTCACAGTGCGCCCTCCGGCAATCATGATCTCCTGCCGCGGCAGGATGAAACGGAAACAGGCGATAGTTTTCAAGATTTCCAGTACCGGCAGTGGGGGATTCTTTTCAAACGGTGTTCCAGGAATTGGATTGAGGATGTTGATCGGGACTACGTTTGCGCCAATGGCGCGCAATTCGAACGCGAGGTCACAGCGATCTTCGCGAGTCTCGCCCATGCCGATGATGCCGCCAGAGCAAATTTTGATGCCAGCCCTTTTCAAATAGCCAATGGTTTCGAGCCGGTCGTCGAAGGAATGCGTGGTACACGTCTTGGGAAAAAAACCGCGCGAGCTTTCGAGGTTGTGGCCGTAACATTCAAGCCCAGCCTCTTTCAAACGGTCGGCGACCCTCTGCGATTTGATGATGCCGAGCGAAGCGTCGGGCCGCGTTTTGCCACTGGCCTTCAATTCGCGTATGCGATCGCAAACTTCGTCGAGCATCGGCCCTTCGTTCAAACCTTTCCATGCCGCGACCAGACCGACAGCGGTGACGCCGCTCTTGTTGGCCTCATCGGCGGCTTCCAACACCGGTTCGGGGTCCACGAAGCCGTATTTCGGCGAGCCAGTTTGGTAGAACGAGGATTGCGCGCAGAAGCTGCAGTTTTCTGAACATGAACCGGCCTTTGCATTGACGATGGAGCAGAGGTGGATTTTGTTGCCCTTGAAATGCTCACGGATGCGATTGGCCCAAGAGAGCAAATCGAGAATGTCGGCGGAGGACTCGAGATTAAACAGCCCCAAC
>CAZYYS010000108.1:0-15728 GCA_964651015.1 uncultured Verrucomicrobiota bacterium
TTTCCTCGGGCCGAACGGGTCGGGCAAGTCCACGGTCATCCGCATGTTGTGCGGGCTGCTCGAACCGAGCGACGGGCGCGCGAATATCGCGGGCTTCGACGTAGCGCGGCAAACCGAGGAGATCAAACATCTCATCGGTTACATGTCGCAGAAGTTCTCACTCTACGATGAACTGACTGTGCATGAGAATTTGAATTTCTACGGACGGCTTTACGGCTTGCGCAGTGCGGCGCTCAAGCAGCGTTACGACGAGCTCATCACGCTGACACATCTTGAACCATATCTCAATCGCCGCGCGGGCCTGCTGTCGGGTGGCTGGCGGCAGAGGCTGGCGATGGCGTGTTCGCTCATGCACCATCCCACGGTGTTGTTTCTTGATGAGCCGACGGCGGGTATTGATCCGGTGGCGCGACGCGAGTTGTGGGATCTGTTGTTCGAGTTTTCGAGCCGGGGTATGACGTTGTTCGTCACGACGCATTACATGGACGAAGCGGAGCGGTGCTCGCACGTGGGCTACATTCACATGTCCAAACTTGTGGTGTGCGGCGAGCCGGACGATCTCAAACAACTGCCCGTGGTGAATCCGCCCGGCACACGGCGCATTGACGTGACGTGCGATCACGTGACGACGGGTCTGCAGGCGTTGCGGCGGCTGCCAGGCGTGCGCACGGCGACGGTCTTCGGTCAATCCATGCACTTGCTGGTGGACGAAGGCATGTCCGAGCAAATCGTCCGTGAGGAACTGACAAAGGTAAAAATCCCGCAGGCAGACATCCGGCCCATCGCGCCATCGTTGGAGGATGTGTTTGTGGCGCTCACGAACAACACGAACGGCGAGTCGGCGTAGCGATTGACCCGCCGTCGTCGCACGGTTAATCTGTGCGGGGTCGAAAGAACGTTGAAGTGTATGAAACGTGATCCGTCCTGGGTGAAAGCTCGAATCGCCGCTCGCATCTTGCTGCGTGAGCGGGAGGGCCGCGTGTCGGCGCGCGATGCGCGCATGGCGCGCCGGTTGGCGGCCGATCCCGGGCTAACGGATCGGCTGATTGACCAAGCGGTGGCATGTCTTTGCGTCGAGCTAAGGAAACACCGTTACATGACGTCGTTCGATCAGCCTTGGCGGCCGCGGCTTGACTGGGTTTGAAGAGAAAGACCTTCGCGCTTTCAGGCTGGTTCGAGACAAAACCGGGCATCCGGACGATCTGACTCAGGCGTTGCGCCGAGTGGTGGATATTTATCGCCCGTCTTTCGACGAGGAAAGCGCCGGAAATCCGATGCACAACATGCAAGTGCTTTGGCGCGAGTTGTTCCGAAAAGAGATCGACGTACGCGCGACCATCATCGCCCCGACCCTCGCGGAACGACGGCGCGCTTATGGTGAGACGTCCGGCGCGTGGAAGAAAAAACTTAACGGCATTAATCCGTCCAAGTGAAAACGCCTTTCCGTGGTTTCAGTGCGATTCTCTACAAAGAATTTCGCGTGGTGTTGCGCGATCCGTTCACGCTGTTCTTCATGATGTTTCCGCCGCTGGTGGAAATGATCGCATTTGGCTACGCGCTGGACACGGATGTAAAACACATCAGCACCCTGGTGCTGGATGAAGACCGTACCGTGGAGAGCCGCGAACTGGTGAAACAGTTTGAGAACACGCGGACCTTCCGTGTCGTCGGCGAAGCACAAAGCGTCACGGAATTGGCCGAGAGTATCCGGCGTGGGAAAGGGTACGTTGGCATCCAAATCCCGCCCGGCTTCACGCGCGATTTGCGAGCCGGCCGCAGCGCAAAGCTTCAGGTGTTGATTGACGGCTCGAACTCGACCATCGCCTCATCGGCCTTGAATACATCGTTGAATGTAGGCTTCCGGAAAGGTTTGTTGACGATGTTTGAACGATTTGGCTTGCGCGAGCTGCCCGTCGAAGTGCGCCCTCAGATTCTTTACAACCCCGAAATGCGCAGTCCAAACTTCTTTCTGCCGGGCGTCATTGGTATCGTGCTCCAAATCGCGACGACCTTTGCCACCGCAATGTCACTGGTCCGTGAACGCGAGCGCGGAACCCTGGAACAATTGCTGGTCAGTCCGTTGTCGCGTTGGGGGTTGATGCTCGGCAAACTCGTGCCGTATCTGATCATCGGCATGGCGATGGCCGCGTTCCTGTTTGCAATCATGCGATGGTTGTTTCATGTGCCGATCGCCGGAGATGTGCGCGCGCTGATGATCGGATCGTTGTTTTACGTGTTTTGCCTGTTGAGCCTTGGCTTGCTGATCTCGACGCGCGCACAAAACCAGATGCAGGCCTTGCAAATGACCATGGTGTTTATTCTGCCGTCCGTGTTTTTCTCCGGATTCATTTTCCCGCGTGAGACGATGCCAGCGATATTCTACGCCATCAGCACGGTGATTCCGGCCACGTACTACATTGAATTGGAGCGCGCCCTCATCTTGCGCGGCGCGAGTCTGGGGGACTTCTGGTTTCATCTGGTGACGTTGGCGGTGATGGGGGCTGCGTTGTTTGGCCTTTGCGTGCTGCGTTTCCGGCGGAAGCTGGCTTGAACCACTATTCTGAAGGGAACATTCGCATGCGCATTTGCAAACCGGCTTGAGGGTGATTGCTACAAGTCCTGGCTTGGTCGTTCGTGCGAGCCGATGATAATGCGGGCGCCGCGTTTGTAAGCGAAATAGGAATAGGCCCACTGCAACAACACCGCCAGCTTGTTACGAAAGCCAACCAGAAAAACAAGGTGGATGCCGAGCCATGCCAGCCACGCACTGAACCCGCTGAATTTGATCCTGCCAACTTGCGCCACCGCGGCGGAACGGCCAATTGTCGCCATCGTTCCTTTGTCCCAATACTTGAACGCGGGACGCTGCGGGTTTCTCGACGAACGAAGTTCACTTTCGATGATGCGGGCAACGTGTTTGGCCATTTGCATTGCCGCGGGAGAAACGCCGGGAACAGGTTTGCCGCCTTCACCGATGACGAGCGCCATGTCGCCGATGGCGAAAACTTCCGGATGCCCTGGCACACTGAGATCAGGTCCAACCTTGACGCGACCAGCACGATCCAGTTCCACGCCAAGTTTGTGTGTCAGCGGACTGGCCGAAACTCCCGCAGCCCAAATGATGTTTTCGGCCAAGATCACTTCGCCGCTTTCCAAATCCACGCGTCCCCGCGTGATATTCTTAACCTTGGTCGCCGTTCGAACCTGAACGCCCAGATGTTCAAGTTGCCGTTGTGCGCTCGCGGATAAATCAGGCGAGAGGTGGGCCAAAACTCGCAGGCTGGCTTCGATCAGAATGATGTGCGCCCGGGTGGGATCAATTCGGCGAAAGTCTCGGTTCAATACCGTCCGCGCGAGTTCGGCAAACGCGCCCGCCAATTCCACACCCGTCGGCCCGCCGCCCACCACGACGATCGTCATCAGCCGATCTCGTTCCACTGCGGCGAACGTGTTTTCTGCCTGCTCAAATGCCAGCAGGACACCGCGTCGAATGTGCAGGGCATCGTCGAGCGATTTTAGTCCGGGGGCAAATTGTTCCCATTCCGGGTGACCGAAGTAACTGGTAACACCACCGAGCGCCAACACCAGATAATCGTAGGTTACTGTATTTTCTTTCAGCATCACGCGCTTTGCAGCGAGGTCGAAATCAATTACGTCGTCCAACAGCACGGTGACATTCGGGCGGTTGGAGAGGATGGAACGGATCGGCTGCGCGATTTCCGGCGCAGAAAGTCCGGCTGTAGCTACTTGGTAGAGCAAGGGCTGAAACAGGTGGTGATTGGTCCGATCCACGAGCGTGACGTGAGCATCGGAATGATCGAAGTGCTGACAAAATGTCAATCCGCCGAATCCCGCGCCCAGCACAACGATATGCAGACCGTTGTTCCCCGTCATGTGGCTCAGTGTTAAGCGGTCCGGGGGGAAAAAGCAATGGCCGGTAAGACTTTGGCAATCGAAACTCGCCACCCGCGCAAGTTAACGGAAAAAAGAGTTGCCGTTTCGGGCAATGCAAACCTACCATTCCGAATTATGCGTCCCATTTACTTGATTCTTATGAGCATTTCGTTGATGGTCGCCAATCAAGCAGCTCTTGCGGCGGAGGTCGTCAAACTCCGCACCATCAATTCCCAGCCGAGCTTCGTCATCGGCACGAGGCAGGTGGAACTTGCGGTGACCGAGATCGGCGGTCACATGTCTCCGGTCACTTTTTTCCGTGATAGCCGCAGACCCGTGCAGCCTTACTACATCAGCCCCTGGCAGGATGAGAAGCCGTCCAAAATGCCCGCGCCTGTGCTCGTCCCTTTGCGCGGCGATTTCTTTTGCATGCCGTTTGGCGGGAATTCACAGGAGGTCTGGGGAGAGAAGCACCCGCCACATGGTGAGGTTGCCGGTTCAAGGTGGGTGCTCGTCGGCGCCAAGAAAATCGCTGACCAAACCACCCTCACGTTGGCGATCGACACCAAAATCCGCAAAGGTCGCGTAATCAAGGAACTCTCGCTCCTAGACGGCGAGAACGTGGTTTACTCGCGGAATGTGATTGAGGGTTTTGTGGGGCGGGTGCCGTTGGGGCATCATGCCACACTCGCCATGCCGCAGACAGAAGGCTCGGTGCGGATCGCGACCAGTCCGTTCAAATTCGGCATGACGTGTCCGGGTGTGTTCAGCGATCCCAGGCAGCGTGAGTATCAATCGCTGCTACCGGGGGCGAAGTGGACGGACCTCACGAAAGTACCGACGCTGTGGAAGGGCGCACCTGACGCCGACCTGACGGCGCTCCCTGCGCGTTACGGCTACGCCGACCTGGTTCAGGTTATGAACGAGTCATGGGAAACGACACATGGGCCCGCTTGGGTGACGGCAACTTTTACCGAAGCGGGCTACGTCTGGTTTGCACTGAAGGACCCCGCCGTCCTACGCAGCACGATTTTTTGGATCGAGAACCGCGGCCGCCATGGTCACCCTTGGTATGGGCGCAATAATTGCCTCGGCCTCGAAGACGTCACCGCTTATTTTGCCGACGGCGTCGCGGTTTCGGGGGCAGAAAACCTGCTGACGAAAGAAGGAGTGCCCACGACTCTGGAACTGAGCGCTACCAAACCCACGGTGGTTAATTACATCCAGGGAGTGGTGAAAATCCCCGAAGGTTTTGAGACCGTTCGAACTCTCGAATTCGCGCCGGGCGAGGTAACATTTGTCTCGACGACCGGGAAACGCATTACGTCGCCCGTGCGGCATGAATTCTTGAAATCAGGCACGCTTTAGCCCTGGCCATTACTGATTCCGTTAACCGCCGTCACCACCACGATACCGCGTATGAAGAAATGTCTCCGCGCACTTTTTGTTGGCACGCTCGCCGTCCTCGTAAGTTGCGGCAAGCCGGACGACAAGTCTGGCAATACCAGCCCTGGGTCTGCCCCAACGACAAAGGGCACCATCGGCGTTTCGTTGCTTACGTTGGACAATCCGTTCTTCAAGGTTATTGGCGACCACATCACGGCTGAAGGAAAGAAACGCGGCTACGATGCAATTGTCGTCAGCGGCGACAAAGACGTCGCGAAGCAAGGTAATCAGATTAAGGATTTCATCGTCAAGAAGGTCAGCGCCATCGTGTTAAGCCCATGCGATTCAAAATCCATCATCCCTGTTATTCAGGAAGCCAACGCAGCAGGCATTCCGGTTTTCACCGTGGACATTCCGTGCAACGAGCCTGGCGTCAAGATTGTGACACAAGTGGCAACGGACAATTACGGTGGTGGCAAAGAGGCCGCCCGCGCGATGATTGAGGCGCTCGGCGAGGCCGGAGGGAAAATCGCCGTGCTTCATTTCAAACAAGCCGAATCTTGTATCCTTCGCGTGAAAGGCTTCCGAGAGGTCATCGACGCTCACAATGCAGGTGGCAAAGGCAGGATCGACATCGTCACCGAGTTGGAGAGCGGCGGCGCAAAAGATGTGGGTTACAAGGCCGCTGAAGACGCGCTTCAGGCGCATCCAGACATCCGCGGCATCTTTGCCATCAACGATCCTGCCGCGCTTGGTGCCCGCGGGGCACTCGAAAAGGCGGGCAAGACGCAACAGGTTATCATCGTCGGCTTTGACGGCCAGCCCGAAGGAAAGCAGGCGATCAAAGACGGGAAGATTTACGCGGACCCGATTCAATTTCCGGACCGGATGGGCGTCCAGATTGTCGATGCCATTATCCGCCACTCGAAAGGCGAAACACTGCCGGCGCAAATGCTCATTCCCACCAGCCTCTACCGCAAGGCGGACGCACTCAAAGATCCGGAGCTCAAATAACGCGGGCGACTCTGTTGACTCATGAGCGATCAAGGCAAATTCCTTCACGAACTCGTCGGCTCGATGTCGCAGGGCGCGGCGGGAAACCCGACCGTTGCAATGATCGAAGCGGCGTTCGCGCATCACGGATTGCACTGGCGCTACATAAACATGGAGGTGACACCGGAAGACCTTGGGACGGCCGTGCGCGGTGCGCGGGCCATGGGATTCCGAGGCTTCAATTGCAGCCTGCCGCACAAGGTCACGGTGATCCAGCATCTCGACGGGCTGGGCGAATCCGCGGCGGTCATGGGCGCCGTGAATTGCGTGGTGCGACGAGGGAACAAATTCATCGGCGAAAATACTGATGGCAAAGGCTTCCTGAAATCGCTGGCGGAGGTTGTCGATCCAAAAGGAAGGTCGGTGGTGCTATTTGGTGCCGGCGGGGCAGCACGCGCGATTGCTGTCGAACTTGGCCTTGCAGGTACGAAACGGATTGTTGTCGTGAATCGCTCGGAGGGGCGCGGTGAGGAATTGGTTGCGTTGCTGCGCGGGAAACTCCGCGCCGAAAGCGATTTGGTCATTTGGCGGGGTGATTATGCGATTCCAGCAGGAACGGACATCATCATCAACGCCACATCCATCGGCCTCTATGACCCTGCCGCACAATTGGCCTTGGACTTGAGCACGCTCAAACCCGGCATGGTGGTAGCCGATGTGATCTTCAATCCGGTTCGCACGCGCCTGCTGGAAGACGCCAAGGCGCGCGGCTGCCGCGCGCTTGATGGGCTGGGCATGTTGGTGAATCAGGGTGTCATCGGCGTGCAATATTGGACCGGCATTGATCCGGACACGTCAGTGATGCGGAAGGCCCTCGAGAACGCTTTGGGATTATGAACGGGCCCGCGCCGCTCCTCGAGATGCGCGGGATCGTCAAGTCCTTCCCCGGTGTGCAGGCGTTGCGCGGCGTAAATCTCACTTTGCAGTCCGGCGAAGTGCTGGCTTTACTCGGAGAAAACGGCGCGGGCAAGAGCACCCTGATCAAGATCCTCGGCGGGGCGCATCGTGCGGACGAAGGCGCCATGGCGGTCAACGGCCGCGAAACGTTTTTTCATTCGCCTCACGATGCTCGTCGGGCGGGCGTCGCCGTGATTTACCAGGAAGTCAATCTCGTCCCCGGCTTGACCGCCTGTGAGAATATTTTTCTCGGTCAGGAATTAACCCGCGCCGGATTCGTCGCGCAAAAACAGGAACGCCAGCGCGCCGCCGAGTTGTTCAAACGGCTTGGCGTCGCGATCGATCTTGATATTCCCTGTCGGCGGCTCACGACGGCCCAGCAGCAACTCGTCGAAATCGCGAAGGCGCTTGCGTTCGAGGCTCGCATCATCGTCATGGATGAACCGAGCGCGGCGCTCACCGCACACGAAGTAGCGCGGCTGTTCGACATCATCCGCGACCTGAAAAGCCAGGGCATCGGCGTCATCTACATCAGTCACCGGCTCGACGAAGTCATTGAGATTGCCGACCGCGTTACGGTTTTGCGCGATGGTAAGAATGTCGGCGAACGAGCGATCAACGAAATTACGCGAAACGAAATGATCGGGTTGCTGGTGGGTCGTGAGTTGAAGGACGAATTTCCTTCGCGCACGGTCCCCATCGGAGCGCCGCGGCTGGAAGTCGCCGGTTTGCGCCGCGGGCGCGCGGTGCGAGATGTTTCGTTCACAGTTCGTCGCGGCGAAATCCTGGCGCTTACGGGATTGATCGGTGCGGGTCGCACGGAGACGGTCCGGCTCATCTTTGGTGCGGATACGCGCGAGGCCGGTGAAATCCGGCTCGATGGCAACGTGCTGGCCATCCGGTCTCCACAGGACGCCATTTCAGCCGGGATCGGTCTCTTGACCGAGGACCGCAAGCTACAGGGACTCGTGCTTGGGCACGCGGTCCGCGAGAATTTCGGCCTGCCGAATCTGACCTGGCTATCCCGCCGAGGATTTGTGCAGCTCCGCCAGGAACGTGAAAGTTTCGGGCGCTTTGTGGATCTGCTCAAAATCAAGTTGCCCAATCAAGAGCAACGGGCCGGCAACCTTTCTGGCGGCAATCAGCAAAAGGTGGTGTTGGCCAAGTGGCTCGCGCGCAACTGCGAGGTTCTGATTTTTGATGAACCGACGCGCGGCATCGACGTGGGCGCGAAATACGAAATCTACCTGTTAATGAACGAACTCGCTGCTCAGGGAAAGGCCATCGTCATGATCAGCTCCGAGTTGCCTGAGGTGCTTGGCATGGCCGATCGCATCCTTGTGATGCACGAGGGCCGGATGACTGGCGAGATCGCAGAGGCCCGCCGGGCGACGCAGGAACAGATCATGCAATTCGCCGTGGCCTGATTGTATGAAGCAATCGCCATCTCGATTCCTGTCTGACTATGGCATGGTTTTCGTGCTGCTCCTGTTGTGCGCCTTCTTCAGCGTGGTGACCTACAGCGAACAGTCCCCGACCGGGGAAGCCGCCGCGAAGCAGGTCTTCGCAACCATCCAGGAACAGTTTGGCAAGACAGCGCGCGTGCTTGTCGCCGCGAGTGATCAACCCGACGACGCAGCCTTTGCCGGGAAACTGGAGCGTGACCTCGCCACTTCCGGCGCGCAGGTACTTGCCGTCGTCAAAGGTCAACCCAAGGATGCGCGCGAGGCGTTGCAGAAGCTCACGGTTGCGGGCGGAAAACTTGATGCCATTGCCTGCACCAAAGTGACCGGAGCGTGGCTCGTCTTTTCCGACTTGAAAGCCGATTTCCCCGCGCTCGGCGAACCACGCGTGGTCACGCCCCGCAGCTATCGCTGGCCGAACTTCCTCAAATCGGAGAACCTGTTGAACATTGCCAACCAGATTGCCGTGATCGCAATCGTCGCCATCGGCATGACGATGGTCATCATTACGGGCGGCATCGATCTCTCGGTCGGCAGCCTGCTCGCTCTTTCGGCGGTGCTGGCGGCGATGTTTATCCGCGATTACGCGGGGGGAGTGGAAGCGTCATTCGTTGGCATGACGCTCGCGTGCATCGCCGCGATTCTGCTGTGCGGGATTGTCGGTGCTTTTTCCGGAGGGATGATTACTCGATTCGGCATCCCGCCATTTATTGTGACGCTGGCCATGATGCTTGTGGGCAGCGGGCTGGCCTACATTTTGGCGAAAGGGCAATCGATCTACCAGATTCCGGATTCGTTCATCTGGTTGGGACGCGGTGCGGACTTACTTGACCTTCCCAACGCCGTCGTGCTGATGCTCGTCTTGTATGCCTTGGCGCATGTGCTCATGTCGCGCATGAAGCTTGGACGTTACCTCTATGCCGTTGGCGGCAACCGCGAGGCCGCGCGGCTTTCGGGCGTGCCCGTCCAGCAAGTACTGATGTTCGCCTACGTGGCGAGCGGCCTCCTCGCCGGATTGGGCGGCGTGATCATGGCTTCCCAACTCAAGAGCGGCTCCGCCACCTACGGCAACATGTACGAACTCTATGTCATCGCGGCCGTCGTTGTCGGCGGCACCAGCTTGAGCGGCGGCGAAGGCAAGATGCTCGGCACCCTGACCGGCGCTTTCACAATCGCGGTCATTCAAAACGGCATGAACCTGACGAATGTCGAGAGCTACACCCAAAAAGTTGTGCTCGGCTTGGTGATCCTCGGCGCCGTGCTGCTCGACAAGATTCGGCAGCGCCAGTGAACGGTGCGATGGACTATATCCCCAGGCCAATTTTAGCCCCATCTCCCAAACATCGTCGCGTTGTGCCAAGATAATTGGCGCGCGGCTGTCCCTGCCGCAGCACTCCCGATTGCTGTGGATGCACCAAAAACTTGGTCGGCTCGGACGCAGTCGAGGTTGCTTGCGGGTAAGAGACACCCGCGCTCGTTATGGTAAATCGTGATTTCTGAGCAGATTAGGATTGCAGAAGTTGGGTCAACCTTGTACAAAGCACGGCACCAAATCCCAATTGCCGCCACGCCCATATACTAACCATGGCTGACATCCTCCCAATCCTACCTGCGGTGGAAAGCGTAGACGCAGCCTTTAACACCACCCACTGGAGCGTGGTGCTGGAAGCCGGCCAAAACAATACTCCGCAATCGGCGCAAGCCTTGGAATGGCTGTGCCGCACTTATTGGTATCCGCTCTATGTCTATGTCCGGCGTCAGGGCAACGGCCCGGAAGATACCCAAGACCTGGTGCAAGAGTTTTTCGCCCGCTTTCTGAAGCGCAATTATCTGCAGCGCGCCGACCCGGAACGCGGTCGCTTTCGCACGTTTCTGCTGACCTCGCTGAAGCATTTCCTCAACGATGAATGGGCAAAACTCCGCACTCAGAAGCGCGGGGGCGGGCAACGCGTGATCAGTTGGGACGACGTCGATCCCGAGGAACGCTATCGCCACGAACCAGCCGACCAACTCACTCCAGACCGCATTTATGAGAAGCGCTGGGCTGGAATCTTGTTGGATAGTGTCCTGGGCCGGTTGCGCGTGGAATATCAGAAGGCCGGCCGCACGCCAGAGTTCAACCAACTCAAGGCCTTCCTGTGGGGTGATGGGAATCCCGGCACTTATGCCCAAGTCGCCGCCCGGATGCGGATGGAGGAGGGCGCGCTCAAAGTCGCAGTACATCGTCTGCGCAAGCGGTTTCGGGAGCAACTCCGGTTGGAAGTCGAGCGCACGGTTTCCTCGCTGGAGGAAGTGGACACCGAGTTGCGCCACTTGCGATCGCTGTTGAGCGGGTGAAGTGGAGCGCAAGTGTGGCCGCCGAGGTAACGAGGCGGATCGGGGGGCGTGGGAATCCGCCTCCTCACGTCGGCGGCTACGAGATTGGCGGTAACGATTCCCGGTTTTTCCCGTAGCAACGTAAATGATGAAGCGCAGCCAAACACCTTCGACGGCCGTCGTGCCCGCCGGGCGGGTGTGCCCGCGTTGCGGCGCGCCGCTGGGCGGATTTGGCCCGGAGGGATTGTGCGGCGCGTGCCTGTTCGACTCCGGTCTGGCGGCGGACGAGCCGGTGGTTGAACTCGACTTGCTTGCGTCCGGCCCGCGCCGCTTCGGCGACTACGAACTCTTGGAGGAAATTGCGCGTGGCGGAATGGGCGTAATTTTCAAGGCTCGACATTTGAGCCTCAACCGCGTCGTGGCCGTGAAGATGATTCTGCGCGGCGACTTTGCCAGTGTGGCGGACCTGGCACGTTTCCGGGCGGAAGCGGAAACGGCGGCGCGCTTGCAGCATCCGAATATTGTGGCCGTCCACGAAGTCGGCGAGCAGGAGGGCCAGCCGTACTTCTCGATGGACTATGTGGAGGGGCAGAACCTGGCCCAACTCGTGGGCAACACGCCGTTGCCCACCGCACATGCCGCAACGTATCTCAAGACCATCGCCGAAGCAGTGCAATACGCGCACCAAAAAGGCATTCTTCATCGCGACCTCAAACCGTCGAATGTGCTGATCGACACGAACGATCAGCCGCGTGTGACGGATTTCGGCCTGGCGAGACACTTCAACAACTCTCAACCCTCAACCAACGATTCTCATCTGACGCAGACCGGCCAGGTACTGGGCTCACCCAGCTTCATGCCACCGGAGCAGACGGCCGCAAAAAGCGATTCAATCGGCCCGGCCAGCGATGTCTATTCGCTCGGTGCGATGCTCTACCACATGATCACAGGCCGTCCGCCGTTCGTCGCGGAGAGCGTGCCAGCGACGCTGCGCATGGTCGCGGAGACTGAGCCAGTGTCCCCGCGCTTGCTCAACGCTAGCGTGCCGCGCGATCTGGAAACCATCTGCCTCAAGTGTTTGGAGAAAAGCCCGCTGCGTCGCTACGCCTCGGCCCAGGAGTTGGCCAACGAACTCGACCGCTTCCTGCGGGACCAACCCATTCACGCGCGGCCAGTCAGTCAGGCGGAGAGGGTGTTGCGCTGGTGTCGGCGCAAGCCGGCATTGGCTACCGCCATCGCCTTGGTTTTGGTGGTCGCCATCGGTTCGCCCATAGCAGCCTACCGCATCAATCGCGAACGTCTGCAAACCCAAGCTAGCCAGAGAATGGCCCGAGTGATGACCAAATTTCTCGCGGACATGCTTGAAGGCGCCGGACCGTCAGCGGCGCAAGGTCGGGATGCGACCATGTTGAAAGAAATCCTGGACCGCACCGCCCAAAGCGTCGGTAAAGACCTCAAGGATCAACCGGAAGCGGAAGCCGATGTCCGGCTTGTCCTCGGAAAAACTTACGCCGACCTGGGTTTCACCACCAACGCCCTAGCGATGACACAGGAAGCCCTGCGCCTGCGGCAATCGCATTTGGGACCGATGAATCCAGCCACGGCTGATGCGTTCAACAACCTCGGCGCGATGCTTTACGACACTGAGAATTATGCCGGGGCGGAGGATGCCGCCCGTCATGCGCTGGCAATCAGGACCAATTTGTTTGGCCAGATCGATACGAACGTGGCCCTGTCCTTGAACAATCTCGGCCTTGCCCTGTGGAACCAAAACAAGCTGGTTGAAGCCGAGGATGCGGAGCAGCGTTCGCTCGCGATCCGGAAGAAACTGTTACCCGCCGACCATCCCGATATTGGCGTGTCGCTGATCAACCTGGCAGGTGTGCAGTGGGCGAGGACTCGGTTCACCGAGGTCGAAGCAAACTTTGGTGAGGCATTGAGATTGTTTGGGAAAGTTGGCAACCCCGTCATCGTCGGTGTGCTGCAAGCCAACCTGGCCACGATGTTCGCGCGGCGAGGAGACCTTGCTGCGGCCCAGGAGTTGCACGAAAGGACCCTGGCACTCCGAAGAAATCTTTATAAAGGCGACCACCCGAACGTCGAGATTTCACTCACCCAGCTTGGATTGGTCCTCGCCGCCCGGGACGATCTTACGGCCGCCGAATCGCGTTTCCAGGAAGCACTGGCCATGCAGGAAAGGATGAACCTCGGCAAACACACAGACGTTGCTGATGCCCTTGCCGGTCTTGGAATTATTCTGACAAAAAAGGGAGACTGGGCCGCCGCCGAAGAAAAAAATCAGCAGGCGCTGGCCATGAGAATTGAAGTTTTGAAAGGCGAGGAAAACCCGGATGTCGTGGATTCACT
Source organism: uncultured Verrucomicrobiota bacterium (assembly GCA_964651015.1). Taxonomy (GTDB): domain Bacteria; phylum Verrucomicrobiota; class Verrucomicrobiia; order Limisphaerales; family PALSA-1396; genus CAZYYS01. Next base: position 13,377 of record CAZYYS010000108.1, read on the forward strand.
GGACGCGCTCGCTGTAATTGCAATCGCACGCGGCGATTTCAACCAAGCTGAACGGATGCTGGTGCGGGCGATCACGGCCGCCCAGAAATCGCACAGTCCCGATTATCCGGCGGTCATCCCGGCGCTGTGGCGACTCGGCTGGATTTTGCTACAGAAGGACGATCAGGCTGGCTACGCCGCCAACAACCGCGAGGCGCTGGCGATCAGTCGGAAGCACGGCGTTTACGGTGCCTGGCCGCTTTTGAAAGGCATTTACGATCTCGCCGACGTTTTGAAAACGCAGGGCAAATTCTCCGACGCGGAGCCGCTATTAGCGGAAGCCGCGACCTACGTGCAGAAAAATCTTGGTGACAACGCAATGCTTCAACGCGACGCCTACCAACGCCTCGTGCGCTTCTACGAGGCTTGGGACCGTTCAGCCCCAAATTCAGGCAAGGCCGATCAAGTGGCGGAATGGCGGAAAAAACTCGAAGCTTTGAATCAGCGATAAACCCAAAGCCCTTATGAACCACCAAATGCGTTCCACAAATTGGCCGGCCACATTGCGCGGCGCATTTCTCGCGGTGGTCATCATCGCCATCAATGGTGCGGCCACGGCGCCATTGCTCGGGCAAAACCCGCTCCACGTCCACACCCAGCCGGCGAACGGAATTCACACCAACAGCGCGATGCTAAACGGAATGGTTTTGCCCGGCAGCAATCCGGCCACGGTCTGGTTTGAGTGGGGCACGAGTAAGTACTACGGCAACGTCGCCGGGCAGACGAATCTCCCCGCCGGCAACAGCGTCATCGCCCTCCGCCACACCTTGAGTGGCTTGAGCACTGATTACGTGTACCATTGTCGCCTGGTCGCGAGCAACAGCACGGGAGTCGTCCATGGAACCGACCAGCAGTTTACCTTGGCTGGCACCGTATTCGTCTGGGGCAATCCCAATTGGGGTCATACGGTTGTCCCGGTTGATCTGACCAATGCCGTTGCCATCAGCGGGGGTGCGGATCATTGTGCGGCTCTCCGAAACGATGGCACCCTCGCGATGTGGGGCGGCAACTACTATGGCCAGAAAAATGTGCCTCCCGACCTGGGCGAAGTGACCGCCGTCTCGCTCGGGGAATATCACAGTCTGGCGCTGCTAGCTGACGGAACGGTAAAAGCATGGGGAGCGGGCACGACGTTCAACCCCAATCCCGACACGTCGAACATGGAAGGGGGACAGTCCATCGTGCCGGCGGGCCTGTCGAATGTGGTGCAAATTGCCGCGGGAGTGGATCACAGTCTGGCGCTCAAGTCTGATGGCACGGTGGCGGCGTGGGGCTCGGCCAGGCTGTTCCTGAATTCCTGGGATCCCTTGGGCCAGTCCATGGTGCCAGTAGGCCTGAATAACGTCGTTGCCATAGCTGGCGGGAGTTTCCACAGCCTGGCGCTCAAGGCCGATGGCACGGTGGTGGTCTGGGGTTACAACACCCATGGGCAGGGTGTCACACCGCTCGGCTTGAGCAATGTTGTGGCCATTGCAGCGGGGTGGTATCACAACTTCGCACGCACGAGCGATGGTTCGGTCGTCGGCTGGGGTTTGGGGGAGGTGGACAACGGTTTCCCGTACTTTGGGCAGGCCATTGTCCCTCCCGGCCTGAGCGATGTTGCAGGGTTGGCGGGAGGCGGCTTCTACAGCCTGGCATGGCTGGGCGATGGCACCACTGTTGCCTGGGGACGGGATGACTACGGCCAAGTAAGCCAAGGGAACGGATTGACCAACGTTGTGGCGCTCGCCGGAGGTTATGACTTTGGTCTGGCATTGCAATCCAGCGCACCGAACGAAGTCGCGCTCACCCTTCAGCCGTTCGGAAACCAATTAAAGTTGATCTGGAAGGGCGGCGTCCTGGAATCCGCCGCTGAGTTGAGTGGCCCGTACATCGAGATGATTGGCATAACTTCTCCGCTGTTGCTCACGCCTTCCGAAGGACGGCAATTCTATCGTGTGAGAGTTCAACCTTGAGCGGAACATCGAAAATCACGCCGAATTTCTGTAACCATTTCCCGCAGTTACCGTAGCAAGGGAGTGACATCTAATGATCCTATCTCCGTGAACAATCGAATCACTGGACTGGTTATGAAAAAATCCCTGATTGCCTTGATTGTGTTGATTTCGGCGCTTTCCGCCGTAGCGCAGAGTTTGAGCACAGCTCTGGATGCTCCGGGACTGACCTGGACCACCGGCGGCGGTGCGGTGTGGACAGGCCAGACTACCGACACGCACGATGGCGTGGACGCAGCCCAACGCGGGACGGGCGACTATTCCGGCTTTGAATCTTGGCTGCAAACGACGGTGACTGGCACAGGCTTGCTATCCTTTT
>CAZYYS010000109.1:0-15715 GCA_964651015.1 uncultured Verrucomicrobiota bacterium
GCTGTCAAACTTCGGGAGTCCCCCGGCACAGCCGGGGGATTTCCCATGGATTAAGACCCGGCACACCTAACTAATTCGTGTCCACAATTCCCCAGCAGAGAAAGCACTGTTACTTGAATTCTGATTCCAGCGTTACGTCACCCAAGTTAGCCGCTTTATTTTCGTCGGAAGCATTTTTCTGCGGGACTGTCACGGGCGCTAAATAGATGCCTAGCATCGGGGACTCAAAACGAATACTGCCTTGTGGATTTGGCCCTTGGAGAATCACATTCAACTCGTAATCTCCCGCTGGAATGTCGTCCGCGTGAAATGTTCCATCGGCGTCGAACCACACTGCGTAAATGCGATGTTCCCGCCAGGCGGCCAATCCAACCGCCGACTGCCAATACGCAGTAAGCTTGGCCGCCTCTTCTTTAGCGGCTTGTAGATACGCCTCGTCATTGGGGAAATCACGCTGTCGAACCGTTCTCGGCAAATCGATTGGCTGTGCCTGGCGGCGCGTTAGGTGTCCTCGGCTGTAACTGAAATCGAAATTCGATTCGCGTCCGGGCACTACGATGTGTCCAAGCACCGCGCGGCCATTGCCACCGAGATCTACCTTCGCAGTTTCACCGGGTTTGACTTGAATTGTCGCCCGGCTTTCCATTAGTCCCCCTCGAAAAAGATGACCCAGCTTGTGTTCCCCAGGCGGAATAGAATCAAAAAAGAATGATCCATTTGCATCCGTTGTCGTAGTGAACTGTTCGACATGGAGATGGATGCTTGAAATCCATGGATTCCACATGCGCATTTGAACGCAGACCTTTTCGTTGGCGAGCGCCTGCCCCGCGGAACGAAGGACGCCTTCGATGCGCCCCCACGGCTGCAGCTTGATGATTGGCGAACGAGCAAGTTGCTCCACGTCTCGTTCCGCATAGCCCTGCTGATGCACTACCACGATATTCCTACCCTCAAACATCGGACCATTTTTTGTTTCTCCCACTGGATCGAAGTGAAAGCGTCCGTTCGCGTCGACGACTCGATTGATGCTTTCCTCTTTGAACAGAAGCCTTCGGTTGCCCAAAATCGGGCCGCCCGCGTGGCGTGAGAGCGCGACCTCGGCACCGACGGCCGGTTCTCCATTAGGAAGCAAGACCTGGCCATTCCAGCCGCTGGATGGTCGGAGTCTGAATTCCAACGTCTTGTCTCCCTCTGTAGTTGAAACGTTATCAATGCGCGCAGGTGCGAAGCCGTCGGCACGAACCTCGATCGCGCAACTCTTTGAATCGCTTCCTAACCGAAGCGAAAAAACTCCTTCAGTTCCTTCCTTCGCCGCGCCAAGGTTTTGTCCTCTCTCGGCAACCAGAATTTGGTACTTTTCGATGAACTGGCTGGTCTCGTCATTAACCACACGACCCTGTACACGAATGCCGGTCAATTCTTCGAGACGCTCAAGGGCAATAGTCTGTTCGCTCCCATCCGCGGTCAGCGTGACTTGCTTACGACGAAAGCCGGACTTGTAAACACCGTAGCTTGCAGGTTGCTCTGGTGCTCCGTCCCAAGCGAATCGCCCGTCGGTGTCGGTTCGCGTGCTCCATTCAAACTCTTTGGGGCGATTCAAGCTTTCCACCTCGATCCCGGCATCCGCCACGCCGCTTCCGTCAGCGCCGGTCACGCGCCCACGCAGGACATGGCCTGGCTTCAGGATGATGGGAGCATTAGTCATAGGGCCCTCGACGGTTAGACTCAGCGTTTGCGGCGAGTAATGAGCCGCTTGAATCGAGAGCGTCAACGAACCGGTCTGAGCGTTGAGAATCTCAAAGGCACCATCATTTCTATTGGTCACTTTGGCGTGCGGCTCGTGCCATTGGTAATTCTGCACGACACGCGCACCCATTATCGGCTGGCGGTTTTCATTCAGAATGAGTCCCGACAAATAGTTGCCGCGCTGAAGGCGCAGCGCGGCCCGGAGTTCCAGAAATTCCTCCTTCGGGATTTTAACCTGTCCAATCCTTCCCTCACCATTCGCGTCGCTCACAAAATCGGACGGCAAGAAAGTGGAGGTGCTTACAATGAAATGAACCTTGTCCCATTCAGTCGGCAGGCGATCAAATGTCCAGCGCCCACCAGCGTCGGTGGTAACGAACTCCGAGCCGCCGTCATTGAGCAGCGCGCGTTCGCGTGGCGGCGGACCGCTGTGGATTGAGCGCCCGAACACCTTTACTTGAATTCCCGCCAGGGGGTGACCTTCGTCGTCGAGTACTGTGCCGCCAACGCGTACTCCCCGCGACATTTTCAACACGTACTCGGACGGAATGTCTGAAGGTTCGTCATGCTGGAACATCGACCAGCTTACTTGTGACGCTGCAAACCCATCGGTGTGCGCACGAATGCGGAAGTAGAAATCTCCGGCTGTCGGGGCAGGTCGTGGCAGTTCACATCCACCGTTCTCGTCGGTGACAGCATCACCCAGTTTCTTTCCTACGTACGAGGCGGTGGCTCGTACACCAGCCAGCGGACGCAACGTGTCCCGGTCCAGGACCCTCAGGCGAATGGCGGCAGAAGATACGGCCGCCTTGGCGGCAGGGTCGGCCAGGGCCACTGATGAACCATTCGCACCGTTTACTGCAACTGCCGCCGCGGCAAGGGTCGGATTCGACGGCGGATCGGGAGCTTGATTGGACCGTATTACCTTTAATCCGAATAATGAAACCGTTACGCAGACCGCGACAAGCGCCGCTGCCATCTTGAATCCTGCGCTCGAAATATGCTGTGCAGTCGCCGGGGCTTTTGCGATAATGTTCCATGTATCGAGCGACTTCAGAACGGAGGCGGTAACAGCCGGAGGCACGGAAGCGGCAGCGTTATGATGGAGCAACGTTAGCAACCCGGCCACCGAGCAGTTGATACCGTTGCTTGCGAAGAAGACGCGGAGCTTCTCCAGAGCGCGACCTAGCCGCATCTTGGCGGCAGCTTCGCTCACACCGAGGCTCGCCCCCACTTCAGCCATCGAGTTTCCTCTGAAGAAGCGAAGCAGAATGGCGAGGCGATCCGCTTCAGCCAGGCTGTCTATCGCTTGGTCGAGCAACGGCTCAATTTCGTTCCACGATTCTGATTGATCCATAGTGTCAATATTCACAGCTGCCAGCCTTTCACGACGAAGGCGTCGCCCTTCGCTGCGAAAGTGCATGGCTGCAAGTTGACGGGTGGTTCGGTAAAGCCAGCCGGGAAGTTGTTCGGGTTTACGAATCGATTTGGCGTTTTGGGCCAGAGTGCAAAACACTTTCTGACAAATATCCTCCGCGACGTGTGGATCGCCAATCTGCCGGCGAGCCGTGCCGTAAACCAAGCTCATATGGCGGTGCACCAGCTCGGCGAAAGGCTCCTGAAGACCTCGTTCACTATAGGCTCGCAACAGTTCTTCATCCTTCATATTCACTTATTAAGTTGCCGCCCGTTCCGAAAAGTAACACCTGAGCGAGACAACAATGCGGTTCCAGGTTGGCAGCAGGTCCGCTGTATTGGGCGGACTGAGGCAAGGTGTGGAATCAACCGTGTGTCTACCGCGCCTTCGCGGCGCCTTCGGTGAAATACACTTTCACGTTCTTGGTGGCGCGTCCGGCAGCAACAATATCCAATTTGCCGTCGCCATTGAGATCGGCCAGCGTCAGGTCTTCGCAAGCCATTGTGTTGTCGTCGATCAGCGTTTGCCGCCAGTTCTTCCCTTCGGCATCGAGCGGCGTGAAAAATTTGATGCCGACCTTGACTCCCGATTTGTTCATCGCCCGCCAGCCAACGACGATTTGATCAGAGCCAATGCCCAGCAAATCTCCGCATGCCAAGGCGTGGCCATCAACGAGCGATGAATCGAGAACGTTGCGTTGCCATAGCGCCTTTTCTCCCGCATCAACTGGCGGCGAGTAAATAACCAGGTTGGTGCCGTGCATCGGCTCGACCGAGGCAAAGATGCGTTTGCCGCCAGTCAACTTGCCCAAACGGACCTCACCTGCGCCGCCGCTCTCGGTGCCAGAAAGTTGAGCGAGTTTCAGAGCGCTTGCCTCCGCGTCCCAATTCAACACGAAGACACCCTCCCGGGACGCCATCAACAACTCCTTCGCCGGATCGTCATCCCATTGCACCGGATCGAAGTTATGGGTCATGTGCAGTGCGTCATTCATCAGCCTGGTCGTCCATGAGTCCTTTGCATCGACCGGTTTCTTGTAACCTAGAATTTTGACACCTTCACCCTGGCCATTCTTGTTGCCGGTTCCGTGCAGCGGCACCACGACCAACTCGTATTCTCCCTGCCAGTTTTTCACCCAACGCATCCGGTGCACCGTCGGTTCGTGATGCAAGGGAACCGCCTCCCACTTCTGCGTCCGGTCCTTTGGCGGAATCAAATAGAAAACCGCGCCGCTACTCACCGTGTCGCCGGGATTCCAACCCGCGCCCACCGCGACCTCGGCTTTGCCATCGCCGTCGATGTCCGCCGCCGCGATGCAGACGTTGTCTTCCTTGGTCAGATTTTCGGTGAGGATGAATTTTTCCCACGTTGGATTCCGGTACCAGACGAATTGCTTTTTATCGGCGAGCAGAATGTCGGGTTTGCTATCGCCATCCACGTCGGCGACGGCGACGCCATAACCGATTTCAATTTTTGTATCCACATCAGCGACGCGGAAACGTGGCACGGGCGGCTCCGCGCCCGACAATGCCACGCCGCCGCTTAACAATAGAAGGAGGGAGAGAAAGTAGGCGTTTGTTTTCATAGCGATTAACCGATTGAACAGAAGTCCCGCCGGAAAGCAAATAAATGCTTTTGGTCAGATGAGCAGCAAATGGCACTTCCCACAGTTTTCGACCAGACCACGCTCAGATTTTCCCTCGCGCTTCCGTCACACTTTGTTAGCCTGCGCAAAATTCTTTTTGTACGATGACAAAACTGGAAGTGACTCTTCAAACCCAATCCCAGCATCTGCGGTGTTTATTCGTGGTATCTTTTCTGGCGTTTTCAGTCGGCGTCGGACTAAGCGCTGTGCCGCCGACCGAAGCGGTGCGAGGGTTTGAACTGAATCCTGCCCTCGAAATTTCGATCTTCGCCGCCGAACCCGACGTCGTCGATCCGGTCGCCCTGACCTTCGATGAAGACGGACGGATTTACGTCGTCGAGATGCGTGATTATCCGCTGGGCATTGGATCGGAACACAAACCCGGCGGCACGATCCGGCTGCTGGAAGTTGGCGACAGCGACGGCAAGATCGATCACAGCACACTGTTCGCTGAAGGATTGAGTTTCCCGACTTCAGTTGCGCCGTGGAATGGCGGCATTCTTGTCACCGCACCGCCGGAGGTCGTTTTTCTTAAAGACACAAACGGCGATGGCAAAGCGGATGTGCGCGAGGTCGTACTGCGCGGTTTCGTCAAAGGCGTTACCGACAGCAATGTCAACGGCCTGCGCTGGGGATTGGACAATCGCGTTCATGGTGCCAACGGCGGCAATGGCGGCAACATTAGTTCACCGCGCCATCCGGAACGAACCGTTCCTCTTGGCCGATTAGACTTCAGTTTCAATCCGGCGACTGGCGACTTCACAACCACATACAATACCGGCGGCGGTTTTGGACTGGTGTTTGATGATTGGGGTCGCAGTTTCACGACCTACAACATCGATCACATTCAGCATCGGGTGATGCCCGTGCGCTACTTGAACCGTTTCCCCGGGCTGCCACCGATCAAAGCCACGCAGAATATTTCCGATCATGAAGCGATGAGCCGCATCTTTCCCGTTTCCGTTCCCGAAACGCGTGTCAATCACCCGGAACAGGCCGGGCATTTTTCTGCCGCTGGTGGTATGGGTTACATCGCCGCGCCAGGTTACACCGGCGATCTGGCGGGCAGCATTTTAGTTTGTGACGTGGTCGGTAATCTGGTTCATCGCGATGTATTGACGGAAGACGGACCGGGGTTCATCGCGCGACGCTCGCCCGCCGAACAGAACCGTGAGTTCATTGCCAGTCGCGACAACGCCTGCCGCCCGGTTGGCCTCGAACTCGGACCGGACGGTGCGTTGTATCTCATCGACATGCAGCGCGATGTCATCGAGCATCCCGATTACATCCCACAAAAGGTCAAGGAGAAACTGAATCTGCGCGGTGGCGAAGATCGCGGACGCATCTTTCGCATCACGCCGAAAGGCGGTTTACCGCCCGCGCGAACCAAACTCGGCAGAGCCTCCAACGAAGAGTTGGTGCGCGAACTTTCCAACCCAAATCAGTGGCGTCGCGTTACAGCCCAGCGGTTGTTGGTCGAGCGAAAAGACAAATCCATTGTGCCCTTACTCAAGGAGCTGGCCGGTAGCAGCAAAGAACCATTGGGTCGACTGCATGCTTTGTGGGCTCTCCAAGGATTCGGCGCGTTGGACGAATCACTTGTGGCCAAGGCGCTCACCGATCCGCAGGCTGGCATTCGGGAAAACGCGTTGATTCTCTCTGAGCAGTTTGACCTGGCAAAATCAAACGTGCTGCCGCCAAACATTCTATCGCTGACGGATGATCCTTCAGCGCGCGTTCGCTTTCAGGCCGCGTTGACCCTTGGGGAGTTTGAAAATCCCGGCAACCATGCTGCACTGCTGAAGATTTTGCGACGTGATTACCAATTTCGCTGGTCGCGACTGGCAGTATTCAGTTCGCTGCGCAATGGCGCGTCGGAAATGTTTCGCTCGCTCCTCGCGGACACAGATTTTCTCCGAACGCCGGACGAAAATAAAATCGCCCTGACGCGAGAACTCACGGATCTGATCGGCGGGCGAAGCGAGAAAGGCGAACCCAGTGGTTTGAAGACCGTGCTCACCACGTCGGCTGAGTCCAATTTAGGCGAACCATGGCTGATCGCGGTGCTGGAGGGATTGCAGAGTGGGCAGACACGCCAATCCGGCGGCGTGAAAGGGGACCCGCAGATGGCGGATGCCGTTCAAAAAATCGAAATGGGAAAATCCCCCGCTCTGATCGCCGCGTCTTTGAAACTCAGCCGCACCATCGGCTTCGCGGAAACCGATGCGCAGCGCAATGCCTTGACTCAAGCGATGCAAAACGCCAGCGATATGGCGCGTCCGACGGTGGCACGGGTAACTGCGATCCGATTGCTTGGGCTGGGCAGTTTTTCGTCGATCAAGCAGACGCTCTTTTCCCTGCTGGAAGGGACGCAGCCGGCCGCCGTACAATCGGCAGTAATCGAGGCTTTGCGGGCTTTCAATGAACCTGAAATCGGCCAAACGCTCGTGACGCGATGGCGCACGCTTTCGCCGGCAGTCAAAACGTCTGTCATTCAGCTTTTGTTACAACGCCGCAGTTATCAGGAATCACTGCTCACCGCCGTTGAAAAGGGCGAAATAAAGGTCGGCGAACTGAACCTTGACCTGGAGCAACGACGGCGTTTGTTGTGGTACGGTTCCTCCCCCGAAGTCAAAACGCGCGCCGCCAAATTCTGGAGCGATGAGGAATACAGCAACCGCAAGGGAATCGTCACTGATTGGCTCGCGAAACTGCCGGCAACGGGCGACGCGCAGCGCGGGCGCGAAGTGTTCGAAAAAATCTGCGCCCAGTGCCACCAACTTGAAGGGGTCGGTCACGTGGTAGGACCGGATTTGAGCGACGCTGGACATCGCAGTGTCGAGGATTTGTTGTCAAACATTCTCGATCCCAACATGGCCATCAACCCGAACTACGCGACCTACACAGCGGAGTGGTCTCCCGACGAAATTGCTACTGGCATTCTGCAATCTGAAACGCCGGAAACGATCACACTTTTGCAGGCGCAAGGAATCAAAGCGGTCGTCCCGCGCGCCAGACTCAAGCGAGTGGAATCGACTGGACTCTCGCTGATGCCGGAAGGACTGGAAGCGGCCACGACACCGCAAGAGTTACGCGACTTGGTTTCGTTTCTCCAGAAACGCCGTTGAACGTGATCGAAACCAGTGCGAGGACAAACGCAAAATCTGCGCGCGAACTGACGCCTTATCGGAAACTAACTGGAACGTTTGGCGTTCCAATCGTGCGTGCGATTTTCGCCGCTCCAATCCGAGTCAATCTTCCCTTTGATGGAATCGCCATCGAGCGTGCCTTGAAACTTGGTGGTTTGGTTTTTTCCGTCTTTTTCGCGAGTAACTTTCAAAGAAATCTGGTTCTCCTTCACTAAACCATCCAAAATGGGAAACTCCTGCTCGTGCGCCACGACGACACCAGTAAGTTTGTCGCCGTCCTGTTTGAGTTTCAGAGCGAGATCAATCGATTCACCATTGCCGGTGACGAATACCCATTTCCAGGTGCCGGTGGCCGATGAACTACCGGCGGCTTTTTCGCGACTGGCATTCCAATCGTAGCTGTGATCCTCACCTCCCCAATCCGAATGGATTTTTCCCTTGATGGTGTTGCCATTCAACGTGCCCTTGTAGGTTGACATGAATTTCTGAGCCCCCGTATCGACCGGGATCTTGAACGCGATCGTGTCACCCGAAACCTTGCCTTCCGTGATGGGAGTTTCAAAGTCGCCCACGCTGACCTTGCCGCTTACCTTGTCCGCCTCCTGTTTCAGGTTCAAGACCAGGTTCATCACGTCGCCGCTATCAAGGGTAATGGAGTATTTCCAGTTGCCGGTTGCGTTGACGGATGAACTGGCGGAATCGGTTGCGGCCTTTTCCCGCTTGGCTACCCAGTCCGCAGTGCGATCCTCCCCACCCCAGTTGGTTTCAAGTTTCCCCTTCAAGTTGTCACCGCTCAATGTCGCGGTCACTTTGGTTGTAATCGTTTCGCCGTTGCGCTCGCGAATCAGTTTGATGAAGAGCTGGTCACCCGTGAGTTTGACTTCCTGCATCGGATTCTCGTTGCCGTTGCGGCCGATGAGGACTCCGCTTAACTTGTCGCCCTCCTGTTTGATCTTGAAGGTGGATTCAATCGTCTGTCCGTCCGGAGTGCTAAAGCTGGACTTCCATGTGCCGGCGGGGCTGTTGTCCACCGCCAAAGCCGGGGAACTCAGCGAACTCAAAGCGAACGTCAACGCCGCCAACAGCACCAAATTTTTGAGCGAGAATTGTTTCAGGAATTTATTGCAAATAATCATAACCGATCTTTTGTTGGTGAATTTAACCGTTCAACTGTGGTTTTGTCCGAACCCTGATCGCATAGTCAATACTAAAACGGACACCGCGTCAAACGGGTTACATACTCTTTACAACCCCCCCCCGAATCAAACGTGAAGGCGCAACATATCCCCGTTAAGGATCAAACCCATTTGGACGAGCAACCCACATTTTGCCGATGACGATGAGCGGCTCCGCAGTCCGGTTCATCACCAACCAAGCGCTTTGCAGTTTCCTTTCGAGCGGTTAACGTGCCGGTGGCTGCTCCGTGGCGTTTGGCATGACAATCCGTCATGGCAGGCGCTACAGAATAATCAGGGCTGTCCCCGACAGATAAGGCAGTAGCGATGAGTTAAAAAGCAGGGGCTATGAACTTTGATCTTCCAATGGAAGTTGAGCAGTCCCCAGTAGCGACAACCTCACTCACGCCACCGGCCCCATGAAAACTAATAACTGGTGGCTTTCCTTTATTAGCTCGCCAGCGCACGATCAAACGTGCTGGTTGCCGGAGCAACCAGCCGCCGCCGCGATACGTAAGCTTTTCTCGCGGGTTAATGCTGTCTTAATCTGCCGTGTTGTAAGTTGCAGCCGTGCCAGAATTCAAGGGCAGAGTGGATGCTATGATGGAGAGAATTCGACGCAGACCAAATTGAAGGAACGACTACAACACGAATGAGCACAGGCAAAACAGGATCTTTGGCCCAGCGCTCCAGCTACCTGAGTCTTTTGCAAATTGCCGGCGCGTTCAGCATCGTGGCATTCCATATCGGAATACCATACTCTCAGGCGGGTTGGATTGTGGTCGAATTGTTCTTCGTGATGGCCGGCATTAACATGGCGGCCGCGTGTGGCCGGGAACAATCCACTGCCGCTTACGCGTGGTCGCGCGTCAGCCGGCTCTTTCCTGAAGTGTGCGCGGTCTGGTGTGTGACGGGACTATTTGTTATTCTTGGGGGGGGCACGGCAGGCATGCTTTGGTTTATCGGAACGGCTCCCCTCTTTCTTCAAAACCTGACCCTGCCGGTTTTTGAGTATTCCTTTCCGCGCGACTGGGTGTTCACTTCACTCTGGTTCATTGCCACGCTTTTGCAGCTCCAGGTTTTGGTATTTGCCACGAAACGATGGTGGTTGTTGCGCGCCAAACCTGTATCGCTAATCATCGCCTTCACCGGCTTTGGCCTGTCCTTTCGCCTGCTGTTCGCCTTGCTGTTCGGAGGCAATCCCCGCACCCTGCCCGACTTCGGTGCCGATGCGCTGTATTGCCTGCCCTTCTCCCATGTCGAAGCAATCATCCTTGGTTTGATGATGGGCCGGGGAGCTTTGCCGGGGATCGGCCGCCTTTTACCAGTGTTTGGCGGGCTTGCTCTGCTCACGGGGGCGTTGAATGTGTGGCTCTCGCATGGCCTGGTCAACCCGCGCAGCCTCGGCTTCGAATTTCCGCTGCGCTTGAATTACATCCATGTATGGGGGTATTCGATTTTGGCTTTCGCTGCCGCTTCACTCTGCGCGAGGAATGGACCGATGGCGGTTGCCATCGAGCGCACGAAACGCCCGCCGTGGCTGGATCAGGGATTGGCACGGCTGGCCTCGCTGACTTACGGCGTTTACGTCTTTCACGGAATCATCATGACGACGGGCGTCAACGGGTCGCAGTGGTTGAGCCGGGAGCACGCGCCCGTTTTACGCCTCCTGTTGTTCGCGATCACGATTATCGAATCCTTCTTTTTAGCCTGGGTATTTGCCTGGTTCATGCAAGTGGCCGTGCCCGCGATATTGAAAACGGCCTCAAAACGGCGCGACTTCGGAGAGGAGATCCGGGTGGCGAAACTCCGGGGGAACAAACAAATACTTCCGCCTGGTCCGGAGCCATGCCTGGCAACGATCCTTTCCACGCCTCATTCCCCATTCGTGAAAGGCGAATTGTCGCGCGCTTCAACTGACGCCGTTGCCGACACATGCCCTGAGCGCCGCATTGTCACTTGCCCCTGAATTTTTGCCTAACGCTGGCCTGCCAATCTGGCCGCGGCTCCGTCCCTCTGTTTGCGAACTTCGGACATCACGTAAAACATCTCACGGGCGATTTCCCGACAGCGCTCGTTGTAGGCGGTGGTTTCAGTAGGCGTATCATCGCACAACCGCGGATCAGCATAATGAATGGCATACCGGGCTATAGATCCGTGAACCACCGGGCAGGATTTGTCAGCCGCGCTGCATGTCATCAACGCGATGAAATCGCGCTTGGGATTGTCGTCGGTGTTATAGAGTTTGGAATAAGCGCGGATCACCGGTCGGTCGTCCGCATACCGAACGAGATAGATAGGATTGTCGCCGGTCGTGGCGTCTTTGATATCAAAGCCCGCCGTGCGCATGGCGGTGATGGTCCGGCAATTGCAGGCAGTCGCTTCCGTTCCACCGGAAAATGCGCGGACATTGTTGAGGCCATAATAATACGCGGCAGTCTGCGCCCAGATCTGCGACATGTGGCTGCGCCGGGAATTGTGCGTGCAAATGAATGTGAGGTTCGCATCCTGGCCGGTTTGAAGCCTTGCGGTCATGGTTGCCGCAATCTTACCGAGCACCTCGCGCCTCTCCGGGGGGACTCTCTCCAATTCGCGCGCTACATCGTTCACATACGGACGAAGTGTCGGAAGCAAGCCCGCATTGGGCGGCGACTGCCGTGTCGTTGAGCAGCTCATGCCACAAAACGCGATGAGCCCGATCATGATAATCGTTTTCATGATTTCGCCAGTAATGTTCTTAGTTTGCCCCCAGGTCCAGGCAAACCACGCTGACACCGCCCCGTGCATAAAGCCTTGTTCCCACCAGCGCCGGATGCGAATAAACCGCCACGTTGTCGTCAAAGATCCGCAGCCGCGAAATGATCACGCACTCGTCCGCCTTTCCATCCAACAGAATGAGTTCACCGCGCATGCTGATCACCAAGACCCGTTCCTCATCGGCGACGAGTGTCGCGTAATCACCGAGCGTGTCGTCTTCGCGATGCCAGATTGGCTTCAAACTTCGGGCGTCCAGACACCGCAAACCCAGGTGCGCTCCAAACACGCGGCCATTCGTCGAGACCGGCGTCACCGTGTCCGGCGACAGGTCCGCGAACTCAGCGGCGGGTTTGGAAATGAGGCAGCCTGATTCATCAAAGCGATACAGCCGCGTTCCGTTGTTCTCAGTTCCGACAATGATGCCGCCGTCCACGGCGATAGGCGTGGGCACGTTGAAATCTCCCGCCGCCGGCGGTACGAGTTGCCAGAGGCGCTTGCCCGTTTTCACATCCCAGCCACCAAGCGAATGCTGATCGTAGCCGACGATCTGCCTTCGCCCTCCGAACTCGCCACAGATGAACGCCGAGTAAGCGGCGGGTGCTCCGGGCGTGGTCCAACGCGTTCGCCCCGTGATGCGATCCAAAGCCGCTAACGAGGCGTTCGTGCCGCCGGGATTCACGATGAGCAGGCCATCCACCAGGAGCGGTGTGGAACACATGCCCCATGTCGGCAACTCCGCCTTGAATTCACGCAACAGTTGCCGTTTCCAAATTACCTTGCCGGTCGCGGCGTTGACACATCTCAATTCGCCAAAGGCGCCGAGCAAATACGCCCTACCGTCATGAATAACCGGTGTTGCCCGCGGTGACTGCCCGTAATCCAACTGTCCGCGCGCGGGAAATTCCGCCCGCCAGATCAGTTCGCCAGTGTCCGCATCAAGGCAGCGATATACATCGTGTTCATCGGCGAAGTCGCGTTCGGCGAGAATCATGCGCCCGTCACTGACGCTTAAACCGGCAAGGCCGCCAGTCATGGCGGCCTTTTTCCAGATGAATCTTGCTGTGTCCGGCAAGCGCGCTGGAAGCTGCGGCACCCGCCCGTCCCGTTGTGGTCCACGCCAGTCTGGCCAATCGCTTCCCACGCTTGCTTGCGGCCCGCCGGATTTTTGAGTCTTCAGCGCCTTGAAACCCTCCCGGCTCTCCAAGGCTTTGAGGAGCTTCGCGTCGCCTTTGATGCTCAAAAGTGTCTTGAGAATCTTTTGCTCCTTTTCAACACCGATATGGTCGGCGACAAAAACTGTGATGAACGGCATCAACTGCGTCTTGCCGATCACGCGCAACTCGCCCCGTTTGACGCTGCCACAACCTTCGAGCAGGCGCACTCCATAATCGGGAATGACCGCCACGGGACGCGGCGACGATTGGCTGTCCAATACATCCAACGCCGCGTCCGTGTAAGCGGCGCGCTTTTCCGGCGTGGCCGTTTCTGCTCCCGCCGTGCGCAGGGCCGCTTGAACAGCGGTTTGATTCTCCTCTGTGTCCGCCAGGCCAAGGAACACTTTTCGTCCGCCGAGGTCCTTCAATTCCTTCGCCGGGTCGCCAGCTTGCACAACGAATGAGCCGAAGAGAGTGCTGTTGCCCTCTGGATCGGTCAACTCGCAGACCGGATGAGATTTCAACGCGGCTTGTTTTGCCGCCTTGGTCGCGGCTGATCGTTCGCCGACGAGGATCACTTCCTGTCCCGGGCTCGCCAGCTTCAGGGTTTCGGTAAGGTCATCGGAGAATTCAATGGTGACGCGTTGCTTTACGACCGACTCCAGCCGCGCCGCCAGTTTGCGATAATCCCGCTGGCCATAACCCTGCACGCACGCGCACGCCAGTTCCTTCGCAAGCGGGTCCATCACCACCAACATGATTGGCGCCGGTTTGCCCTTGGACGGAGAGCCCGCACCGATTCCAAAAAACAACGTCAGTACCAGTACGCCGAAACAGCAAACGCTTTGATACTGGCGTTTCATGAAGCAATCTTCTTGCGCCTGGCTGGTCTCAACTCTTCGTTCCAAAGATACGAATAGCGTCCCGAGTCGTATCCAGCATGTAGTAGCGGCTTCCATCCGGATTCACCGCAACGGTTACACGAACGCAATCGCCCTTCGCGCCATTCACCAGGGCAACCACGCCGAGGAACTTGCCGTCGGCCGAAAATCGCTTGATGCACGTAGGCGGGCCGGACTCGGCTGCGAGGATTTCACCGTTCGGCAGCACACGCATGCACTTTGGCTCGCAACATCCGCCGAAGTCACTTGGCTTAACCTTGCCAGCCTTCCCAAACTTCGACAGCTCCTTCCCATCACGATCGCGAGCCTCAACCTGGTGCCGCGCGTTATGCGGAATCCAGAGCTTCCCGTCGTGCGATTGAACATCCATCTGTCCGCAGCAACCGCGCAATTTCTCGACCACCAGCGTTGGATTCGCCAAGGCCCGATCAAAGCGATAGACGCGGTAACTGAAGTCACTCGGAGCGCCGACTGCCATGAAGACATCCTGGTCGGTGACCGTCAGCCCCGTGACCTCCGCGCGCCGCTTTTCCAAGCTCGTTTTCATCTTCGCCAGCTCCTCTTTGTAGGAACGCTTCGATTCCTTGACCATCTCTTTGACCATTTCTTCCACTTCCTTGTTGATGATCACGGCCTCCTTGGCGACTGGTGAATCTGCTGAACTCAACACCTTGCCGCTGGCATCCAGCTTCAGCACACGACCATCCCCCGCCACGAAAATCGAGCGGTCCTTCGCCACGGAAACCGCGCCCGCGCTGATTTCCAGCGGGATGGTTTTGAGCAACTCCCCTTTTGGTGAATACACCCGAATGCTCTTCCCAATACAGGCCAGAATGTTGCCTTCGGCGTCCAAACAGAAATTCTTGAGCGCACCCGCCTTCTTGCTGTCGCCGACCTGAATCAGGCCGATCTCCTCACAAGCCGGCTTCCACGCCGGATCCTTGGCCCGGGCGGTGGCTGCGGCTCTCTCCTGTGCCTCATAACTGTCCTCGGCACTGGCGACCGCCCCGTTCAAACAGACTCCCGCTATCGCCGCCAGTGTGACAAACCTTCGTACATTTGATTTCATGAGTTCTCCTGTGATTCACTGGTTCAACCACCAAAAATGCGACTGACTCCTTCCTTAAACACCTCCGTCCGCCGAGTGTTTCCCAAGATTTACGGAATTTAGACCATCAACCCCGAATTCTGCACGAAGAAATTTCACCTTTTGTAACTCTCCTGAAAGGCCAGACGAAAACTTTGATCAAATTCCTCGAAGCCTATTTGGGCCAAGTTCGCGCTGAGATGTTTTTCCCGGCTCGGCATGAACGGGGTTTTAACGGGTGCCGTGCGTGTTGTCAGCACGAAGTGTAGTCAGGAATTGTGGAATCGGCCAATGTTTTGAAGAAAGAGACTCGGAGCCGGAAACAAATCTTGCGTTATTCCTAGATGCCGGGGCCCGTACACAAAACAACGGCGGCAGGTGGGTAACCGCCGTTGTCGGGCAACCTTATGTTCGCGTTTTTCGAGGCTGCCAAGTTCAACAACCTTACAATGACACGGAGACCGGCCCACGTCTATTGGGAGATTTCCTCATCACATCTCCGGTTCCAGCCGACCCCACAAAGAGATTTCCCTATAGGAAAATTCCCGCGCTCGCTTTTGACCGGGGCCATCGGTTTATCCCTGCGCGGCAATCAGGACCCAGCGCCCAAACAAGTCCTGCGCGTTAATCCTAAGGAAACGCTGATTTAATCCGCATGGATTTCTTTTGAACGAGGAGGCTGA
>CAZYYS010000110.1:0-15677 GCA_964651015.1 uncultured Verrucomicrobiota bacterium
AAGCGACGATTGAATGTCGAGTATCCCACCCATTTCCCGTGCTCGCGACGTCATGCTGGCCATGCCAACCCCCGGTCGGCCCGGCGCTTTCGGATCGAAGCCCGCCCCGTCATCCGAGATTTCCAAGGCCACGGTTTCCCGTTCCGAGCGCAGCGCGATCTGCACATGCTGCGGCTTCGCGTGCCGGAGATTGTTGCTCAAAGCCTCCCGGGCGATGTTGGCCAGTTGCACTGCTTGATCGCCGGTCAGGCGCACGGAGGCTGCGGAGTCGCAATGTAGAGCGATCTGTGCAGTAGTGCCGGTGCGCGCGCGTTGCACCAGAGCTTGCAGCACTGCGCCTAAATCCACGGGCTTGCCAGCGCCCGCTTCCGCCGTGATGAACTGACGAATCTCGACAATGACGGCGTCCAGTTCCCGGCGCACCGCCGACAACTCGCTTCCCGCTTTGACCGGCTCGGCATCAAGCTTCTCGACCGTATGCCCCAGCCGGAGCTGGATGGCGTAAAGGGACTGGATGGTGCCATCGTGCAAATCGCGGCTGATCTTGTTCCGTTCCTGTTGCGCGGCAGCCAGGGCATCGCGAGCGTCGCGGATCTGCTCGGTCATGCGTTGCTGCCGATCATGCGCGCGCCCGGCAACCCCCACCAGCGTGGCTGCCAACAGCGTTACGACCGTGCCAGCGATCACGGTGATCTTCACCAGCCGGCGCGGCGACTGCGCCTCGAACAACGGAGTCGTGTAATAAAAAATCGAAAACATTTGTCCATACATCGGCCAATCTTGGCGATGAGTCAGGTAGGCCTTGAATTTGGGATCGGCCGCGCGGGGAGTACCGGTCGAACCGTCAAGCCATGTGCCTGCTGTCTGCTCCTTCAAGGAGAACAGTTCCAGTCCAAGATCAGCAGGCGCGCCGTCCCAGACCGACCGTGCCAGTTCTTTGAAATCCACTGGCGCAACAATCAACGAGGTCAGGTACATCCACCGAACCAAGCTGCTTTGATACTGGGTCAAGCCCTTGATGGACAGCAGATCGGCCACTTCCGGCTTGTAAACTGGCGCAAAATAATACGTGCCCACGATCAAATTGCTCTTCGCGCCCCGCATCACCGATGTGCGCTGGCTCATGCCCACGCGCGCCCCATGTATTACGCGTGCCAGAGGGTCGCTTCCCGCATACGCTTGTTGGAAGCCGTAAGGGGAGCCGAACTGCTTGCCGTCCCGAACCTCGCTTCGCAAAGCAATTCGGCAATCAACCAATTGACCCCGGGCCAGTTTGGTAAACTCCTCCCAGTCAGTCGCCGTCCACGCACCCAGAGGCTTCGCCATTTTCTCCCGCCATTGCGCCTCATTCGCATTCGTCGCAACCATGATGCCGTGCAGCCAGGGGCAATTGATGGAGAGTCCGTTCTCGTAACACCAGCGAGCGAACACCTGCTCACGATTCTCCCCGCTGAACATGAGGTAGTCCCGCAGGTTGTGGAGCAACATCTCGGATTTCTCGAGCCGGGCATCGAGTTGGGCCGTCACTTCAGCGACACGCACGGCCAGACGCTGCCGATCCATTGCGACCGCTTCGCGGTGCATCTGCCACCCCAAGCCAGCGGTCAGTGCCAATCCAACCACAAGCGTCAGCCACGCCGCCTGGCGTTGATGGAGAACTCGCTGTAATCTAACGGCCATCGTCTCCCTTCTACGGAAACACACCCTAGCAAGTCGAAACTATTCCGCACTGCTGGCCAGAGGCATTTACCTCTATTGGCAGGAGGCATTTACCTGTCTAGGCAATCCGGGAGATTTCGTTTCAATTACCTCGCCTTGGTCGTTCAACAGGACCATTCAATGGGGCGAAGCGGTGGGGAACGTCAGGCGAAACAGAGCTTAAATCTCAAACTCAATAACTGATCCCTGCATATGATTACATCCACACGAACCAGCTCATGCTTGCTTGATATTCGAACAATACAGCTTCTCGGGTTTGCTGCGTGCCTCACATTTCTAGTCAGCGCCTGCCATACCACGTCAACGCATGAACAAGCTTTTTCAGAACAGCATCAAATCAAAGGGAACACGGAGTCCATTTCCGCTCCCCTGGATGTCGTGTGGGCGAGTGTTTTGGAAGTGATGGCCGAACGCGGGTGGCTCATCCAACAGGCGGATACCAAGAGCCACCTGATCCTGGCTCATCGGGAAATCCGCGATCAGGAAAATACCCGCCTCTCCCATGCGCTAACTGCCACCGTAACCATTGTCCCGAAGTCTGAACAGATTACTCAGGTGATTGCGACGGCAAACAAGACGACGGAGTTGCATAAGAAATCGTACAAGTGGTGGCGGTTGTTGTGGTTGATTCCGTTGTTCCCGACCAGAACTGAATACACTACCGTCGTTGTCGATCGAGACACCGTGCATAGCGTCCAACTCTACCAGGACTTCTTTGCAGCCGTAACAAAGCGGTGCAACGAGAAAAAGGAACTGTCGCCCCGGGTGTCTTTACCCTAACCCGATTTACTCCGGACACTCACACACTGATTCATATCCACACAACTCAACCAAACCACCCTTACCATGAAAAAACGCCTCTATACATTGACCTGCCTTGCCGTGCTTTTCAGCAATATCAGTCGCGGCGGTGAACTCCCGCTTTTCTCCTCACTGCGCGCCGAAATCGAAAACCAGATCGCCATCGTGAGCAGCAACAACTCGGCGCCGAACAAGAAGCTCGTCGCCAGGCTCCGTTCCAGCCTCAGCCTCGTTAATCGCACGCAGCCGACGTTGATCAAAGGTAGTTCAGCCCTGGCGACACTGGCGAAGAGTTTGGGTCGGACGTCGATCTCGAATGCGTTCATCCCCGCACTGATTGAAACTCGCGGGATGTACATTGATGCCATGGAAACGAGGTTGAGCGTGTTGCAGGACCGGCTTGCCCACACGATGCCTGGCAACACACAAACTGCCGCTCAAACTGCGCTGGACAGGGTGGGGGCAGCCTTGGGCGATGCCGGGACCAATAACAACTTTGCCGTCTCGTTGAGTTCCCTCAGCAAGACCGCAAAAGCCCTGCTCAAGGCGGAGAAGTCGGTCGCCAAGGCCGAGACCGCCCCGCCGGGAGCTAACTTCCTGACAGCGACAATCACCGAGTCAAATCAGGGCGTGGCGCTCTACAAGCCCACAGGGAAAGACAATTTGGGTGCCGACTACGGTCCGCTCAGCGGCAAGATTTTCATCCATGGCTACGACAGCACGGAGCTCGGGGGAGGACGCGAACAGTTGCGGTTTCTTACACTTTTTGTCATCGTGCCGGGGGAGGGCACTCACACACTGAGTCTTCCCAACGCGGGCGACGGAAGTTACGCCAGTTACTCTCGGCTTACCCTCGATGAATCCGGGACGGTGGAGTCTGATATAGACTACTCGGTCGGATTTTACAGCAGTGGCACCGGCACGGTGATCATCACGGTAAATCTGAAAGCAAAGGTTGTCTGGGGCGAGTTCACCTTCACGGCAAAGAACTCTAAAAATCCAGACCTCGAAGCTACCGTGACAGGCTCGTTCCTGCTCAGGTTGGAGGAATCCGACGACGGCAACGTGCGGTAACTGGCTAACCTAAGACGTCCAATACGACGGCGAGTGTACCGGAATGCACTTGGAAGTCGCGTTCAAGTGCGTTTGTAACCACTGCCGGTCATTTCGACCGCCTCGCGGTACTTCTTGCCACCCAACATGGCGGTGACGGAAGGATCAAAGGAAGTCGAAACTATTCCGCACCGTCAGGCAGAGGCATTTACCTCTATTGGCAGGAGGCATTTACCTGTCTAGGCAATCCGGGAGATTTCGTTTCAATTACCTCGCCGCTGGCCGTTCAACGCCAGGCGGCCAAGAACTGGTCTAGTTATCAACTATCAACCATTGGCTCTCAAAAAGGAGCAACATGAACCTCGCACAAATTACTCGATTGTCGTTCTGCACAGCCATTTTGGGCCTCGCCTATTCAGCCCTCGGCCAGCCGTTCAACATGGAGCCGATCAAATACGCCAGCCTTGGCAAGGACATCCTCGGCAACAGCCTCGGCGAGATCATTACGCTGCGCTGGGAAACCGTTCCGGAACGAGTCTGGAGTGTTGAGTCGTCCACCAACATGGTTGACTGGTTTCAGGCTCAGACTAGTCCCAGTGCCCTCCTTCGAGTTTCTTCATCGAACAGCAACCGAACCGAGGTTCAGTTTGATGCTCCTGTCGCCAGTTCAACTTTCTACCGGATCAGAAAACTGCCAATGACCGACATAGGAACATTGACTCCCACTAGCCGTGACCTTCCCCAATTGTGGGACGCAAATGACCAAGCCAGGGTCGTAGGCGCATTCGATCCTTACGTCAGTGGTATTGGATTCACCTGGGCGCCGGGCGGACAGATTGTTTCCTTCGGCCCCGAGAGTGTGGCAATCGCCGTGAATAACCAGAACATGGTCGTGGGCTACTATTATGGAGGAAGTTTCGGACGTATCGGGGGTATCTTCTCGTGGACGCCATCTGGTGGAATAACCAACATGGGGCCAGGCGTCGCGGTAGATGTCAATGAATACGGGCATATCCTCGGGTATGAGACGCGTTCGGCACCGTTTGGAAGTCGTGCGTTCCTCTGGAAACCATCGACAGGCAGAATCTATCTTCCTGATCTTGACCCTGCAGCCGGATCCACCACTCCGGGGGCCCTCAGTGACGCGGGTCACGTCGTTGGAAGTTCAAGAACCGCAAGTGGCGACTATCATGCCTTTGTCTGGACTGAAACGGGCGGGATGATTGACCTCGGGGGCTTCAACTCCAGTGCGAGTGTTGTCAACAACAACGGGCAGGTCATTGGAACGCGATCTCTCACCAGCGGCGGCGTCTCTCGTGGGTTTTTCTGGAGTGCCTCAGCCGGAATGACCAATTTCCCTGAGAACAGCTACCCTTTTGATCTCAACAATCAAGGGCAAGTCGCTCTGCGCTATGTTGGATTGGACTTTACTCTCCATGGTGCAGTATTCAGCCAATCAGGTGGTTTGGTTGATTTCGGCACATTTTTAGGTGGGACTCCGTTTAATATTGGTCAACTCGCTATAAATGAAGTCGGCCACGTAGCGGGTTATGCGAGTGTTCAAGGTGTTGGTTACTTGGGATTCTTCTGGTCGCCAAGTGCCGGCATGATCAAGTTGGAGACATTAGCTGCCCCTCAAGCTGTAGCTGCCCTGATCAACAATAACGGGGTGAGGTTCGGGATAGGTTTGACTGCGGACTATGCCGAAAAGCACGTTGTGATGTGGGATCCGATTTCCCCTCCGTGAGCGCGGTCGTTTCCTCGAGCGTCTGAATGAATGAACTTGGGTCGTTACCAATCTCGCTTTGCGGGACGCGCTTTGCCTTCGAGAAATTCCCGCAAGCCGGCGTAGCGGCTTTTGGGCGACTGGCTGGAAAAAGGCAGTAGCTCGACCGGAAAGGAAAAGTTGCAGATGAAGGTGCGAAAGCTGGACGATTCCACTTACATTGTCTCTCACGATGGCGATCTGTGTCGCGCGTATCATTCGGATGTTGCCAAGACCCCGTTCATCAGCGTGCAGGATCTCGATGAGCTGGATTCGGTGAAGCCGTACTATGCTTATCTGACTTGGAAGTTATCCAAGGATGGCACGCAACTTTCCGTGCGCTTTGTCCGCAGCGAGTTGGTTCCATATAAAACCAAAGACTCGGCCACCGTCCGGAAGCTGGCCAACAAGGCGGCGTTGGCACCGTTGCAACGCTGTGGTCAACGGAATCCATCTTTTCCGGTAAGCTTGAGCAGCAAATGTTAGCCTATCCAACAAGACATGGTCAGTTAAAAATCCACTGGTTTCTGTCGATCGATTTGTTAAATTTGGCGCATGAGCGGCATCACATTCATGGTGGATGAGCGGGGCAAGAAAACCGCGGCGGTCATTAACTTGCAGCGATTGGGCCGGGTTTGGGAGGATTTTTACGACACCCTTTTGGCCGAATCCCGCACGCATGAGCCCCGGGAATCTTTGGCGTCCGTCAAACGACATTTAAGGATGCGACGGAAGGCCAATGGCTGATTACACATTCACTTTCGCTCGTTCCGCACGCAAAGAGTTGGAGAAGCTTCCCGTCGGTGTTGCCGAACGCATTCTCGAGAGAATTGAATTGTTGGCTGGCGACCCACGACCACATGGCTCGGTGAAGCTTCAGGGACACAAAAATCTTTGGCGGATTCGGGCGGGAGATTACCGCGTCATTTATTCGATAAACGATGCGGCCAGGATAATTGATGTCTCGGTGATTCGCCATCGCCGCGATGTCTATCGTGATTTTTGAATACCTGCCCCATGCCCCGCGAAGCGAATCAGGCCAAGGGCGCGCGCGTGAAGAAAATCCTCGCCGGTTTGCAGCGCACCTATCCCGACGCACATTGCGAGTTGAATTACTTCAGCCCGCTCGAACTGCTCATCGCCACGATTCTCTCCGCGCAATGCACCGATAGGCGCGTCAACCTCGTCACGGCTGATTTGTTCAAAAAGTATCGGTCGGCAAGAGATTATGCCAATGCCGACCCCGCGGAGTTGGAGCAGGACATCAAGACAACCGGCTTTTTCCGGAACAAGGCAAAGAACATTCGAATCTGCTGCCGCAAACTCGTCGAGCTTCACTGTGGCGAAGTACCCCGCACGATGGAAGCGTTGACCCATCTGGATGGGGTCGGACGTAAGACGGCGAACGTGGTCCTCGGCAACGCATTCAACATCAACATGGGCGTCGTAGTGGACACACACGTCGCGCGATTGTCAGCGCGACTCGGTTTGACGAACGAGAAGTCGCCGGAAAAAATCGAGCAAGACCTGATGAAGCTGGTGCCACAAGCGCAGTGGACACTTTTCAGTCATTGGCTGATCTGGCACGGTCGGCGCCGGTGCTATGCCCGTAATCCTGACTGTCAAAACTGTGAGATCAAAAAGCTTTGTCCGCGCATGGGTGTGTCGAGGGAACAATCCGCGAGATTGTAGCCGCCGAGGTAACGAGGCGGACGTTCCTGACCAACCATGTGTTCCGCCTCCTTACGTCGGCGGCTACGGTTCTGGGGCTCAAGGCGCACATGCATTGAGGAATTCTCTCCCGGTTTCCATTTCACCGAAGCCAATGATCTCACTGTGAACTCTGCAGTAACGAATTCCTGGTATCTTCTACTTTCCGATTCAAACCCCGCCGCTTTCAATATGGCGTTGGACGAAGCGTTGCTGGAAACCGCGCCGGCTTTGGGAAAGCCCGTTCTCCGATTCTACAGTTGGACCGAACGAGCAGCTTCATTCGGTTACTTTCAAAAGTTCTTTGAAGTGGAGCGAATGACTTTGTTGCGACCGTTGGTTCGCCGACCGACCGGCGGGGGGCTGGTACCCCACGACGCGGATTGGACCTACAGCCTGGTCTTTCCGCCAACGGATTCGTGGTATGCCCTCAAGGCAATCGAGAGTTATCGGCGCGTCCACGAATGGATTCAAGCAGCGTTCACGAAGCTAGGCGTTGCCACCGAACTGGCGGATTGCTGTCGGAAGGCTTTGCCGGGGCAGTGTTTTGTTGGCCACGAGAAATCTGACGTACTTTGGCAGGGTCAAAAAGTCGCCGGAGCAGCCCAACGTCGCACGCGTGATGGTCTCCTGATTCAAGGTTCAGTGCAGCCGTCGGGTGCGGGAATTAGCCGAGCGGACTGGCAAGCGTCATTTATTGAAGTGGTCAGAACGCAGGTCGGCATCAGTTGGTTGGGGCTTTCAACTGACGTGAAATTCAGCGGGCGAGTGGCCGAGTTGATCCGACAAAAATATTCCCAAGCTGCTTACAATCAAAAGCGATAATGCACTGGGTATTACTCGGTAGAGCCGGGTCGGGGTTCCCTTTCAATCCGCGCGGATAACGGCGAAACGCAAATTGGGGAGGCACTGTGCGTTCCACTAGTTTCCTCGCGGCGGGATCGCCACTGAGGTTTCCGGTAGCGCTGCATCATCGGACCCCACACGCCAGTGTCGCCACTGCAATTTCGTCCCAAGGTCATCAAGCAATGAATACGCGACCGGCGTCACTACCAGTGTCAGCAGCAGACACAGAGTCTGCCCGCCGATCACTACCACTGCCACCGCCCGGCGTTCTTCTGCGCCCGGCCCGCTGCCCAGCGCCAGCGGAATCATGCCGGCCACCAGTGTCAGCGTCGTCATTAGAATCGGGCGCAGGCGGTCACGGTTGCCTTGCAGGACGGCGGTCAGGCGGTCGGCGCCCGCTTCGCGCAGTTTCTTCATGTGGTCAATCTGAAGTATTGCGTTCTTCTTCACCACGCCAAAAAGCACGAGCAGACCCAGGGCGGAATAAAGGTTCAACGTGTTATTCGTTACCCAGAGTGAGAACAGCGCGAACGGCAGCGACAACGGCAGCGAAAGCAGTATGGTGAACGGATGGATGAGGCTCTCGTATTGGGAGGCCAGGATCATGTACATGAAAATGACCGAGAGCAGGAAGGCCCAGAGGAATTCCCTGAAGGTGCGTTCCAGTTCCCGGCCCCGACCGGAAACTTTCGTGGTGTAGGCCGCCGGCAAATTCATTTCCTTGACGGCCGCCTGCAGTGCTTCAATCCGGTCCTTCAGTCCGTAGCCGGGCATGATGCTGCCGCGCAAGCTCACTTGCCTCAGCCGATCCAGGCGATCGATACGCGACGCGGTTTCCCCCTCCACGATGTTCACCACATTGTCGAGCCGCACCAGACCGCCGCCCTGCCGCGGGACATAAAGACGCGAAATCGTTTCGCGGTCGTTGCGCTTCCCTTCCGCGAGGCGCAACTGCACGTCGTAGTCGTCGCCCACGCTCGAATCGCGAAAGCGCGAGACGCGTTCGTCGCCCCCCACCATGATGCGCAGCGCCACGGCGATGTCTTCGACCGACACGCCCAGTGCGGCGGCGCGCTCGCGGTTGACCTGGACAAGGAATTCGGGTTTGTCGAGTTTGAGCGTGGTGTCCACATCGAGGCCAAGCTCCGTTGAACGGGCGCGCAATTCCTCCGCGTACTTGGAAAGGGATGCGAGGTCCGGACCCAGGATGGAGAAATCAATTTCAAAATTCGGCCCACCCATGCTGATGGAACTGGAGGAAGGGCGCACGGAAACCCGCACGCCGGGAATGCGGAGCAGGCGGGCGCGCACGGCCTGCATCACTTCGCGCTGCGTGTAGTTGTCTTTGAATGTGTCCAGTGGATTGAGAGAAATCAAACGTGACCAGCGGAATACCCGTTCCTCGTGGGGCGCGAGCCGGACGTAAAAACGCGCGTTGTTCATGCCGCCCATGCGGCCCGAACCTACCCCGCCTTGCACAACACGGATTTGCGGCATGGCCAGCAATTCGCGTTCGGCCAATCGAGCCACCTCGTCCATTTGCGTCAGGCTTGTGCCCTCCTTCGCCGTCAAACCAATCTCGAATTCCCCTTCGTCCGTGTTGCCTGGTGTGAACTCCTGCCGCAACGTCTGATAGAGTGGAATCGAAGACGCCATCACCAACAGCGCCAGAACCACCACGGAGGGACGATGCCTCATGCAAAAGGCCAGCACGGCCAGGTAACGCGCCTCCACCCAACCGTAAAGTCCAGAGCGCGATTTCGGCCCACCGTGCCCGGAGCGGCTAACCGCGCGGAGACTGAACAGCCGTGCGCTCATCAAGGGCGTGAGTGTGAACGACACGAGCAGACTTACCAACACCGCCACACCCGCCGTAATGCCGAATTGATAAAGAAACCGACCGGCCACGCTGGACATGAACGACACTGGCACAAAGATTACCACCAGACTGAGCGTGGTCGCGAGGACTGCGGTGCCAATTTCCCGGGTTGCTTCGCGCGCGGCGTCAAAGGGGTGCATGTTCTTTTCCTCGACGAAGCGGAAAATGTTTTCGAGCACGACGATGGCATCATCAATGACGATTCCCACCATCAGCACGAGCGCAAGCATGGTCACGCTGTTCAGGGTGAAGTCGAGCGCCCACATCATGCCGAACGTGGACACCACCGAACACGGAATCGCCACCGCTGCGATCAAGGTCGAGCGCCAGCTTCGCATGAAGGCGAACACGACCAGGCTGGCAAGAATGCTGCCCAGCACGAGGTGAACATTGATCTCGTGCAATGCTTCGTAAATGTAGCGCGATTGATCTTCGACCACTTCGAACCTAACGTCCGCCGGCAGTTGTGCTTGGATGCCGGGCAGCTTCGCCTTGATCGCCTCGATGACTTCTACGGTATTCGCATCGGCCTGGCGTTTGACGACCAACGTGACGGAGGGACGTTCGTTGAGCCGCGAGATGGTACGTTCTTCTTTGGTGCCGTCTTCGGCCCAACCAATGTCCCGGATGCGTACGGGCGAACCGTTGATGGTCGTCACCACCAGATCGTTGAACGCGCGCGCGTCCGGCAGCCGGCCTACGGTGCGCAGTGTGTGCTCGCGCAGATTGGAAATCACGTTGCCACCCGGGATGTTCGCATTCTGGTGAACCACGGCGTCGCGGACATCCGTGATCGGAATTTTGTAAGCAGCCAGCCGGTCCGGGTCCACCCAGATGCTGATGGCGCGTTGGAGTCCGCCTTGGATTTCCACTTCACCCACCCCCAGGGCGCGTTCGAGCTGAACCTTCACCACCTTGTCCGCGAGTTCGGTCAATTCACGCCGCGAGCGCTCGCCCGATAACGAAATCGTGATGACGCCGTTCCGCTCGGTGTCGAACTTGGTGACCATGGGTGGGTCGGCGTCGCGCGGCAGCTCGCCGCCCAAAGCGGAAACGCGGTTTCGTACGTCTTCGAGCGCCTCGTTCACCTTCCGGCTCAAGTCGAACAGGATGATGACGAAGGAGTTTCCGACCCCGGAGATGGAGCGCAGTTCCGTGATGCCTTCGACGGTGTTCACCTGCTCCTCGATCGGTTGCGAGATGAGCGATTCCACTTCCATCGGCGACGCGCCGGGCAGACGCGTACTGACGTAAACTTGCGGCAAGTCCACAGGCGGCGACCGGTCCACGCCCAGCTTGAGATAGCCCGTGACGCCGACGACCACCAGCACCAACACGATCATCGTGCCGAAGACGGGCCGGCGAATGCAGATTTCAGCGAGCTTTTGCATCTTAGGTCACCAAGCTCGCTCGTAATCTTGATCTCAATGCTTCGATCAATCTAAATCGTGATTTGGAGAGCATGAGAAAGATTAGGATTAAGATTAAACGCGAAGGATCACCGTGTGCCCTCCATATTCGTCCCACCTGTTGAAAAAGCGGTCGCGTTGCTCTCGATGATCACAGCCTGCCCAGTCCGCATGCCTCCGGGATCGAGCACGACAGTTTCGCCGACGGTCAAACCCGACACGATTTCCGCCCAACCACTTTCCCGTCGGCCCGTGATGACGTTTTTTTCTGCCGCCTTGCCATCCCGCACTACCAGCACCTTTTCCAAGCCGGCAAAAACGACCAAGGCATTTTGTGGAACACTCACGGTTTCTTCACGCTCGTTCACGACGATCTCCGCACTCGCGAATAATCCGGCCCGGAGACTCCCAGGATTCGGCACGTCCGCTTCGATCTGTAGCATGCGATCCGTCTCGCGGATCGCTGGTGCCACTCGTGAAATTCTCCCCGAATAAACATTCGTATCTCCTTCGACCCGCACGCGCACCAACTGCCCGGCGCGGACCGGCGCTGACGCCCGCTCCGACACGTCCAACCGCAACCGCAGCGGGTCCGTCTGCACAAGACGGGCAATGGGTGCGCCTACCGCGACGTAATCGCCGGCGCTCGCCACGCGTTGGGCGACTGCGCCGCTAAAGGGCGCACGCACGTGCGAGCGTTCGAGATTCAAGCGGGCAATGGCATCCGCAGCCTCGGCTGCCTTTACGTCGGCCTGAGCTTTCTCGGCCTCGGAAACGGCGGTGTCCAGTTCGCTCGCCGAGGCGATTCTGTCCCGCTGCAATTCCTGGACGCGCTTGAGGTTGCGCCCGGTGTTGGCAGCGGCAGCCTGGGCACGCGCGAGGTTTGCCGCTGACTCGCGTCCAAGCGCCTCATAGGATGTCGTGTCAATCGACACCAATTCCTGTCCGGCAGCCAATCGGTCGCCGAGATCCACAAGACTCTTTTCAATCTGCCCCGCCACTTGCGCGGCGACCATCGCCTCTTCGCGCGCCGAAAGCACCCCTGTAACCCGCAACGCGCGCTCCATGGGACGCAGCTCCGCCTGGGCCACGCGCACCGTGCGCGGCGCAGCATCCGGGCGCACTGATCTTGAGTTCTCAGGCTTGCCGCACGACACGAGCAGCACGCACAACCCAATGTGCAGCGAGATTTGGGCGAACCTGAACTTCATAGTGACAGCCTACATGCAACCCGACTATCGGTCGAGGATCGGCTGTTCATGCAGACTATTTGGGCGCGGGCGCAACATCCGCCGGCAGCGGTTGCGGCTCGCGCTTGCGTTGGAACTTCAGGGCGACATCGCTGAAAAAAGTGTAAACGACGGGCACCAAGAACAACGTAAGAAATGTGCTGGTCAACATGCCGCCCACGACCGCCACACCCATCGGGCGGCGGCTTTCAGCACCGGCGCCAAAACCAATCGCAATCGGCAGAATGCCCGCAATCGTGGAAAACGCCGTCATCAAAATCGGACGCAATCGGACCAGCCCCGCTTGAATCATAGCGTCGTGCGATTCGGTGCCTTGCGCGACCTGCTGGTTTGCGTACTCAACGAGTAAGATTGAATTCTTGGTCACAAGTCCAATGAGCAACACCAGACCGACGAGACTGAACAGATTGATATTCATCGCCGGAATCGGCGGATACAGTCCCGCCTTCCCGCCGAAGTCGAGCAGCCAGAGGAATCCAAATGCGCCAATCGCCGCCAGCGGCAACGCCAGCATAACGGTGACGGGATGCAGGAGACTCTCGAATTGTGCAGCCAGCGTCATGTAAATGACCAGGATCGCAAGCCCAAGCACCCACCAGACTTCGGTGCTGGTTTCGGCCAGGCTCTTGGCATCGCCCCCCCATGCATAGAGAAAACCGGCTGGCAATTCCCTGGCCAGCATCGCTTCGGCTTCAGTTACGACCGTCCCAATGGGCACCGTGCCGGTGGAGGCGGTGATGCTCGCGCTCCGCAAGCGGCCATAATGATTGATCGCATTGGGCGCAGCGCCCTGGGTGCGCGTCACCAGGCTGCTGAGTTGGATCAACTCACCCTTGCTGTTGCGGACAAAATTCTTGTCGAGGTCTTGCGGAGTGAGACGCGACTGGCGATCAAGTTGCGCCATGACGTAGTATTCCTTGCCGCCCACTTTGATACGGCTCAGGTCCAGTCCGCCAAACAGAATCTGCATCGTGCGCGAGATGTCCTGCACGCTGACGCCCAGCGCCGCAGCGCGACTGCGATCTATCGCCACGCGCAGTTCCGGTTTGTCCACCTCGAAGCCCACGCGGACGTTACGCAAGTAAGGCTGGCCGTCTTTGGTCAGCGCGCGAAGTTTGTTCGCGAGCTCTTGCGACACTTTGTTGAGCGCGTTGAGGTCCTGATTTTGCAGAATCAACTCGAATGGCGAATCGCGGAAATTCACTTCGATGGCCTTGGGCAGGTTTGGTATCGCGAAGCCACCTTCGACCTCCATGAAGAACCGCTGGGCCACGCCGCCGGGCCCGTGGACAATCTCCTGCACGGAACGCTTGCGCTCACTCCTGTCTTTGAACCGTACGAAGATCACGCCCATGTTCGCCTGGCCAGGTCCGGCAAAGCCCGGTGCCACCATGGCACCGTACGAATCCACCTCCGGCACAGCGGCCACAATCTTTTCCGCCTTTTGCAGTTGCCGGTCGGTGAATTCACTGGTCGAGCCGTTCGGCGTGAACACGATGCAGAACATGCGGCTCTTATCTTCCAGCGGTAGAAAATCCTGCTCCAGTCCTTTGTAGGCGAAAAACATGATGACCATCGTCCCTACCGTGACCACGAGCATGAAAATGCGATGATGCAACGCCCAGCGCAGTCCGCAACCGTAGGTGCTGGAGAGCCAGTCAAATCCACGCTCGAACCAGTTGAAGAGCCAGCCGTGCTTGACACCTGCGAGCGGCTTGAGCACGCGCGCTGCCATTGCCGGCGCCAACGTCAGCGCAACGAATGCCGAGATGATCACCGCGCCGGAAACGGCCATGGCGAATTCGATAAACAAGCGACCGGTGGTGCTCTTCTGAAAGGCCAGC
Organism: uncultured Verrucomicrobiota bacterium; assembly: GCA_964651015.1. Taxonomy (GTDB): domain Bacteria; phylum Verrucomicrobiota; class Verrucomicrobiia; order Limisphaerales; family PALSA-1396; genus CAZYYS01. The sequence goes on from CAZYYS010000110.1 coordinate 14,277, forward strand.
GGGGTAAACACGGCCACGAGCGAAATGGTGATGGCGATCACGGCGAAGCTGATTTCTTCCATCGCCTTGAACGCGGCCTTCATCGGGCTCATTCCTCCCTCAATGTGGCGATAGATCGCCTCCAACACCACGATGGCGTCGTCCACGACGATGCCGATGCTCAGTACCAGCGCAAGCATCGTGAGGATGTTCACGGAATAACCGAGTCCATAGAGAATGGCGAACGAGCCAACAATCGAAACCGGGATGGCCACCGCGGGAATGATCGTCGAGCGGAGATTTCTCAGGAAAACGAAAATGATCAGGACCACCAGCACAAACGCAACGCCGAGCGTGTCCCAGACCTCGGAAATCGCCTTCTCAACATAGATGCTGGAATCGTAAGCCACCCACAGATCGCACCCTTGTGGCAACGTTGGGTTGATAGCGGCTATTTCCGCACGAATGCCTTGAGCGACCCCGACGGTGTTGGCTTTCGCTTGTTTCACAACTCCGAGAAAGACACACGGCTTGCCGCGCGCGCGCGCAATCGTACGATAATCCTCAGCGCCTTCTTCGGCCCGCCCGATGTCGCGCAAACGAATCAACGTCGAGCCCTCGGTGCGGACGACCAGGTTGTTGAATTCCTCGGCGGTCCTCATTTCACCGCGCGTCTGGATGGTCATTTCGCGGTCGAGGTTTTCGACGCGGCCACTGGGCAACTCGATGTTCTGCTCGTGCAAGGCTTGCTCCACGTCCAGCACAGTGACCTGGCGCGCGGCCATCTTGTCCGCATCCAGCCACAGGCGCATGGCGAAGCGTTTTTCACCGCCGATCATCACAGAGGAAACGCCCGGCACGCCTTGGAGGCGTGGTTTGATCTGGCGTTCGGCGATGGTAGTAAGTTCGAGGGTGGAGTAACGATCGCTGTTCAGCGCGTTCCAGATGATGGGCTGGGCGTCGGAATCCTGTTTGGCGATGATCGGTTCGAGAATGTCTTTAGGCAGAGTGCCGCGCACGCGCGAAACGCGATCGCGCACGTCTTGTGCGGCAATGTCAATATCGCGAGACAGATCAAACTCGATGCCGATTTCGCTCACGCCTTCGCGACTCGAACTGCGGAGCGTCTTGATGCCTTCGATGTTGTTGATCTGCTCTTCGAGGCGTTCAGTTAATTCCGTCTCGACGACCTGTGCGTTCGCGCCAGGATAAACCGTGGTGACGCTGACGATGGGCGGATCAATATCAGGCAACTCGCGCACGGGCAATCGCGACAGCCCGATGATGCCAAACAGAATCAGCACCAGATTCATCATCGTGGCGAGGATCGGACGCTGGATGGAAACTCGGCTCAGGAACATGGCTCATCCTCCCGCGTACGGGACCGCCGCTTCCGGCGGCGCAAGTCTTACGGCGCCGCCC
>CAZYYS010000111.1:0-15593 GCA_964651015.1 uncultured Verrucomicrobiota bacterium
TCTCGGTGTGGCCGTCGTAGATTATGGCAATTTGGTTGTGCAGCGCGGCGTAAGCGTCGTGGAACTGGGTGATTTGGGATTCAGTGCTCATGGTTGTTTGACCGTTAAAATGTGAAAACGTTACAGAGTAACAACGATTCGTTTTCCGACGTTGTAACGATGTAACGTATTAACGCAAGGAACGTTTCGCTACTTTTTGAGATCGTCGAAGTATTCCTTCACGGCGCCCTGGTAGGCGCGCGGGACCTGGTCTTGATTGAGGGCGCTTTGTGCGTCCGTCTGCGCAGCGGTGGCGGCCTGCTCGTAGGCGACCTGGCTCGTGCCTTTGATGCTCACGCCTTTCAACGTGATGCTTGGCATCGGGCCGCCGGGTGTGATTTGTCCTTTGACCTTGGTAGGCACGAGCGAGTTGCTCAACTGGCCGTCGCCGCGGTCCGTGTGTCCGCGTGAATCCTGATCTGGTCGAACCAAACCGGAATTGTCCCAGCGATCGTTCTGCTCAGGATTCTGAATCCAGCCGGAGTTGTCATCCTCAGCCCAGGTGCCGACACCGCGGCCGGGCTTGCCCCCTTTTCCTGCTCTCGGCAGTCCTCCTTTGCATTGTCCCCAACCCTGGCAATTGCCGACGCACATCTGCGCGATCTTCAAATTCTCCAACGCCGCCATCAGGGATTGCGCGTCGCCCATTTCGTCCATTAGCCGTTGCAATTCATCGGCGGCATCAGCGAGTGATTGGGCGGCGTCACCTTTTTGGCCCTGCTGCAATTGCCGGCCGGCTTGTTTCAGGAAATCGCCGACTTTACCGTACTGGCTGCCAGGTTTGATTGCCTGGGACACCTCGCTCATGATCTTCTGAAGTTGTTCCGGCGAAAGATTGGCGGCTTTCAACTGGTCGATCATTTTTTTGAGCGTGGATTGGGCCATTGTCGCCTGACCTTTCTCCAACTGCTCGGCGAGGTCTTTTCCGATCTGGGCAAGCTGCATTTGAAGTTGCTGCAGTGCTTTTGCCATGGCTTCCATCTTTTCGAGGTCAATCTCCGTGGTCTTCAAGTCTTTCAGAAACTGATCGATCTGGCCGGCTTCGAGTGCTTTAATGGCTTCATCCAAATTAGGCAAAGAAAGACCGAGGTCATGCGCTTGTTTTGCCAGGTCAGCGAGGGACTTGGCGATTTGCTCCCGAGCGGCCTTGCTGGCCGCAGAGTCGTTACCCGGCAAACCCGCCGCTGCCTGTTGGAGTTTCTGCAAATCGTTTTTCAGTTTGTCTAGGGCTTCTGGTTTGGCTGATTGTTCGCCGAGCGCCTTTTGCATGTTTTCGATCTGCTTCTGCAAATCGGCGGACGCTGGAGAACTTTGTCCGCTCGGTGTGCGTGCCGCCTGCTCCAATCGTTGAAGTGCGGGGTCTTTACCGAGTTCTTTGGTTTGCTCCCTGAGTTTCTCAGTGACGCTGGCAAGATCGCGCAGGGCATCCGACCGTGTGAGTCTGGCCTTTGCCAGTTCATCGCCAAGTTCCTTGACGGACTCGAGTGCCTTTTGAGTCACTTCCAAAACCGGCTTACGACCTTCGAGATTCCGTTTGGTCAATTCCGACAGTTGTTTGCCGGTGTCGCGAATGATCTCGGCGTCACGCTGTTTTTGGAGATAGTCCTTGCTGCGGTATTCGGGAAGAAACCCCAACCCCGCACCCATGGCCAGTACAAGTAATGCCCAACGGCTGGCCGTGGGAAGGTGGAAGGGAAGAAACTTGCGCGGGTCCAGTTCGGCGGCGAGTCGAGCGGCATCGCCGACGAGCAATTCGCGCCACTCACCGGTCACAGGCTGGGCCGATACTTCCCACGCCGTGCTAAGCCGCTCCTTGAGATGCTGGTTTACGTCCACCCAGCGGGCAGTCTCCATCAAAGAGGGTTTGCGCCACCAGCCTAAGATCAACCCGGCAAGCACCAAACCTCCAGCGGCCGCACCAACAGCAGGTAAAATCAAAGCTGGCAGAGGAAAAACCTTGTAGAGCGCGAGTGCCAGCAGCCAAACCAGACCACCGGCAAGCAATCCACGCCAGAGACCGCGCATTGCCCGCTGCCAACGTTGGCGGCGCGCGGCGCGCTTGAGGGTGGCTTCGATGATTTGAAGTTCGCTCATGGCCTTGGCATAAGCTGCAACAGCTTGCCTGGTTTGGCGAGTGAAAAAGAGTGGAGATCGAAACGAATTGAGACCAACGGACCGCTGACTTTCAGCAACCTTCGTTTGGTGGTTACTGTCGTTCGTATTCACCTTTGCCGGTCTTCTTCAAAACCGTGAAGCCAGCCTTTTTGGCATCGGAGAAAGAAAGTGGCTTTAGTTTAATCGGCGAGTTGAAAGTGGAAATGATTTTGCGCACCGGCTTTTTGCAGGCGGGACAGTGAGTCAACGGTTTCGCCGACAACGGGCGGTTCAGGGTGAACCGACCGCCGCATACGGGGCAGTCGCCTTCGCAGAGTTCGTATTCGTAAAGAGGCATAAGCCTTGTTTCAAAATTCCGGGTTTATGGCTCAAAGTCAATGAAGGTTCTGCGGGTCTCGGTCGGGATTGTCTTCCAAAAAAACTTCTTCGCACGGCACCTCCGTAAAGCGAAAACGAACTGCCAGGATTACAAACACCAGGTGCAACAGGATTAAGAACAATCCAATCCATTGCTCGAACGCGATGGCGCGAAGCTTGCCCGAAAGCGATGCCGCGTGTGCCCATCGCTCGGTGTGAGAAAATACGATGAACGCTGCCGGTCCTGAAACTGGAATCCAGAGTAGCGATAGCAAAGTGAACAGGCGCGTTCGCGGCCGGCCATAGAACCTTCGTTTCACCCACCCGCCGTTTGCGACGAAGTTATCGCCAGACTTTTTGATTTCGTTCATTTGGGTCAATCGAGGATGGAATACTATCACGGCGCGCTAGTAAATCGTGTAATGTTCACGAACACCGTCTAATATTTCGACATGGCGTTGGTGCGCATACTTGTAGATGGATACAGCCTCTTGCACAACTGGGCGGAGTTGGCACCGGGCCGCCCGCGCCATTCAGCAACGGCACGGGAAGCGCTGATTCATAAGTTGATGCTTTATCACGACGCCACCAGCACGCCGATTACGATTTTTTTCGACGGTGCGAGCGCCACACCAAACAAGCCCGAAATGCGATCGACGCCGGCGTTGGAAATCCTTTACTCCCGTGCCGGTCAGACTGCTGATCAAATGATCGAGCGTGCGGCGCATCGCTTGCGAGAATTCGGCGACGTGCTGGCAGTCACCGATGACTACGCTGAGCGGGACACGGTTACCGCCATGGGTGGCATGGTATCGAGTTGTTGGAACTTCATTCAAACGGTGGAAAGCGCATTGACCGACATGAAACGGGAGATCAAGAATCACAATTTGGGCGAGCGGGATAAATTTAGTCGCCGCCAAACCAAATGAACCCAATTCAGTACCAAGCTTTGATACTCGGGAAATCAAGCCGGCTGCCCCACTTCTTGGGCCGCGTCGTGAGTTTTCTCCTCCTGGCGTTCAGTTTTGGTGGGGACGTTTTCATACCGGCCCGCGCCGCGCAAACCCCCGCGCCGCTCACGCTTTCTTCCAATCGCTATTTGTTCATCGTCGATACCTCGCTGTCGATGAAACCGCGCGCGTCAGGTGCGCTGCAGCGGATCGAGACACTTCTGCTTTCGGATCTTAATGGCAACTTGCGTCCAGGCGACACGCTCGGACTCTGGACGTATAACGAGAAGCTCATGGCCGGTCAATTTCCGCTGCAAATCTGGTCGAAGGAACAAAAGCAGGCCATTACCAAGCGCTTCATCGCGTTCATGAGAAACCAGCCGATCGAGAAGAAACCCAAACTGGCTGAGGCACTCACTCCAGTGTCCGAACTGGTCAAGAACTCGGATAACCTGACCGTGCTTCTTTTTTCCGCGGGCGATGAAAAGATACGTGGGACGCCTTTTGATGATGAGATCAATGCGGTCTATAAAAAGCAGAGCCGCTCCATGCAAAAAGCCGGCATGCCGTTCGTTACAGTCTTGCGAGCGCAGGACGGGAAGATTTTCGGACACAGCGTGAATTATGTTCCATGGCCAATCGACATTCCTCCCTTCCCAAGGTCTGTCGAGCCGCCGCAACGTCCGTTGGCCAAGCCCACACCAACCAATCCGCCGCCACTCATTGTCAGGGCGAGGACAAATAGTGTCGCGTCGGCCACTTTGCCGGAAAAGGTTCCGCTAGCGGCTGAGGTTAAGAACGACAAACCTGCGCTGACCGAAAAGCCCACGCCAATAGCTACAGAGTCGTTGCCGTCTCCCGTCAACATCGACAAGTCCGTTGAGCCATCCACTGTGAAATCGGAAGCTCCATCCGTTGCGGCGTCATTGGCCACATCGAGACCACCCACGACAGCCCCGGTGAATGATGCCCCCAAGTTGGAAGCGGCAAGGCTCAAACCCTCCGAACCGAATCCAACCCCATCGCCGGTTGTCGCCGAGCCGGCGGTGTCAAGTCCGCCAGCCGAATCAAAACCGATCGTTACGAACATTGAACCAAACACGGCGGCACCTATCACCAAATCGGCACAGCTCACCGAGGTGGTGAAAACGGAAAACGAAGTTGCCGCGTCGGAATCTTCGACACCGATTCAAAGTGCCACTGCGTTGGCACCAAATTCATGGTTCAGTGGCGGTGGACTGCTGATCACGGCAATTGTGCTGTTGTTGGTGGCGCTTGGGCTGATTGTTCTGTTTGTTCGACGTGCGCGAAACATGTCGCAACCCAGTCTGATAACCCACTCTCTGGATCGACGGGAGAAATAATCAGGCGATGCGCAGCCACGCTGTCTTCAAATACGCCGGCTCGGCGCGGGTGATCGGAAAATCCGGCGGCTGCGGAACGTAATGTTGCTGGGTGATTTTTCGACCTGACGAATGAATGGCCGTTGTCACGGTTTCCAAAAACGTCTCCGGTTTCAGCGCAGCGGCGTTGGTCGAGACAAACAATACGCTGTTCCGTTTGAGCACCGGCAGCGCCAGCTTGACCAAGTGGCCGAAATCTTTCTCCGCCCGGAATGTGCCGTGTCCCTTCGAGCGCGAAAATGTAGGCGGATCGAGCACGACCACGTTAAACCCTTGCGGTTTTTTTGCCAGGCGCCTGAGCCAGTCGAACACGTCGCCGTAAATGAAATCGTGCGCGGTGGGATCGAGACCGTTGAGCGTGAAATTGCGTCGCCCCCATTCAAGATACTTTTTGGAGAGGTCGAGGCTCGTCGTCCGCGCCCCTGCCAGTGCCGCGCAGACCGAAAAGCCGCAAGTGTAAGCAAAACAATTCAGGATTTCGGATTCCGGGTTCCGGATTTCGGAAAACGAAAAATCCGACGCAATGTGGCCGGTCAAGAATCTTCGCCGATTGTCGCGCTGGTCGAGAAAGAGTCCGACGGAATAGCCTTTGCGAAAGCTCATTTCATAGCGGATGCCGTTCTCCAAAACCTCAAATTGCTCTGGCGCAACTTCGCCGCAAAAGAACTGCGGAGATAATTCGGCCACAGATTTCCCCGAGGGTTTCCGATCAAGTTGCTTGTAATAAATACCCTTGACACCATGAGGACGTGCGGCGCTATGCAAAAGAGCGGTCTCATCGCGGTCGGATAAATCCAGTTCACCTTGCCCTAGCAGCCAGTCGCCCAGCCGGTCGGCATGGAATCGCGGCGTGCCGTCACTCGCGCCCTGACGGACACGGTAGCAATTCGTGTCTGAACTGATGATTGCCCGGCGGATCGCATCGCTCGCTGGCTCAAAAAAACTGACTTTGGCCGCAAGCGCAATTTTTTGCAACGTGGCCGGATGGGTGAATTCCAGTTCGGCGGCATGCAGACAGACACGAACAGACGGAGAACCTCCGTACAGCGTGTCGCCCAAAATCGGCAGCCCTTTGCCTGCCATGTGGACCCGAATTTGATGGGTCCGTCCGGTTAACGGCATGGCTTCAATCCATGTGTGGTTACGATCACGCCGTATTACGGTAAATTCCGTTTTGGCAAATTCACCCGAAGAGGAATTGACATACTTTTCCCCGCGCCGGGAGATTTTTGAAGTTACTTTGAAACGGTCTTCACGCACTTCGCGATCGGTGAGGAGCAGATATTGTTTGCGCACCGCGCGTGACGCGAACTGTTCCGTCAGAGAGCGGTTGGCCAGCGGTGTTTTACAAAAAACAACGACGCCGCTTGTTTCCTTGTCGAGCCGGTGAATGATCGCGAGCGACGCCCAGCGCGGTTCGCGATGTTTAAGCCAGTCGTAAATTCCTTCACCCGCGTAAGGCGATGGCGCGTGTGTATTCCAACCCGCGGGTTTATTCACCACCAGCAGGTGCTCATCTTCGTGCAACACGCAAGGCGGCAAAGTAGTTGAAGGTTGGCAAGCCACGACTTCTTGATCTTTGATCGCAATCTTTTAACTCTTAACCTGACCGACGGATTAAGATTACGATCAAGGGCAAGATCAAGAAACGAATTACCAGAACTGCCAGGCCCCTTTCCAGACCACCCAAAAGCCCAGCAAGAGGTTCGTAATGGCATGCGCGGTCATGGCGTCCCCCAGGCGTTTCTTCCAACAAACCAATCCTTGGTAAGCGAATGCGCAGAGGATTCCCGCCAGCCATTCATGGTGAGCAAAGCCGAAGACGATGGCTGTCAGTAAAAATGGTTTCCAATGGAAGTAACCCAGCAGGACCGATTGAAAATCAGCTTTGGCAATCCAGCGGTAGAGAAATGAGCGATAGAAAACTTCTTCCAGCGGCGGCACGACCAGCGAGGAGCCGACGATGCGCACGACGATGAACATCCAGGAAAGTGCCGAGCTCTCGCCGAACTCGACCTGGGGATGCCACGGAGTTCCCCCGGTGCCGAATTTTCGGTAAAACCCGTCCAATCCCACCCAGATACCAAACACTACGAAACCCGCCACGAGTGCTTCCCAACTGAGTTTCCACCGCATCTCCGTCACTAGCGGCCATACACTCCAGGTCAACCATGCGCCGACAACAGTCTTGATGAGATAAAACCAATAACGTGAGCCTTCACCAAATTGTCCCTGGCAGAAAGTCAAACCGAGGAAGACCACGAACGGCACCACCCGGGCAAGCATCGGGGAAGCCGCCAGTTTTTTTCGCAACAAGTTCATTGTGGCTAAGACTGGAGGAACAGGGTGTCGTCTTTGCTCACTGTCGGTGGTAGTCTCGGCCAGTGCCCGCATCGCCGCAATGTCTCATGGCAGCGTCAATTCATTCGTTTTGCCTTCCACGACCACCGTGACGCTTTCCGGGGCAATCGCCAACACCCGTGCTTTGCCAATCCGCTCACCAACCCCGCGGATTTTCCCGTTGATCACGGCCGTTGGAGTCTTCCGGCTGTAGAAAATACCCTGTAACTTCAAGGGCGGCGGTTCGGCAGCAACGACAACCGTTTCATGGGTCGTCTCGTTTGTTCCACCTACTGGTGACGGATTAATTTCCGCCGCGACGACAGTTGAGGTTTCTCCCGCCGGCAGTTGGGAAGGGGATTCATTTTTTACTGAACGTGATGTTACTGAACTGCCATTGGTTGGCGTTGCTGTCGCCGCTGAATCGGCCGGAAAAGTCTTGGCCCGCACTATTGGTGTGGTGGTTGCGGCGGCGGTTTGTGCCTCAGTTCGTCTAGTCTGGTCGAACCAACGCCAGAAGAAAATGCCAGCCAGCGCCAGCACCACCGCGAGCGTCAACGGCAGCAACAATTCCTGCCAGAATCCGCGTTGAGGGGACGGCTCGGCCGGTTGCAGTGGCGGGACGCTGGCGGGGCCGGATGGCTTCTGCTCGTCCAGCGTTTGCTTCGCCTTTTTCAGGGCGTCGTTAATGAGGCTCATACGTTTATCTTTCCTTCCAATTCGCGCACTGCGCGACCGACGGTTCGGTAGTCAATCCGCTGACTTTGCTGCACAAACCCTGCCAGTAGCGATTTGTCACACACGGCATTCACCAGGCGGGGCACGCCGCGGCTGTAATTGTAAATCCGCCAGAGCGCCGGGGCGGTAAAATGGAGTCCCCCGTTCGAGCCGGAGACTTCCAAACGATGCCGGACGTAACGGCTGACTTCATGCCGACTCAATGAGCGCAGGTGATAACGGACGGTGATTCGCTGCCGCAGTTGGCGCAGTCGGGGGCTGTTCAAGCGGTCGCGCAACTCGGGTTGCCCCATCAATACGATCTGCAGCAGTTTGTGGTCATCCGTTTCCAGATTGGAGAGTAACCGGACTTGTTCCAGCAATTCCTCGGTTAAATCCTGGGCTTCATCGATGATCAAGACCGCATCTTTTTGTTGCTCGACCTGCCACAGTAAAAAATTGTTGAGCTGTGACAATATTTCCAGTCGATCCATTCCACGCGGGTCCAGTCCGAATTCCATCGCAATTGCCTTCATCAAATCGTCGGCGTTGAGCACGGGGTTGAGGATGAGCGCCGTAGCGTATTGGTCGCCGAGTTGTTCCAGCATGGCGCGACAAAGTGTCGTCTTGCCCGCGCCGACTTCACCCGTCAATTGGACGAAGCCCTTGCGCTCGCGAATACCGTAAAGCAGATGATTAAATGCTTCCCGGTGCTTCGCGCTATAAAACAGAAAGCGCGGGTTGGGCGTGATGGTAAATGGCGGCTCCGTCAGCCCGTAAAATTCCAGATACACATGATGCTTTTAGCAAAAACGGTGCCTGAGGGAAGGAAAAGGTTCTCTTGTTCGGCACGATCGTCTGGAAAATAACGCGTGCCCAGCTTGAACCTGAAAACTATTTCATACAACGGCGTGGACTCGGTGTGGTTGTTATGGTCGTGGCATCCGAAGCTCATTTCCGTCGCCCGTCGATGGTTCGTTGAAGGACTCAGCACTGAAACTCAACCTGCTGCCGACCGACGCTGTCGAAAAAGATTTCAAAGAACCTCTTTCGCTGCTTTCAACAGCGCCTCAGCCTCTGCCTGCGTGCCGATCGTGATCCGCAAATAGTCACTCACCTGCGGCGCGCGAAACCATCGGACAAGGATGTTTCGGTCGCGCAGCTTCTCCAACCAATCTTTTGCTGAAAAGCGCGGAGGTTCGGCGAGGATGAAATTTGTCTGGCTCGGCAAAATGCCAAAACCAAGTTTCTCCAACTTGGAACCAAGCCAGGCGCGAGTTGCAATGATCTTTCGGAAGTTCGCGCGATAGAAGGGCAGGTCATCCAATGTCGCTTCAGCAGCAATCTGGCCGAGCCCGTTGACATTGTAGCTGTCGCGAATCTTATGCAGCGCGGCAATGAGTTCGGGATGTCCAACGAAATAACCGACGCGTTGGAAGCAAAGCGAATACGCTTTCGAGAATGTGCGAGCCACGATGACATGTGGATGCTTTAGCGCCAGGGCCATTGCATTCTCGTTCGCGAAATCCACATAAGCCTCGTCCAGCACGACCACCCCGCGTTGCGCTTTGCACAGTGCCTCAAGCTCTCGCGTCGCGTAACCACGACCGGACGGCGCGTTTGGGGTGGTAACGAACGTGAGTGTCGCTTTGAAGTCCCATTGCTTGCCATGCTTCAACTCCGCAAGACTTGGCAGACTGAAATCCGATTTGAGCGACACCTCGTTCTTCGCCGCCCCGTGAGCATCCACCAACACGGGATAAAGCGAGTAGCCGGGGTGCAAATATTGGACAGTGCGCGTGGAATCCTTCTGCCGTGATGACTGGCGGCCAAGGCGTGCGGTCCCTGACGGCTCTACAAAGCACCGCACCGCCAGCGCCAACAATTCATCCGAGCCATTCCCCACCACAATGTTCTCCGGCTTGCAACGGTGGAAATTCGCGAGCTTCTCACGCAACCGCTCTGCCGTCGCATTTGGATACAGCCGCAACCTTCCGTCCACCGCCGCCCGAACCGCTCGCAGCACGCGCGGTGACGGTGGGTACGGATTCTCGTTCGTGTTGAGCTTGATCAATCCTTTGATCTTCGGCTGTTCACCCGGCACGTATGGGTGGAGTGCATGTACCAGCGGGCGAATCAATTCTGTTGGACTTCGCAAAATCATGGAGACGATATCAGTTGAAAACGGAACGAAAGTCGAGTGCGCGTGCGTCAGAACGGTTGAACGATTCTGGTGAGTGATTATCATGGCGCAGTCGCCTACGGGGCAGCGGATTGAAATTATTCCGGGAGGGTGTGGTTTCGCTGCATTGCTTGGTGTAAAACCGTTTTCTTCGCGCCTCTTTCTGGCAGCCGGAGTTTTCGACTTGCGCGGATCGGACGGAGCAGCCAACGATTTGTGAAACGCACGCGCGGGCACGAACTGCAATGCAACTTTTGTCAAAACACAAAATGAAAGGCTTGATCATGAATAAAATTGTTCTCCTCATTACGACTTTGTTGTTGGCCATTTCCGCTACCGCTCAAGACTGGGCCAAAGCCAGACTCGAGAAATCACCACGCCATCACGAATGGGTCAAAGTCAAACAAGGTGACCGCGAGGTTCACTGTTTCCTGGTCTTTCCCGAAGTCAAAGAAAATGCGACCGCCGTGGTGGTTATCCACGAGAACCGTGGATTGACGGACTGGGTACGGAGCGTGGCGGATCAACTGGCTGAAGCCGGTTACATTGCCATCGCGCCGGATCTCCTTTCCGGGCTTGGGCCGAACGGGGGCAAAACGAGCGATTTCCCCAGCCAGGATGCCGCCACCAAGGCCCTCTACGCGTTGCCACCCGACCAGGTAACTGGTGACCTGGTTGCGGTGCGGGATTACGTGGCCAGATTGCCGGCGGCGAACGGCAAGGTCGCCGTAGCCGGGTTTTGTTGGGGCGGCGCACAGACGTTTCGCGCCGCCACAAATCTCAAGGACATCAAGGCCGCGTTTGTTTTCTACGGCACCGGACCGGAGAATGAAAAGGACCTCGCGCGCATCAACTGTCCCGTCTATGGGTTCTACGCTGAGAATGATGCGCGTGTGAACGCAACCATCTCAAAGTCCGAGGAATCGATGAAGAAGGCCGGCAAGACCTACGAGCCGATCAAGTACGACGGCGCCGGCCACGGTTTTATGCGCGCCGGCGAAGATCCGGCGAACACCGTCGAGGCCAACAAACAAGCCCGGACCGAAGGTTGGAAACGCTGGCTGGCTTTGCTCAAGAAAATCTGAGCGAAACTTGCCGTCTTCCGTTCGCGCTGCTGACAGCAACACTCGCCGGCAATATCTGGGTGTTTCTTCGAACTGATGAAACTTTTCTACACCGGGCCGCTGGTGAACGCCGAAATGCTTGTGGCGATGTTGGAAAAGCACGGCATCACCGCCACGCAGGAGTTTGTTGATCCGGATTTGCCAGACGACGGCGATCTGAATCGATTGGCCAAAGTGTCAGTGCCGGAAGCGGATTATAACCGCGCCCACCGGCTGTTCTACGGCGACCGGCAGGACGAGTTGTAGGACTGAAATCAGCGGACGCGGGTTGGTCAAACTTTTCTCATCAGCGCTCGTTAGAATAACTGGATTCCGAATTCCTTCCCCGGTAGTCTTCGTTTGTATGTTCGACACCATCAAAGGTCAGTTGCCAACCGCCGCGGAAAAACTTGCCCACTTGCGGAGGTTTCTTTGACGTCGCCGGCGCGCAAAAACGTCTGAGCGAACTCGACGCTCTGATGGCGGCGGAGAATTTCTGGAACAATCGCGAGCAAGCCCAGAAAGTCATCGACGAAGCCAATTCCATCCGCAACAAGATCGAGCCGTTGCTCAAGGCTGAAAAACAACTCGAAGACTTTCGAGTAATGATCGAGCTGAGCGAAGGCGAACCAGAAGCCGAGCAGATCAAGCACCTGCGCGACCTGGAGCGCGACCTCGCCAGATTCTCCAAGGAACTCGAGGCGCATGAGCTGACCGTTTTCCTCAACGGGCCGCACGATAAGAATAACTGCATCCTCAGCATCAATTCCGGCGCCGGGGGAACGGAATCGTGCGATTGGGCGAGCATGTTGCTGCGCATGTATCAACGTTGGGTCGAATCACGCGGCTGGAAAGCCGAGGTGACCGATGCGCTGCCGGGCGAAGCCGCCGGAATCAAAAGCGTGACCATGCGCATTGAAGGCGAAAACGCCTACGGTTTTTGCAAGGCCGAGCGCGGCGTGCACCGGCTCGTGCGCATTTCGCCCTTCGATTCCAACAAGCGGCGGCACACCAGTTTTGCGAGTGTGGATGTAATTGCGGAAATCGAGGAGACCTCGTCCGAAATCGTCATCCCGCCGGATGAATTTGAAGTCGATACTTTCCGCTCCGGCGGCAAAGGCGGACAGAACGTGAACAAGGTCGAAACCGCCGTCCGCATCACGCACATTCCCACGGGACTGGTCGTCGCCTCGCAGAGCCAGCGCTCGCAGCATCAGAACCGCGCCACGGCCATGAAACTGTTGCTCTCGCGCATTTACGCCCAGCGTCTCGACGCCCAGAAGCAGGAGATGGAACGGTTTTACGGCGAGAAAGGCAGCGTCTCATGGGGCAACCAGATCCGCAGTTATGTCTTCCAGCCGTATCGCATGGTGAAGGATTTGCGGACGGGCGTGGAAACCAGCAACGTGCAGGCGGTGATGGATGGTGACCTCGACCCGTTTGTCAACGGCTGGCTGCGCGCGGGCTGTCCGCTCAAACGAATGCAAGGCGTGAAGGATGAGGAGGAATAAGTTCAACGCAAAGCCGCAGGAAATTGATTATCCTCTCAGCCGGGCAATTTCGCAACATGGTCGCGTCTTGAAAAGATTGTGGAGCGCGGCTGTCCCAGCCGCAGCAGTCCCGATGGTTGTGGATGCGCCAACAGCTTGGATGCCTTGGGTGCAGTCGAAGCCGCTACGGCTGGGACAGCCGCCCTCCGCTTTAGCTGCGGCTTCGCCCCCTTCTGTCGTTGAGTCCTTGCATTAACAAATGGCGAACATACTCGACACAATAGTAGAACAGAAGAAACGCGAAGTTGCGCAATTGCCGGCGCGGCTCATCGCAGCGGGCGACTTGCGCGATGCAATGCTCGAACGCGATGAGCGCCGGGATTTTCTTGCCGCCCTGCGTAATGCGACACGCGTCACGCAACACCCGTCACGTGTCGCCTTGATTGCGGAAGTAAAGAAGGCGTCGCCCTCGGCCGGCGTGATCTGCAAGGACTTTGATCCGGTGCGCATCGCCAAAGAATACGAAGCGGCGGGAACGAGTTGTTTATCCGTTCTAACCGACGAAAAGTTTTTCCAAGGCTCGCTCGACTATCTGAAGCAAATCCGTCAGGTGGTGAAGTTACCGTTGCTGCGAAAGGATTTCATCATCGACGACCGGCAAATCCTGGAAGCCATCGAGTGGGGCGCGGATGCCATCCTGCTAATCGTTGCGATTTTGAGCGACGCGCAGTTGAAGCATTTTCATTCGCTGGCGACCGAGGCCGGTTTGGCCGCGTTGGTGGAGGTCCACGATGAAGCCGAATTAGATCGTGCGCTGGCCGTGGGCGCAACCCTCATCGGCGTCAACAACCGCAACCTGAAAACGTTCAAGGTTGATCTGGCAACGACTGAGCGGCTGGCCGAGCGGCTGAAAAGTAGGGCAGCTGTCTCGGCTGCCACGGACAGGCGGGACGCCTGTTCTACTCTACTCGTCGCCGAAAGCGGCATTCACACCCGCACCGATGTGCAGCGCTTGGCCAAGTGCGGCGCGCAAGCCGTTCTCGTGGGCGAGTCGCTGATGAAACACGGCGACATCGCGGCCAGAGTCCGCGAGTTGCTCGGCTGAAAAATCCAGAAAGTGCATCGAAGAAAACCTCTCGGTCTTATCTTGGAGCGGGAGTTGACAATCCCTGGTCTGAATTCTTTCCGTGAGATCGGACGTGAGCCTCCTCACGTCGGCTGCTACGAAATGGGAGGACGCTTGATGATCCCCGCATCCGGCTGCTTGGCCTTGGCGTAGAGCCTCCAGAACTTCGACCAGAAATCGTCCTGGAGCGGATGCGACGTCGGATAACCGGGCAGGACCGCGCCGGTGAACGGCCATTCGACGGAATGCTTCACGAGTTCTGCCCGCAGCGGATTTTCGAGGATGTAATTGCAGACGCGGGCAAACGCATTCCGACGACGCTCTTCCTCCTTGAGTACGTGGTTGTGCGGCTGATGCTGGAATGTTTGCGGCGCGAGTTTGGGTTCGAGATGCGTTCGCAGGAACGCCATGCCGTTGAGTTGATCAGAATCCAAGCACAGGCCCATCCAGACCAGATGCAAATGATCCGGCATGAGGCAATACGCCGGACAAAGCCGACCCTCGCGCGCGGCGGCGTGCAGCATCAGTTCGCGGAACGCGGCGTGGAAACGGTCGTCCAGCCAGCCGCGTTGACGTTGCGCGATCGGGAGCGTCCAGAAAACCACCGCGTCGGCTTGATAGTATTCACGCGGCAGGCGTGGGAGATAGAAAGCGCGATTGAAGTTCGGTTCATGCACGGCGACTGCGCTATCGTAGCAGCCGACGTAAGGAGGCTCAAATTAAAATCCTGGAATTGAATGAGCCTTGTGACTTCGGCTGCAACACCCGATCGGAAGAATTCATTCCTGGTAGTAGCACCCGACGTTGGGAAGGCTCTGACTAAAAACTCGAAAGCGAGCAGGCCGCGTAATTTCATCTGCCAGTGGATGAGATCAATCCTGGTGCTGGATTTCTACGGTAAGAATAGAATGAGCCTCCCTACGTCAGCTGTTACGAGGGCGATGAGGTTTGCGTCCGCCGCCTACGCCCGCGCCGGCTTTCCGCGAAGGCGTGAATGTCCTTCTCGCCCGAACGGAGGAAATCCAGAAAGTCCACGCCCATGTATTTGCATGGTTTGGCAGATGCTCAGAAGGGTCAAGTATTCTTCCAGGCCCTTTTCAGTGGAGGCCCCGGCAATGATATCACGAAGCCTCGCAAACGCTTTGACGGCGTGTTCGGCGTTGTTGTTGTGCCACGGAACACCGTCGTAATTCAGGAACGTGAACAGTTTATCTCGGTTCCTCTCAAACCGATCCTTGCACTTCATGGCCGCCTCGCTTTGGTACTCCGCCTTGCCAATTTCCTCGTAGAAATGGGCTACGCTTGCCAAATGCTTCTTCAGAAAATGCTTTTTCAGACCGAAGCGATCTACGGTCTCTACCATGGGTTTGAGGAGTTCTGCAAAGAGTGTGACCAACTGCTTCAATTCAGTGTCGAATGGATTGTTAAGGACCTCGTCGTTCAAATCCCTTATTAGGTGAATGAGACATCGCTGTTGAGGGCAGCCAATGGAATCATAAGCGGTGTAAAAATCGGACACTAATACACCTTTGAATCCTCCTAGAAGTTTCTGGGCCAGTTCTCCTTCGCGGCTGTCGGCGAGCACGTACACGACGTCATCGTGGCTGGTCAGAACCCATACGAAACCGCGTTTTCCGTGAATGTTTGCCCGTGTTTCGTCCGCGTGCACAACGCTACCTTGAACAATGTGCTCCAATATCTGTTGTCTGGTCTGCATGTAATAGTCCGCTGTGATCATCTTCATGTGGTTCAGTCCATTTCTGCTCAGGGC
>CAZYYS010000112.1:0-15482 GCA_964651015.1 uncultured Verrucomicrobiota bacterium
TGATGGCCGCGTCGGTCTGAATGAAATCCTCGTACGCCTCAATCCCCATGCCGCCGCGCTGCGTGGCGCTGACAATGCCCATCGTGACGGTCTGGCCGACACCAAAGGGATTACCGATGGCCAGCACCACATCGCCGACTTCGATCTTGTCGCTGTCGGCAAACGTGACGAACGGCAGGTCCTTTGCATCGATCTTCAACACCGCGATGTCGGTCTTGGGGTCGCGTCCGACGACCTTCGCGGGGAACTTCTGTTTGGATTTTTCCTGGGCAACTTCGATCTCATCGGCGCCATCCACCACATGGTTGTTCGTCACGATGTAGCCGTCCTTGGTGACAATCACACCGGAGCCGAGATTGCTCTCCTTGAACGTCCGCGGTTGTTGACGGCGACGGGGCTGGTTGTCGTCGAATTGGTCGCCGAAGAAGCGTCG
Organism: uncultured Verrucomicrobiota bacterium; assembly: GCA_964651015.1. Lineage (GTDB taxonomy): Bacteria > Verrucomicrobiota > Verrucomicrobiia > Limisphaerales > PALSA-1396 > CAZYYS01. Next base: position 434 of record CAZYYS010000112.1, read on the forward strand.
GAAAAACGGCTCGTCAAAGAACTGCCGCATCTCTGGGAAAGGATTCCTCACCGTCTTGGTGGTGAACACGTTCACGACGCTGGGCGCGACCTTTTTCACCATGGGTGCGAAACTGGTGCCCAATTTGGTTTCCCGCGAGAGTGGCGCTTCATTGACGGCGATGGGAACGGCGGTCTTGTTAGCCTGTCCACAGGCCAGCGCAGCACCCATCAATGTGAGTAATCCAAACGCTCCGAATTGTTTCCAAACTGCGTTCATAATCATTTCCTTCATGAATCTTGGCGGAGGGTTTGTTCTGGACCCTCCCGCTACATAGACAATCCTACCCCGGCATTTTGTTCAGATTTTTTTCTGAGCTGCGAACTTTTAGCTGTTAGGCGCAAACCGGGCAGATCGGCAGCCTATTCTGGAAGGGGAAAAACCGCGGGTATTTGGAGACTTGAATCTTATTACGAGGTTATTTGTCCGACCGTGACGCGCGGGCTCTACTCCCAAGAGGCAGTCATGTCAGCCCATCGCTCAAATCCCTCAATTCCCTTGAACCAATTCTTTGCCGTGATCACGCGCGTGTTGCTGATGATCGTCAACCGCCGCAGCTTTAGGTTGAAACGGCTGGCCGCCCATCTCGACGTAAATCTTCTCAACCTGGGCCGGAAAGAAATCTCCGACATAACGGGCGATTGAGTTCTGTTTAAGCAATGCGGTCTTAATGTCATCAACCGCTCCCTTTACTTCCTCCGTTTTCCTGCCCGCGTACTTGCTCACTTGTTTCTGCAGTTCAACAAAGTACGACCGCTGATCTTCCAGAATTTGCGCGGTTCCCACCGGGCCGTGCCCTGGACAAATCGTTTTCGCGCCCAATTTTTGAGCGAGCGCGAGCGTCTTGATCCATTGCTCGGCATTGCCGTCATTCATGTAGTTGTATGGGCCGTTCACGCAGGCATCGCCGGTGAACAGAATCTTTTCCTTCGGCAACCACGCGAAGCCGTCGCCACGCGTGTGCGCCACGCCAAAGTAGAGCAACTCCACGCGGTGCTGGCCGTCGTCGAAGATCATGTCTTTGTTGAAAAGCAAAGTGGGCGGTTTCAATTTGCTCGCGGCCACGTCTTTACGGCCCTTCGCCGCCTCTTCCCAACGCCCCGGCTTGCCGCCGTAATAACCGGTTTCATATTTCTTCATCTCGTCAATGACGCCGGCGTGCGCGACCGGCACCGCGCCGTTGTCCACCCAGACCTGGTTGCCGTAGGCATGATCGCCGTGATGATGCGTATCGAAGGCGAAACGAATCGGCTTGTCGGTGATGGCCTTGATCTTGGGAATGATCGTTTGCGCACCCGACGGGAAATTGCCGTCGATGACCAGCACATAATCTTCAAAGACAACCCAGCCGTTGTTGCAATGACCGCCGCCTGTGAGATCGCCTTCGTGGAAATAAACGGCCGGCGCGATTTGCTCCACCTTGTTCACTTCAGCGGTCGTAAAGATGGGCGATAAACAACCGGCAGCGAGGGCCAGAAAACAAACAGTTGATTTGGGAGAGTTCATGACGCGATGGTTGGCAAAATTATTGCCCTGGTCAATTTAGAAAGAGACGGCGTTGAGCTTGTCTCCCTGGGTGAAGTAGGTTAAGCGTTCAGCGTATGCTAAAGACCGTAACCGGCACATATAAACACGGAGAAGTCAAACTTTCGGAACACCCCAAGGATTTGGCTGAAGGACCGGTGCTGGTCACGTTCCTCGAGCAGCCGGCGGAGAATGGAAGTTTCCCGGCGCTGACCTTGGCCGAGACGGTGGAACTGCGGAGCACCTTGGCGGCTTGGGAAGAAGACTGGAACGCGCCCGGCATGGAAGCGTATGACCAACCTTGAGCGCGGTGAGGTTGTCCTCGTCTGGTTTCCGAACAGCGATTTGACGACTTTCAAACGGCGTCCGGCCTTTGGTGGTGCAAGCGGACGATTTGGATACCGGGATTTCTCAAGTGGTCATAGCCATGGTGACGAATAATCGACTTCGTCGTGGCCACCCCAGCCAGGTTGTTCATTCCTTTGAATTCCCCCCCCCCCCCGAAGCAATGGAGGCGGGGCTGCGAACTGATTCGGTGGTCATAATTTGGCGCATTCGCCCCAGACGCACGTCCGCAAAAAACTGGAGTCCCGCTTCGACGGGGCCGCCGCCTTCAACTTGAATGGATAGCGTATGGGTTTACTGCAAAGTGCTTCTGGACCGGGCCGCGGCGTTGGATCGCGGCCCTGGCAAGCCAGTTCAGGTCCCCGGTGCAAGGGCACAAGGCTCGGGCCAGCTCGATTGAGTCCGTATAGGGGTAGCCGCACGCCCAAGCGTTCAAGCTGCCAAGCGAAATTAAGTCGAGGCCCTCGTTCCCGAGACGCTAAAACGGAAAAAGAAAACTTTTCCGAACGGGAGTCATTTTGCCTGTTGACCGTCCGGGCTTAATAGGGGTGAGAAAGCTCGAATCGGAGGTTCGTTCAACGCCCAACTCTCAATTTCAAAGTGGCAATCGTGGTGACCTCATTCCATTTTCACGTAATCGGCTGCGGATTGCGCCAAGCGTGTCCTCGCGTCGCTAATAAATCGTCTGCCGCGGTTGTCCCCCAACTTCCAGCGGGATAAAACTCATGACTGCTAAGAACTTGTTCGCCCCAACCTTCCCGGATGGGATCGACAATACTCCAAGCAGTCTCCACCTCGTCGCGTCGAATGAACAGCGTTCCGTCACCGGACAACACTTCCAACAACAGCCGTTCATAGGCCTCGGGCGTATAAGCACCGAATTCAGCGTCGTAGCTGAAGTGCATCCGCACTGGGCGCAATTGGAGGTTGGTGCCGGGAATTTTGCCGTTAAATCGCAGCGTAATCCCTTCGTTTGGTTGCAACCGGAGGGTGATGGCGTTAGCGTCCAGTTTCGGACCGCACTGTGCGGCGAATAACACATGTGGCGTTGGGCGAAACTGAACGCGCACCTCGCTCGCGCTCAACGGCAGGTTCTTCCCAAAGCGTAAATAAAATGGCACTCCCGACCACCGCCAGTTGTCGATAAAGAGTTTCATCGCCACAAACGTTTCCACGTTTGAATCCGGACTTACCTTCGGTTCCTGCCGGTAAGCTGGTCGTGGTTGGCCATCGATCTCGCCGGCGGCGTATTGGCCTCGAACCACAGCGCCCGCCACCTGGCTGGGGTGCAACAACCGGATTGATTTCAACAACTTCACCTTCTCATCGCGAATCGACTCTGCTTCCAACGACACGGGAGGCTCCATTGCGGCCAATGCGAGGACCTGTAACATGTGATTTTGCACCATGTCCCGCAAGGCGCCCGCCTCCTCGTAATACCCGCCTCGCGCGCCAACGCCTAGTTTTTCACTCACGGTCATTTGCACGTGGTCCACGGATTGACGATTCCAAAGCTGCTCAAAAATCGAGTTCGAGAAACGGAACATCAGGATATTTTGCACCGTCTCCTTGCCCAGATAATGGTCGATGCGAAAAATCTGAGACTCATGAGCGAACCGTGTCAGTTCCGCATTCAACTGGTGCGCCGAAGCCAAATCGTGGCCAAACGGCTTCTCCACCACAATTCGTTGCCAAAAGCCGCCAAGCTCCCTTCTTTGAAGCAGCTGTGCATTGTGCAAATGCTCGGCGACTTCGGCAAACTGGCTTGGCGACGTGGACAGATAGAACACGAGGTTGCGCCGCAGTTGTTCGTTACAAAAGCTGGATAACAGCTGCTCCAGTTTCTGGTAGGCCTTGGGGTCCGAGAACTCGCCCTGGCAATAGGACAGGTTCGCTGAAAATGCGGCCCATTGTTCCTCGTTCACCGGCTTGGTGCGCGAAAATTTGTCCAGCGCCACTTTTAGTTCCTCACACCATTGGGCATCCGTTTTCTCACGCCGCGCAAAACCGACGATCCGGAATGGTGACGGCAATTGCTTCTCGCCGAACAGATGGTAAAAGGCCGGAATCAACTTGCGCGCTGTCAAATCGCCACTCGCGCCAAAGATCACGACGGTGCACGGCTCGACCGCCTTCCGACCAGTATCCAAACGGCAAGTCAGCAACTCATCCAGGTTTTCCATTTGATCCATTCGCCAAAACCATGACCGACGCGACCCGCCATTTCAATCATTCTTGCAGATCATCCGCGGTGCTCGTGCTGTGACTGCAAGCTCATGCTCCGGTACCGCACGAGCTTGCAGCGTCGTTCTGGAGATAGGCAAAGCACAATCGACTTTTCAACCTCAGCATCGTCCTGAACAATTCGGCGGCCTTTTCCAAGATCGTACGGTGCTTGAATGGTTTGCGTCTTTCTGTTTTATACAGTTACGCGGTTCGGCATTAAGACTGCCGGCAAATTGCAGCGGAATTTTTACCGACCTAATTTTCGGCTGGGCGGATCAAACAATAAAGTATAAGAGATCCCTTTATGAACATCCAAGTTAATGGTGACACGCTCTGTATTTCTCAGATAAAGGAGTTGGGTGCTGTTAATTCAAATGCTTTCCGAGACCAAGCACGAGCCGCCATGACCGACTCTCAAAAAAACATTGAGATCAATCTCTCTCAAACCGCGTTTCTCGACAGTTGCGGTCTGGGTGCCTTGATTGCCTTGCACAAGACCGTCTGTAGCCGCAATGGAAAGGTTCGTTTGTTGAATCCAACACCGCCCGTGAGGCAAATCCTCGAACTGACTCGCATGAATCGCCTATTCGAGATCGTGGATTGATTATTTCATGTTTAATGCCGTTGACTCCTCCCGACCTGTCATCTTCAGATTTGCCCTCGCCTGTGACCTCGCAGCAGTCCGCACCATCACGCTAAATGTTCGCAGTTTTCTGGTTGAGCAAGGTTGGGCCGACAACGACCTCATGGCCTGCGAACTTGCCTTGGTCGAGGCTTGTAACAATGCGGTTGACTATGTCGTTGAAAGCGACCGGCAAAAGCCGATTTGCGTCGAGGTTATCTGCGATGCGTCTCAAGTCGAATTTCGCGTCATTGATCACACTCCCGGATTTGAATGGCCTGCGAAGGTGAACTTGCCCGACGCGGCGAGCGAAGGCGGCAGGGGACTGTTCCTGATCAGCTCGCTCATGGATGACGCCCGCTATTTTTGCGGACGAGGGGAAAACATTTTGGTTATGCGCAAATCACGCGCTGCGAGAGCAACCGCTTCAGCCGCCGCGCCCGCGCGTTCCGACCTGGAGGCGTGCCGGCAAAAGTTGGCAGAGAACGAACTGGTAATTGGTGAACTCGTGGAGGAACTCAGTTCATGTTACGAAAGCCTCTCCGCCATTTTTCGCTATAGCTCGGAACCGGGCAAGCCCGGTGACCTGAAGGATTTTGCTCACCGCTTGTTGAAAGATTTGTTGCAAATAATTTCTGCGGATTGGTTCATTTTGCGATTGGTGCCCAAGGGGGAATCCCGGTTGCTGGTTTTCGCCGCCACGGATTCAGCATTGCATTTGGAGCCGCTGACCATACCCGCAGCCGCTACAGCCAGTCACTCCTTGGAAATCGAAGCCGCACTGACCCGCCAGAACGTCTGGTTTGATCACCGACACCCACAACCACTCGACCCTCCTGTGAGCCAGATTAATCCCGGCTCAATGGGGTTGGTTCACCCATTTTTTTTTGGCGAACAGTTGATTGGCACGCTGACCGTTGGCAAAGCAGCCGGCGGAGGAACATCAGCAAGTGACCGGTCAGATGTGGTTTTTACGGCCTCTCAGACCAATGCCGTGAACACTTTCGCTGATTTTCTGGCGATTCAAATCGTCAACGCCCGAATACGGGAGGAAGAAGTCAGCAGCCGGTTGGTCACCCGCGATCTGGAGATTGCCAGCGACATTCAGCGCTCGCTTTTGCCCAAGAAGTTGCCGCCGTTGCCAGGTTTGGGCCTGGCTGGCTTCTGTCGCAGTGCGCGCGCCGTGGGCGGTGATTTTTACGACGTCCTCAAAACCACCGACCACTCAGCCTTGCTGGTGATTGCGGATGTTATGGGCAAAGGCATCCCCGCGGCTTTGTTCGCGGCTATCCTGAGAACCCTGTTGCGGTCGATGCCAGAACTGACTCATCAGCCTGCGGCCTTGTTGACACGTCTCAACCAGGTCTTGTTTGAAGAACTTTCCTCCGTGGACATGTTTATCACAGCGCAATTGGCATTCGTTGATGCGCGGGAAAGAAGATTCACGGTTGCCAGCGCCGGACACTGTCCCTTGTTGCTGGCAATGGGGGCAAATGCTGAAGTCTTGTCGCTTAACCCTGAAGGCATGCCCTTGGGAGTTCTCTCCGATACTGTCTTCAGTGGCGAGATCGTGCAATTACCGGCCCGTTGTTGCACTCTGCTCTACACGGATGGCCTGACTGAAGCACTGAATTCAAAGGGCGAACGTTTTGGTCAAGAACGACTGATGAGTTGGCTCGGGAAAGTTGCAATGAACAACCAAACTGCGGAACAATTAAGAGAATCTCTGGCGGCGGAGCTGAAGGGATTTCAATCGGACGCTATCCTGAGCGACGATCAAACATTCCTGATCATGGCGTAGCAAGAATTCGAATCAACTTTATGGGCACCAAGATTCTGGTTGTTGACGACGAGCCGTTCATGCACCGGTTGATGCAACATCACTTGGGGCGCGCAGGTTACCAGTTGCTCAGTGCCCGAAACGGGCGCGAAGCAATCGAACTTGCCACCAAGGAAGCCCCTCAGCTTGTCATCATGGACGTGATGATGGCCGACATTGACGGCCTGACTGCGTTGAAAAAACTCAAGCATGACGAAACCACACGCGCAATCCCGGTAATCATGATTACTGCGAATCCGCAGGCGATCACCCGACAGGAATGTGAAGCCTCAGGCGCTTCCGTTTTCATGACCAAACCATTTAGTCCCACCCAACTGTTAGGCGAAATCCGCCGCCTGATTCCGGGAGCCGCAAACTCCTGACCAACTCGAAAGATTCCACGATTTGCCGTCTGCGTAACTGCGCTCACCACTCGCAGTTCCCTTGCTTTGGGGGGAATAATTATTTGGTGGAGTTCGTTCATTGGGGAAATCGTCGTTGCGTTACCGTGCTATCCGTTGACACTTTCCCCGCAGAAGACTATTCACCTTTGTATGAAGACCAAATCGCACCCAATTATTGCTTTCTTTCCCCGGCGTACGTTCCTGAAGCAATTTGTTTTGATCGCCGGGGCCGGCATGGTTTCGAGAGAAATGGTTTACGCGGCTAAATCGTTGAACTCAAACGACGCCACTTTGCGTGCCGCCATTATCGGTCACACCGGCAAAGGGGATTACGGGCATGGGCTTGATGTGGTTTTCAACGACCGTCAGAACATCCAGGTTGTAGCCGTTGCCGATCCCAATCCTACAGGCCGCGCTAAAGCCGCGGAAAAAAGCAAGGCATTGCGTCAGTACGACGATTACCGCGTCATGTTGGAAAGGGAAAAACCGCAGCTAGTTTCCATCGCGCCGCGCTGGAGCGATCAGCATCCGGCGATGGCTCGGGCCGCGTTCAAAGTGGGCGCGCACACCTATTCGGAGAAGCCGTTCACGCCAACGCTTGCCGAGGCGGATGATTTGTTGGCAACGGCGGATAAAGCTGGGTTGAAAATCGCGGTCGCTCATCAGATGCGGCTCGCGCCAAGCATTCTGCACCTGAAGCGTTCGATTGATGGCGGTCTGATCGGCGACCTGTTGCAGATACGCGCCTATGGAAAGCAGGATGGGCGTTCTGGTGGTGAGGATATGCTTGTCCTCGGTACACATTTGTTCGATCTGATTCGTTTTTTTGCCGGCGACCCGCAGTGGTGTACGGCACGAGTTTTGTGGAAAGGCCGCGACATCACCCGGCAGGACGCGCGCATTGTCGCCGAACAAATCGGCCCGGTCGCCAGCGACGAAATCGAGGCGCAATTTGGCTTTGCCAACGGTGTCATCGCAAACTTCACGAGCCGGGGAAAACTACGGGATCAAACTGGACACTGGGGAATTGAAATGGTCGGAAGCAAGGCCAGCGTCCGGATTCTCGCAGATATTTGCCCGACAGTTTATTGGTCCAAGCCCGGTAAATGGGAGGAAGCGGGAAAAACCGACCAGTGGCGGCGGTTGGAGAATGATCCGATGCTCAACGCCACGGAGGCCGAGCGCGGTTCCGTTCCGGCCAACCAGCGGGTCGTTGACGATTGGCTGGACGCAATCAAAAACAACCGTGAGCCGATTTGCAGTGGGCGGGCCGCGACGAACGCGCTCGAAATGGTCATGGCGGTGTACCACGCCGGACTCTCTCGAACGCGCGTGGCCATGCCGCTGACGGATCGAAGTCATCCGTTGATGGCGGCGTAAAATCCCGCGCGATGAATTTGTCCGATTTGTTTGCCGACGAGGATTACCGGCTGCAAATGCGCTTTGAGCGCGGCAACGTCGCCGATTTTTTTGCGCCGACCGAACACCACGCGGAACTGATCTCACAACGCCGTGATTGGTTGCGCAATGCGCCCCTCACCTACGCTGCGCTGTTGACTGAAGGTGTTCCACTGCTCGACGAAACAATTGAAATGGCGACCAATTGGCCGATCAATGTTACCTCGGCCGCGTCGCCAGAAAAAACTCCCTGGCAACGATGCCTGGCTCTCGGCGAAGCGCTTGAACCCGATTATCTGCTGTTGAAGCCACAAGCCGGCGGGCAATTTCATCTGTTGGGTGGTTGCGCTTGTTTTCCTTCCTCGTGGAGTCTCGTTGAGAAAATCGGTCATCCGTTGGAATTTATTCATGGTGTTGTTCCCGACCTCAACTCGCAACTGGGAAATCAAATTCATGGCTTCCTCAGCAAGATAAAACCGAACGTCGCCTGGCAAAGGACGAATTGGGGACTAAGCCGCTCGCCGGAGTTGAATCAGCACCCGGAACGAAGGTTGCCACGCCTCGACACTTCGGTGCGCTTGGACGAAGTCTGGTTGCGGGTCGAACACCAAGCGCTCGTGGCGCTACCGAAAAGTCAGGGAATTCTTTTCGGCATCCGCATCGCCATTCACCCGCTCGCCGAACTGAAAAAGGATTCGATGGCAGCCGAGGGATTGAGCCGCGCTTTACAAACCATGCCCGACGATATGGCGCGCTACAAAAATCTTGCGACCGCGCGCTCGACCCTCATTGCGCTATTGCAGTCGTGATTTTTCCGCGTGCCCCTACCCATGAACCTCCGGCTTGTAGCCTTGCTACGGCCTGGGTGATGGCTTTTCGATTGTCTGCTTACGTTTTAGAGGGTAAGCCTCAACAAAGGCGGAGTCATCGTCCCGTTCCGCCCCGCCAATTTGTATTGCGAACTGGTCCCCTTTCCCGCATGAGTAATCGGAGGTATGAGCGGATCTGCGGGCCACGACGTTCCGACCGTCTCCGGGGAGTTTCCTCTGACTCATTGGAGCGCCGTGTTCGCCGCCGGCAAGGAAGCAGGCGGAAAAGCGGAAGCAGCGCTGGCCGAGCTTTGCCGCACGTATTGGTTTCCGCTATATGTCTTCGCCCGCCGCAAAGGCCATCAACCCGCCGACGCCCAGGACCTCACTCAAGGTTTTTTCGCCTGCCTGATCGAAACCCGACTCGTGGTCAAGGCCGATCCGCACCGGGGCCGGTTCCGCTCCTTCATGTTGGGTTGCTTTGGCAACTTCATCGCCTCGGAAACGGAGTGCGCCCAGGCTAAAAAGCGGGGCGGTGCTCAACTCATCGCGCCGCTGGATGCGCACTCGGCGGAGGCACGCCTGGTTCAAGAATCCTCTCCCGAGGCCAGTCCGGAGCGACTCTTCGAGCGGCATTGGGCGTTGGCAGTGCTTGATGCGGCGTTAGCGCGATTGGAGGCGGAATTCAAACAGTCCGGACGACTCGCTTTGTTCGAGCAACTCCAGCCATTCCTCGAAGGGGACGAAGGTCCGGGCTACCTCGAAGTGGCGGAGCGATTGGGCACCACGGAAGGCACGATCAAAGTCACCGTCCATCGCCTGCGCCAGAGATATCGCCAACTCCTGCGCGCCGTGGTGAGCCAGACGGTGGACAATCCGCTCGAGATCGACAGTGAACTGGCGCATTTGAGAACAGTCCTGCGCGGATAATTCCACGCGCAACCAGCCCCTCGTCGTAACGCCGACTTTCCAGTCGGCGCGGTTCTTCGGTTTTCCTGTCCTTTGTCGCCGACACTAGTAACGCCGGTTTTCCTACCGGCGCTGGGTCGGAAATGCCAACTCGCCGACTGCAAAGTCGCCGTTACGGGGCTGGAAACCTGCTCCAAAGCCTCTCCCTGAATTTTTTGCAACTTCCTTGTTAACCTTTGGGGAAATTTTCCTAAGGAACCAGTGAAGGCATGAATTGCCGAAACAACAAATCAACAACCGAAAGGTCACAAATGAACTCAAACCGAATGATTAAGACCGTCAAATTCAGCCACCTGCGCTGGCCGTTCCAGCGCCACCCAACCACCTGGCTGCCAACCCTCACCCTCTGCCTATGGGGTTGCCTCCTGACCGCCCGGGCACAAGACCCACGCCTGACAGTTCCCAGCTACCCTTTGGACGCAAACGTAAGCATGGGGGCGACCGTCAGCTTCCGAGTGTTTGCCACCACGACCAACGGGCCGCTGACCTACCAATGGCAACACAACGGGACCAACCTGCTCAATGCCACGAATGTAACTTTGGCCATCAGCAACGTCACGGTGGCCGATGCCGGTGGCTACATGGCCGCCGTCTGGAATGCGAGCGGCAACTCCACCAACAGCCGCACGACCATCCTCACGGTGGATTCCACGTTCTCCAGAATTATGACCGGGGCGCTCGTCGTCGCGACCCCGGAACAATGGGGATGTGCCTGGGGTGACTACGACAACGACGGCTACATCGACCTGATCGTCGCGAATGCCGCGATCTATGGCGGGACAGATTACAATTCCCTGTTCCGCAACAATGGGGACGGCACCTTCACCAAAACCACGAAGAACGAGGTCGGTCGTATCGTGGGAGACTTGGGGGCGTGGTTGCACGTCGCTTGGGCGGACTATGACAACGATGGCTTCCTCGATCTGATGGTATCATCCGCCGTCTTGAATCAACTTGCCGCACTCTATCGAAATCGAGGCGATGGCAAGTTCGACCGTGTCACCAACGCCGGTCCGCTGGTCACCGATCTCAACAATTGGGGGCCGGTTTGTTGGGGTGACTATGACCAGGACGGGTTTGTGGACTTGCTGATGCCCGACGGATGGACGGCAGATGGGGTAAAGAATGCCCTGTACAACAATCGTGGAGACGGAAACTTCACTCGCGTCACCCAAGGCCCACTTGTCACTGCTTCCCACGACCTCGAGGGAGGAACCTGGGGAGACCTGGATGGCGATGGCGATCTGGACATTGTGCTGGCAGATCACTATGTCGGTCCCGAAGTTTATCGGAATGACGGTGGCGGAACCTTCGTGCGCGTTACCCAGGGAGCACTTCCACAGGATGGCGGCCTTGCGATTACACCGTCGTTCGGGGATTACGACAACGATGGGCGACTCGATGTATTTGTCCCCATGTACAACCAAACCAGCCACCTCTTCCACAATGATGGGAACTGGCAGTTCACGAGAATTCTGCTCGGCACGGCGGGCCAAACGAGCATGGGTGTCTGGGGGGATTACGACAACGATGGATTCCTTGACCTGTTCATCACCCGTGGGCAGGGCGACGCTTATTCTAATCTGCTATATCACAACAATGGGAACGGAACCTTTACACAGGTGACGATGGGCAGCCTGACGAGTGAAGAGGGTCGTTCGGCGTTGGCTGCGTGGGGCGATTACAACAATGACGGTTTCCTGGACCTTTATGTGCCCCGTCGAGCGGGCGAGACCAAATTGCTCTTTCGAAACAACGGCAACACAAACCACTGGCTCACGGTCAAGCTCGTGGGCACAGCCTCGAACCGATCCGCTATTGGCGCAAAAGTGCGGGCTAATACGACCATTTTCGGCACACCGATGACGCAATTGCGCGAGATCCCGGGCGGCAACCGGGCACAGAACGACCCACGGGCCCACTTCGGTCTCGGCGACGCCACGAATGTCACAACGCTGCGCATCGAATGGCCGTCGGGCATCGTCCAGGAGTTGCAAAATGTCGCTGCCAACCAGTTCCTCACGGTGGTGGAGAGTCAGAGCTACGTGGGTGAAACACCACAATTCGGCGAGGTGACGAACAGCGCCAGCGGACTGCAACTCTCGTTTGCCGAACCAGCAAACGGTGCGCGCTATATCCTTGAGGCATCCAGCGATCTCGTGAATTGGACCAAGCTGATGACACGAACCAGCGTCGGAGGAACAGCGCAATTCACGGACACCCGCGCGACGAATTACACCAGCCGCTTCTACCGGATTCAGGTGCCGTAAGCCGCAAAGCTGAGAGTTGAAAGCTGAAGATTGAAATCTGAAACCGGAACTCTCAACCGAAAAAGAAACAACCATGAAAACGAATCAAGCCGAATTCCTGCAAAAGCCAATTCCCGCAAGAGGACGCGCAGAACGCAAAGGAGCGCGGGTCTCTGACCCGCAGCACTTGGCGGCGCAATCGAATGCACTGCGGCTCACAGAGCCGCGCTCCGCCAAAATTTCTTTGCGCTCTTTGAGTTCTTTTGCGGTTATCCTTCTCCTGCTTCTGCCTGGCGCGGTGCAAGCCGAGGACTACATTTACACGACTAATAACGGCACGATCACGATTACGGGATACTCCGGCCCCGGCGGCGCAGTATCCATCCCCAGCACGATCAATGGCCTGCCCGTCACCAGCATCGGGTACAGGGCGTTCGCTTACATTAACAGTCTGACCAGTGTCATCATTCCCAATAGCGTCATCAGCATTGAGGATTCTGCCTTCGCTCATTGTACCTCCCTGACCAGCGTGACGATCCCCACTAGCGTTACCAACATCGAAGCCGGGGCGTTCTCTGACTGCACCAGCCTGACCAGCGTCACCATCCCCAACAGTGTTACCGGCATTGGGCGCGGCGCGTTCTCGACTTGCACGAGCCTGACAAGCGTCATAATCGGTAATAGCGTCATCAGCATCGGGAGCGCTGCGTTCCAATCCTGCACCAGCTTGGCCAACATTACGATCCCGAACAGCGTCACCAACGTCGGGGATAGCGCGTTCTATGGCTGCATGACCCTAACGGCGATAACGGTGGACGCACTCAACTCTTTCTATAGCAGTTTGGATGGGGCCTTATTCAACAAGAGCCAGACCACGCTAATCCAATGTCCTGGGGGTAAAACCGGCAACTACGCGATCCCCAATAGCGTCATGACCATCGGAGGGGCGTTCATATACTGTACCCGCCTGACCAGCGTGACGATTCCCAATAGTGTTACCAACATCGGGAACTCGGCGTTCGATGGCTGCACCAGCCTGACGGAGATCGCGGTGGATGCGCTCAACCCCACTTACAGCAGCGTGGATGGGGTCTTATTCAACAAGACTCAGGGCGAGCTTGCCTTATGTCCGAAAGGCATAGCCGGGAGCTATGTAATTCCCAACAGCGTCGTCAGCATCTGGAGCGGTGCGTTCCAATCCTGCACCCGCCTGACCAGCGTGACCATCCCCAATAGCGTTGTCAGTATCGGGCGCTGGGCTTTCTCTTCCTGCTACAACCTCACCAACGTCACAATAGGTAACGGTGTCATCAGCATCGGGGACTGGGCGTTTTCCTTCTGCAATAGCCTGCTTGGTATTACAATCCCCGATAGCGTCATCAGCATCGAGTACGCGGCGTTCGCTGTTTGCACTAACCTGACCAGCGTGGCGATCCCCCACAGCGTTGCCAGTCTCGGGCGCTGGGCTTTCGCTCGCTGCACCAGCCTGACCAACGTCTCGATTGGGAAAAGTGTCACCAACATCGCGAGCGGACTGTTTAGCCGCTGCACCGACCTGACCAGCGTGACGATCCCCGACAGCGTCACCGTGATCGGGAGGTACGCGTTCGAGTACTGCAGCGGTCTGGCCACCGTCATGATTGGCAGTAGCGTTACGAGTATCGAGAACGGAGCGTTCGCTTATTGCACCAGCCTGACAAACGTGACGATCCCCAACAGCGTCATCCTCTTTGCGGGACGAGAGCCGGGAGGAGCCGGTGCATTTGAATACTGCACCAACTTGACCGAGGTCTATTTCCTGGGAAACGCCCCCAGCCTTGATTCATGGGACGCAGGTGAATTATTCTACGATACCCCCAACGTGACAGTCTATTACTTGCCGGGCACGTTGGGTTGGGAGAGTCAACGTTTGGTGATCGTCCGACTGCCCCATGGGTGCTGCCATACCCGCTGATCCTGAACAACAACAGCCCCAGCTTTGGCGTGCAAACCAACGGCTTTGGTTTCATCATCTCTTGGGCAACGAACATCCCTGTCGTGGTGGAAGCCTGCGCGGACCTGGCCAATCCCATCTGGTCTCCGGTGGGAACGAACACTCTCACCGGCGGCTCGTCCTATTTCAGCGATCCGCAGTGGACGAATTATTCTGCCCGTTTCTACCGCCTCCGCTCACCGTGAGAAACCATGCGAAGGCAATTTGAACAGAACGTAGCGAAGGAAACGAAGCGTGAGAAAAGTCTTCGTTACCATCGTTTGCTTCTGTGGAGGCTATCGGGAATGAACCGACAAAACAGTTGTATCCCAGTCGCCGACGCCGTAGCGTGGGAAGCGAAATTCCAAAAACTGAGCCAACGGTTGGTTATGACTCTTCGTCATCATCAGATTGTCTTGCGCCGTCAGGAAATCGCATCACGGCGACCTTCAGCCACATTCATGCAGTTGGACCGGGGAGCGCAAGCCGCTGGCTTGCCGTGTTCGGCGGCCCGCCGAGCACTTCAAGCGCAAAACCACGCGGCACCGAATGGTTCAAGTTCAAGTCCGAGACCGGCAGTTGTCGCCGGGCCGGCGACGACCGCACGCGGGCCGCGTGCGCTCCCCATGAACCGTCGCTGCTCAGGGCGCCATGGGCTGAAGAACGAGATTGT
>CAZYYS010000113.1:0-15370 GCA_964651015.1 uncultured Verrucomicrobiota bacterium
CCACACGCTTTGTCGAAACCAAGTTCCAGTTGTTGAGTGATCATAATAATTTGTTTGTTCCATTTTGCGTATGATCGTAGCGCGAGGGGTTGGACAAAATCAGTCTAACTTAAAAATAAAGATCAGCCAATCGGTGGGGAAAGCTGTCTCGGATGACTTTCGGAAACTATGCGGGGAACGGCGCGGTCAGCAAAATGGGTAGCTTCCCGCCCCATGCCGCCAAGTGCGTGTCTGAGCTGAACCTTTCTATTACGGTAAAGAACGGATCGACTGGAGCGTAGTTTGTCAACTGATCTGATCGCGCAACGGGATCAATTCAGCCTGGGTTTTCTTAAATGTTGTTTCCAGTTCTCGAAGCAACTTGTCCGCACCGTCAACGTTGTTGGCGTGGCCCATCAGTTCGAGCTTTTGGCAGATTTCGACGATCTTGTTCGCGCCGAGGTTCAGGCTCATGCTACGCAAGGCTTGCGCATGAAAGGCCATCTTGGGGGGGTCGTCCAGGAAATGAGTGATTTGAGAGATGCGTTGCGGAGCGCTCTCCAAGAACAGATCGACTAATTCCCCAAGCATGGTGACTCCACCAGCAGGTGAATTTTGATGCAACTCCGCCAAGATAGACTGATCCAGGAGATTTTCAGCACCGGGTGACTTGTTCGGGCCGAAAAACGCGGTGTCATTCTTTTTGGTTTTGGTTGGCCCCCACCGTTCAAGCGCGGCCTGCAATTCGGCGATGCGCACTGGTTTGGAAATGTAATCGTCCATGCCCGCTGCGAGGCATTTTTCGCGATCGCCCAAAAGCGCGTTGCCGGTCATGGCGATAATGCGTGGGCGTTTATCCGTCACCCAGCGTTGACAAATTTGGCGGGCAGTTTCGAGCCCGTCCATTTCCGGCATTTGCACGTCAAGGAAAATGATGTCGAAAGTCTTTTGTTCGAGGGCTTGGATGACCTCCAAACCGTTATTGGCCAATTCAGCCCGATATCCCAATTTTTGCAACACGCTCAAGCCGACCTTCTGATTGATCGGGTTGTCGTCAGCCAACATCAATCGCAGCGGAAGCCGTTTGGCGAAATCACCGTCAAATGTCGGCGCGGCAGGAGCCTTCTTTTCCCTTGGGAGTTGGATGTTCAAGGCACGGTAGAGGGCATCAAGGAGTTGTTCTGGGCGGATCGGTTTGTAAATGAATACCGAGATGCCGACATTTCCGGGACGAGGATCATCGCCGCGCAGGCGGACCGAGGAGAGCAAGGTCAAGGCAAGATTCTTGTTGGCGGGCCGTTTGCGGATTTGTTCCGCCAAGGCCAGCCCGTCCAAATCGGGCATCTGGAGGTCCAAGATGGCCACGTCGAAAGTCTGTCCGCTCTTGATTATCTCCAGCGCTTCGCGACTGGTAGGCGCAGTTTCAGCGACCATCCCCCATTGGGCCGCCCGGTGCGTCATAATCTGCCGATTGGTCGAGTTGTGTGCGACGATTAATAATCGCTTGCCGGCTAACAATGCTTGAGGGTCCTGCCAAGGCGGTGGTGCACTGGCAACAGCAGATTTGGCCTTCACTATGAAGTGAAACGTCGCACCTTTGCCTGCGTCGCTTTCCACCCAAATGCTGCCCCCCATCATCTCCGTCAATCGTTTGCAAATCGCCAGACCGAGGCCGGTGCCGCCATAATGACGAGTGGTAGAGGCGTCCACTTGCTGAAATGACTTGAACAGGCGGTCCTGTTTGTTCAGCGGAATCCCCATGCCAGTGTCTCGCACGGAGAAATGCAGGCGCCATAACTCCGGATGACGGATAAAGTCAGTGTCCTTTTCCTTGCCAGGCTCAAGGTCACGCAAGCCGTGCGAGGCGATTTTTACCTCGATGACCACCTCGCCTTGGTGAGTAAATTTTACCGCGTTGCTGATCAAGTTGACCAAAATCTGCCGTAGCCGCGTGACATCGGTAACGAGGATTTGTGGGATGGCATCTTGAACAATGTAAGCGAGGTTTAGTTGTTTTTCGGCTGCTCTGGGTGCCAAAAGATCCAGCGCTTCCTCAATGCACGTATGCAGATCGAACGGATGACTTTCAAGTTCCAGCTTGCCGGATTCAATTTTGGAAAAATCAAGAATGTCGTTGATGATGGTCAGCAGCGCATCAGCGCTGCTGCGCGTAGCCTCCACATAGTCGCGCTGTTCATTTGTGAGTTCCGTATCCAAGAGCAACGCGGTCATGCCGATGACGCCATTCATGGGCGTGCGGATTTCATGACTCATATTGGCCAGAAACTCGGATTTCGCGTGGGTGGTTTCTTCCAATTTCTGGTTGAGACCAACCAGGGCGGCGTTGCTCTCCACGAGTTGCTGCTGGCTTTCCCGCAAGGCCCGGTAGGCCTCGTCGCGTTGCATCTGGTTTTGATACGCCTTGGAATGGTACCGAATGCGCGCAATCAATTCGATTTTGTCCGGCAGTTTAACGAGGTAGTCGTTTGCGCCCGCGGCAAAAGCCTGCCCTTTTACCTGTGGATTTTCATTGGTGGAAAGAACGATAATCGGAATGTCCTGCGTGGCCGGATTGGCGCGATACTGACTGACCAGTGTCAATCCGTCGATTCCTGGCATGACCAAATCTTGCAGAATGACAGTGGGCTTGATCTGGTTGGCCAGCAAGATTGCTTCCGCCGGATCGGCGCAATAATGGAAATCAATGTCAGGCTGATGAGAGAGCGCGCGACGAATGGCTTCGCAAACCATGGCCTGATCGTCCACGAGCAACACCATGGCATGGTACTCTGGCGGATGAAACGGTACTTCATTCTCGGTGCTGTCAGCTTTTTGCATTTAGTGAGTCGCCAGCTATGGACTTTAGTTTCCGACTGAGTATATTCGTCACACGTGGGCCGATTTTGTCCAGCGGTAAAATTTCCTTCGCGGCCTTCAATTCCATCGCCGCCTTTGGCATGCCATAAACGGCGCAGGTGGAACGGTCTTGCGCGATCGTGTGATGCCCGGAGTCATGTAGCGCTTTCAAGCCCAGGGCGCCATCGCGCCCCATGCCAGTCAACAGGATGGCAACCACATCCCCTTGCCACAACCGGTCTACGCTTCTGAAAAAGACATCAACTGAAGGGCGGTAGGATGATTCCCGCGGATGGGCCGTGTACCCGAGTCGGTCGGGACCGACCAAGATCAGGTGATTCTCCGTCCCCGCCAGTAAGACCACACCGGGCTTTGGCTGTTCGCCCTGTTGTGCAACTCGCACAGGCAGGGCCGTTTGAAAATCCAACCAACTCGCCAGGCCAGGGGCAAATTGAGCGTCTACATGTTGCACCACGATGATCGGAGCGGGGAAATTCGCGGGCAGTGACGCTAATACTTTGGCCAGTGCCGCGGGGCCGCCGGCAGAAGCCCCGATTGCCACCATAGGCATTTTCTTCTCGTGGTTGCCGTGAGAAATTTGTCGCGCCGAAGTGCCAGTTGCTTTGCCGTTGCTGCCGTCGATGATTCGGCTGATGGTGTTGATCTTGCCGAGAAGCGCTTCGGCACCTGATGGAACGCCCGCCCTTTCCAGCGTTGGTGTATTCACCGCGTCCAAAGCGCCTGCGCCCATGGCTTCAAATACCTTGGAAGAATTTTTGCTGACGTTGGCGGTGACCACTACGATGGCGCACGGCGTATTGGCCATGATTCGACGAGTAGCTTCCACACCGTCCATTTCGGGCATGATCAGGTCCATCAAGACCAGATCGGGTGTGTCCTTGGTGCAACGCTCCACTGCCTCGGCACCGTCTCGCGCGACCCAAGCCAACTGATGGCCAGGCGCGTTGATTAACACGCGTCGCATTGCCTCGATGGCCATCATCATGTCGTTGACGATTGCAATTCTCATGCTTCCGGTTCGCCAATCAAATCCACCACCGCCTGCAAGAGGGTTTCGTCGTGAAAGCTTCCCTTGGTCAAATAATAGTCGGCACCGGCGTCCAGCCCCCGCACGCGGTCTTCTTCGCGGTCTTTATACGAAACGATCATTACCGGCAGCGAATTCAAATGAGGGTCCTTTTTGATAAGGGTTACCAGCTCGATGCCGTCCAGACGGGGCATGTCCACGTCTGTGATGACGAGATCGAAATGGCCCGTGCGTACCGCGTTCCAGCCGTCCATGCCGTCCACCGCAACTTCAGCGATGTAACCGCGACTGGCGAGCAGTTTGCGTTCGAGTTCACGGACGGTTAGCGAATCATCCACTGCCAGGATGCGTTTGCGCTTTTTTGAAGTGATATCGATGGTGCTCTGGTTGACCTTGCTTAGATATCCACCTGAAACCATTTTTTCGACGGAACGCACGAGGTCTTCCACATCAACAATCAAAACCGGGGAACCGTCTTCCATGAGCGCCGCGGCGCTGATGTCTTTGACCTTGCCTAACCGAGGGTCGAGCGCTTGCACGACCAATTCACGTTCCCCGAGGAAGTTGTCCACAACCAATCCGTACTTGGTTGCGCGGTCCCCGAGTACCACAACGGGCAAATAATCACCGGGCGGATTTGGTTGGCCACAATCGAGCACCTGGTGTGCGGTGAGAAGGCCGACGTGTTGATCGCCGAAGAGAAAGTGGTGGCGGCCTTCCAGCGATTCAATCTTTTCCTTAGAGAGCTTCATCGCACGAATGATCTGGGCAAGTGGAATCGCGTAAGGCTCGCCCGCTACTTCGACCAGCAATGTGCGGATGACGGAGAGCGTGATGGGAAGCTGCAACTGAAAGCGTGTGCCTTTGCCGGGTTGAGCATTTACGCGAATGGTGCCGCGCACGCTTTTGACCATGTTGAGTACCACATCCAGGCCCACACCGCGCCCGGAAATTTCCGTTACTGTTTCTTTCATGCTGAAGCCGGGGAGAAACAGGAATTCGTACAACTCCGCTTCACTCAACTTTGCGGCGATTTCCGGAGTGGTCAGTTCCTTTTGGACGATAGCTTGGCGCAGTTGCTCCGGGTTGATACCTGCTCCGTCATCCGCAACGGTGATCAAGAGCATGCCCGCGCTGTGTCGCGCCTCCAACTGCACTACTCCCTCAGGTGGTTTTCCTGCTTGGCGGCGCTCCTGGGGCGTTTCACATCCATGATCCACGGCGTTTCGCAACAAGTGAGCCAACGGCGCTTCCAGTTGTTCCAAAATGTCCCGGTCCACCTGCGTATTCTCGCCCATCGTTTCCATCCGGACTTCCTTCCCCAGCGAGCGTGCCAAATCGCGCACCATTCTGGGATACCGTGCCACGGCATCACCGAACGGGCGCATCCGGCATTTGAGAACTTCCAAATATAATCGATGCGAAAGATTGGCAGAGCGGCGATCGTACGACTCCAGATCAGCCAGCCGGTCGGTTAGGGATTCCCGCCATTCGGTCGCTTTGGCGAACACGTCGTTCAAGTGCTCATGGATTTGTTCGGACAAATGGTGTTCCGTCAGCGACTCGCGTAAGCCATCCAATGACTTGGTCAAATCCGTCTGCTGTCGCTTGAGTCGTTGCATCGAATCGGCAAATGGATGAAGCCAACGCGATCCGACCAGTGATTCACCCGCCAGGCCCAACAGCCGATTGAGATTTTCGGCGGTCAGTCGCAAAACGCGATCGGACAGTTCATTTCTTTCCGAGACAACAGAAGGTGGTTCGACTCCCGGCGGTTTCATTGTGACAGTAGGCGATGCAGGGGGAGTAATTGGATCAGTTACCCTTTGGACGTTTCCTCCGACCTTGACGGCTTGGGGCCGCGGGGCGATGGAGATTTCACCAACCCGTCCTGCCGTCAGCACTCGCGTCAACTTTTCGAGGAAGTCGTTGATTTCCGTGGCATGGTCCGTTATCCATGCTCCCATCTCCGCCTCTGACCGCTTTGAGATATAGAGCAATAGATCAACCCCTCGGAGCAGCACGTCAATCGCGTTTTGCCCCAACTGAATTTCTCCCTTTTGCGCTGAAACGAAGCAATCCTCCATGGCATGGGCAATGCGCACCGCGACGTCCAGGTTCACGATTCGGGCCGCGCCTTTCAGCGAATGGGATGCCCGCATCAACGCTTCGAGTTGATGAATCGCCTCCGGGTTGCGCTCCAATTCGAGCAGGCCGCTGTTCAGCACGGCAGTCTGATTCTCAGTTTCCACGCGGAAAAGCTCCAGCATGGAGAGACTGCTCAGGTCATCTATGTTTCGCTCGTTCAAGTGAGACTCCGATTCAGAGTGTAAAACAATAATTCTTCGTCCAGACAGCCGACAGTTTTGTTGCGCCAGGATAACAAACCCTGCGTGTAGTTGGGAGCATTTCTGGCCAAAGTGGCCGGCACTTCCTTCAAGTCCTGCGGGTGATAGCGTTGGACACCATAGACTTCGTCCACCGGACTTACAAACCGGTTGCCGTTCCACTGCGTTACCAGCAGGCGGTCATAAGCCGTCTGTGGTTTTTCTTTCCTGATCTCTTGGGGTAGACCAAGCAATCGTCCCAGGGAAACACAAATCAACAGCTCACCTCGAATATTTGTCAGCCCCATCACGACCCCTTGCCTCCGGTGCGGCAACGAATGGATGGCGCGATGTTCTACTACTTCCTGAAACACGGACGTGGGCAAAGCCAGCCATTCGGCGGCGATACGAAAAATAACCGCTGAGAGAGTTCCGAGCCGGACCGCTGTCTTTTTCTGGGAAAAAAGTTCCGTCCATTCGCGCCGATAGTTGGCCGGAAGTTTGTGGTCAAGCAGTCGGGTGCCGGCCGCCAAATAGACGTCGCAGTTCCGGCAGTGAACAAATGTTTCCAGTTCGCGGCAACTGTTGTCTCCATTTATTCCTATCCGGTTCCAACAATCAAAAATGGCCACGGCAGGAGACTCCTGCGCCGACGCCGACGGCTTATTGGCTGGGTTATTTGGCGGGTTGTCTGGATTGTCGGGGAGTGTGATCACAAATCAACTCACGGTCTCACTTGTTTCCAAGACGCGTTGAGCGCGCTTGTACAAAAGTTGCGCGTTGTTTCCGTCGCCCTTTTTCTTTGCCAACGTGGCCAGTTGTACCAAAGTGTGGTAATGGTTCGGCTCCAAATAAAGTGCTTTCCGGTAACATTCAGCAGCCTGGGCGTCGTTGCCTTCGGCGTCGCGCACCAACCCCAATAGATGATACGCTTGTGCTGAGGACCCGTGCACCTTGATATAATTATCGCATATCTGGGCTGCTTCCACCAAGCGGCCCGCGTCGGCAAGTTGGCTGGCTCGCTTCAAATCATCGTGCGCCGCAAGTTTCCCGCCGACCGATTGGGGACGTTTGCTCCCCACAGCTTCGGGCGATGGTGGGCGAGGGGCTGATTGACGGGGCGACTCGTTAGAGCCGGGAATAGGTTTGGCAGGCGGCTTAGGCTGTTTTCGGCTCCGTCCGCCTGGTAATTTGGGCATTACTGTGGCTTTGCGACATGCGGCTGCCATCGGAATTCTTGCCGAGACAAATCCCTGGCTTGCGACCAAAGGCAATTCCACCGGGCCAACAAATAGAACACCGGATTTTGCCAACATACGATCCAGTGTCTTTAAAACCTTTTCCTGTGTGGGACGATCGAAGTAGATCAGCAGATTGCGGCAGAAGATGTAGTCATAAATGCCGCCGCCTATCAAGCAGTCTTGATCGAGAATGTTGCCTTGGCGGAAGCGGACTTGGTCGCGCACTGATTGATTGAGCACGTAGCCGTCCTCCCAAGGTTGGAAGTGACGTTCGCGATAACCTCGTGAATGGCCGCGAAAAGAGTTTTTGCGATACACCGCGCGATTAGCTGACTCCAACGCTTTGGTGCTGATATCCACGGCATCAATCTGAAAACGGTCTGGAGGAAGGCCGGCGTCCAAAAGCGCCATCGCCATCGAATAAGGCTCTTCGCCCGTCGAGCAGGGGACACTTAACAACCGGAGAGGGACTGCTGCTCGCGTGGGCAGCCATTCGGTCAAGGTCAGCCGGACTAACGCGTTGAATGGCTCTTTGTCACGGAAAAACCATGTTTCGTTCACAACCACGGCCTCAATCAACTCCTTCAATTCCGTAGGTGTTTCGTGCAGTAATTTCCAGTAATCCTCCACGCTGGTCATGGCGTGGTTTTGCATCCGTGAGCGGACAGTTTGACCAATCAATGAAGGCCCGATAGAGGCCGCGTCCAACCCCATCGTTTGCCGCAGGAGATTCTCTATTAGATGTATCATGTCTGGCTCAAAGTTTCGGCAAACAATACGTCACGAACTTTTTCAGACAAAAGGCGTTGTTCATTAACCCATTGAATCGCACCTGCGCGATCCATGAGCACTGGCCCCAGATAGGGCGCGGTTTCCAGTTTCACACCGGAGTCAACGAAGTCCTTGCGTTCCCGGCGGATCATTTCCGTGGCGTGTTCCGCGATAAGACCGAGCAGGAGGTTTTTCCCGGTGCCATCCGGATAATTCACCACAATGATGCGTGTGCTTAATCGTTCGCTGGCGGGTTGGTCGAGTGCCAGCTGGCTCAGATCAACCGCTGGTACCGGCTGACCGCGATAATTGAACAACCCGGCGACTCCTCTTGGCGCTTGTGGTATTTTTTTGAGCTCCAACAAAGGCAATACCTCCACGACGTTACTTGCCTCCAATACGTAACGGTCTTTGCCCAGTTGGAACATGAGAAACAACATGACGCTTCTAGGTTCCAAGTTTGAATCGTGTCACGCTGTTCTGCAAACCGCGGGCGGCTTCGGTCAGTTGTTCATTGGACAGGTTGGATTGTCGCAATGACTCGGCGGTTTGGTGCGCGGCTTCGCTCAATTGTGTCAAGGTTTCGCTGATTTGCTGGGCGCCTGTGGCTTGAGATTGCATCCCTTCATTTACGGTTTGAAAACGCGGGGTCAGCGTCTGCACCTGGTGTATTATCTGTTCCAACTGTGTGCTCACCTGGCGAATGCCTTCAACACCGCGGCGGACCTCTTCGGAGAATTTGTCCATGCCCATGACGCCGGCCGAAACCGCGGATTGCATCTCTTTGACCATTTTCTCGATGTCGTAAGTCGCCACTGCCGTTTGGTCCGCCAATCGCCGGATTTCCATCGCAACGACCGCAAATCCAAGGCCGTACTCGCCGGCTTTTTCCGCTTCGATGGCCGCGTTGAGGGAAAGCAGGTTGGTTTGGTCGGCGACCTTGGTAATCGTGGTGACAACCGAATTAATGTTGCCGGTCTTCTCGTTAACGACCGCCAGTTTGGAAGTGATCGAACTTGAGGCTTCCATGATTTGCCGCATGGTTGCTTCCATTTGAGAAATGGCCGACTGGCCGCTGCCCGCCAGGTTGGCCGTTTCTTCTGCCACTTCATTGACCTCATTCATGGTTTTCACCAGTTCCTTGGTCGTGGCGGAAATCTGCTTTGATGTGGCGCCAATTTCGGCTGTAGTCGCCGCAATTTCGTTGGCGGTACTCTGTTGCTCCTTGGCCGTGGCTACAATTTCCGTCGCCGTGATGTTCACTTGGATGCCGGATCGTTGGACCTGGCCCACCAGACTCGACAGATCGTCCGCCAGACGATTGAGTCCATCCGCAATGATTCCGAATTCGTCCCGGCGTTTCATGCTGATCCGTTGCGAAAAATCTCCGCCGCGCATGCGATCCAGCGCTGCAACCAGTTGAGAGAGGGGTTGGTTGATTGCCCTCGACTGGTAACGTCCGACGACGATGCTCGCCAGAAGAATCGCTATCAGGCACGCGATGCCGACGATGGCCAGAGTTTGGGATTTTTCCAAATCAGCGGCTTTTGCCTTCTGCAGTTGCTGGTAGAACTCTTCAACCAACTGCTCCTGTTCCTGAAGCTTGGGCAAGTAGGTCTTTCGATAATAATTCATCGCCTCGGTAGAATTCGTGTCGAGCAGGGAGACTAACTTGCGCTTCGGCTCCGCGATTTCCTTGAGTGTAAAATTGCGCAACGTCCGCCACGCTCCAAACAGGTCGCTGTCGTCCGGCACCTTCGGCTGGATACTTTCCAAGGCGGGAAAGATATCCTTGTCGGCATTGGCCAGACGTTTGCGTTCCGGTTCACTCGTCGGGTCCAAAAGCAGTCCGCGGAGCGCATCGCTTGATTGAAGTAGGTCGCGTTGGATGCGGTCAGCAGCCGCCGTCCGCTGATCGCTCAGGTGCGTGGCCGCCGACCGTGATTGTTGCACCCAGATCGCGAGACTGACGCCGATCAGTAACAGCACGATGAGCGCAGCGGATGAGGTGCGAAGGTGCTGCCCGATGGTAAATTTTTTCATGAGTTTATCGCTTAGGGTCAGGATAAGGGTAATGGAGAGACAACTGTTACGCCCAACCAAATGAGATTTGACGGCATAAAATCAGTCAACATGCAATCACCCACTGTGAACTTTGACGACAAATATGACAATTTACCTCCAAAAGACAAGGTTAAGATAAGCGATTTGGGGGCCATGGGCGTGCGCCAAAAAGCAATTCAATGTGGATTCGCGTCGAGTGACGCGACGAAACCTGTGGTCGCATTCAGCGACTCTCTCAACGTGGTTGCCTGTGCGGCAGTTTACAACCTCTCGGCAATGTATTTCTCCAGCTTGACCGTGTCGGCGGCAAAGTTGCGGATGCCTTCAGCAGTCTTTTCCGTCGCCATTGCGTCTTCATTGAGAAGGTAACGGAACTTCTTCTCGTCGAGATCGAGTCTTTCGATGCTGCTCTCCTTTGCCATTGCTGGACTGAGTTTTCGTTCAACCGGTGCTGAACTGTTCTTCAACTCTGCCAGGAGGTTCGGGCTGATGGTCAGCAGATCGCAGCCGGCCAGTTCCAGAACCTCACCGATGTTGCGAAAGCTCGCGCCCATGACCTCGGTCGCGTAGCCGAACTTCTTGTAGTAGGCGTAAATGTCTCGCACGGATTTGACGCCGGGATCTTCAGCGGGTGCAAAATCTTTGCCCGTGCTCTTCTTGTACCAATCCAGAATCCGCCCAACGAATGGCGAAATCAGTCGTGCTTTGGCTTCGGCACAAGCAACGGCTTGGGGCAGCGAGAACAACAAGGTCATGTTACAGTTGATGCCTTCCTTCTGCAGAATCTCCGCCGCTCGAATGCCTTCCCATGTCGTGGCAATCTTGATCAGGATTCTCTCCTTCGCGATGCCGTTCTTTTCGTAGAGCGAAATGAAGTGATGCGCCTTGTTCACCAGCCCGTCCGTATCGAACGAAAGGCTGGCGTCCGTCTCGGTGGAAACGCGACCGGGAATGATCTTCAAGATTTCCAGGCCGAACAAGACCAGTAGATAATCGAGTGTCTGGCTGACCAACTGCTTTCCGGTTGCACCGGATTTTCGGTTGTCGGCAATCGCCTTTTCCACGAGCGACTTGTATTCCGGCATTTGCGCGGCCTTGAGAATCAGCGTGGGATTGGTTGTCGCATCCTGCGGTGCATACTCCTTGAACGAGGCAAAGTCGCCCGTGTCGGCAACGACTTTGGTGAATGTCTTCAACCGCTCTAGTTGGTTAAGGGCCTGGCGAGTTCCAACCATTTCGGGTTCAGCAATCATCTTCATAGGCAAACTGTGTTCAAATTTGTCTCCAAAAGTGCAGTAACTGGGAAGCGAAAGCAACCTTGCTTCGTTTGGCACATAACAAACGTTGGACAGCCATGCACATTATGGCGTCTTTGCTGGAACAGACTTGTTTTCCTGCTGGTAGCGTTTGAAGCCGTCCTCGCCCAGAATGGCGAGCAGGGACTTCTCCTGTTCTGCACGCACGGCTTGTAATTGTTCCAAACGTTCTTCGGCGGTAAGAGTGGGGTCGATGCGAATGCGCTGCTGTTCCTGTTCAAGCGCTTGGGTAATGCGGTAAAGCGGGAGAACAGCTTCTGGCGGCGTTCCGTATTTTTGAGCAGTGGCCTGCGCCTGTTGAAAGCCGGGATCTTTGCTTAACTCATACAGTTCGAGGCGTTCCGGACTGAGGGCCTGTTTCATGGCGGCATCGCGCTGTTGTTCGAGCAGCTTTCTTTGTTGAACGCTCGTGGGGTCATCGCCGCTGTAATAAAGCTGAATCTGTTGATCAATGGCATCGCGCGCGCGGAAGAGATTTCGGAACTCATCGGGTGAAACCTCGAAGCCGCGCAGTTCAGCGCGGAGAGCGGCGGCGTTGGAAGAATGGCGCAGCAGAAACTCCTCAACTTGCTGTGGCGTGAGGATGCGTGACAATTCATCGCGCGTTTGCTGCCGCATACGGGCCAGCACGGCAGCGTCCGGTGTCTTGTTTTCCGCGCGTTGCGCTTCTATGTAAGCCTGAGAGCGCTCCACAGCGCGAGCGGCAATAGCCTGCACAGCCTCCTTCGTTTCCGCCGAGAGCGCACCGAGGACCGGGCCATTGAGTGCGAACCCGGTTTTGGCTGGCGGTGGATTGGTGAAGGTGCTCGCCACCTCTATCACCTCCCAATTCGTTCCAAGGAGGCGGGTGAGCAGCGCACGCCGTTCCGCCTCCAGAGCGCGAAGTTTTTCCGTTGCGGCTTGTACGAGATTCGTATCGGGTTGAGCCCGCCACCATTGCTGCTCCGCGGTGATGATCTCGGTTGCGCGTTTCTGTGCGTAGAGCTGATTGACGTCGGCCACGATGATGTCGCGGATGGTCTGTTCCGGACAATCAATGTCACGAAGATTCGCGATATAGGTCGGATAGTCGGAGGACTCCACTTCGTGCCATGAGAAGAACTGGCGGCGCACGATCACGTTGGTCTTGATCAAATTTGTGGTGGGTGAAAATTCGGCAATGAGATCGTCACTGGAGTGCGCTCCGGACCATGGACGGCTGCTGGAAAAATACCAAGCCATAGCGAACGCGACGTTCACAAACGCCGAAACGAAAAATACCGCGCGCCAGCGCATGAGGTTATTTAGTCATAAAACGAGCATGCGGCAAATTGAAATTTCCAAATTAGTCATTGACCTTGGAACCGCAAAACCATTCTGATGTGCCGTCCCATCGACTCACATGAAGTATTGCAGCTATCAAAATAGAGAAGCACCCGGTTATGAGTGACAACGCCAGGATCAGCAAAAATCAGTGGCTGGTTTTGATCGCGGCATTTTTGGGCTGGATGTTTGATGGCTTGGAGATGGGGATTTTCCCCTTGATCGCGCGCCCAGCGTTGATCGAGATGACTCCCGGACTGTCAGGACAGGAGTTGGAAAAGTTCATCGGCATGTGGAACGGACGGTTCAATGCGAGCTTCCTGCTCGGCGCGGCGGCGGGCGGACTGATCTTTGGCTGGCTGGGCGATCGTCTCGGCCGCGTGCGCGCCATGGCGTTGAGCATTTTGACTTATTCGCTGTTCACCGGTGTTAGCTACTTTGCGCAGGCACCTTGGCATTTGGCGGGGCTGCGCTTTATCGCCGCGTTGGGCATGGGCGGGGAATGGGCACTGGGAGTGGCTTTGGTCATGGAAGTCTGGCCTGCCAAACATCGGCCAATCCTTGCGGGAGTGATCGGTGCGGCGTCGAATGTGGGATTCGCATTGATCGGTCTGGTTGCGATTCAATTTCCCATCCGACCCGATTCGTGGCGGTGGGTGATGTTGGTGGGGGTAGCGCCGGCGTTGTTGACATTCGGCATCCGGTTGTTCGTCCCGGAATCCGAACGGTGGCAGGAAGCGGTCAAGGACGGACCTTCCCGGCCGTTGCGGGAGATTTTTTCGGGTGGATTGTTGAAACGGACAATTCTGGCCATTGCTTTTGCTTCAATTGCGCTGATTGTGACTTGGGGCGCCGTGCAATGGATGTCGTTGTGGGCGGACAAAATGGCGGGCGCGGCAGTGCCGAAAGCCAAAGCCTACACGCAGGTGCTCTCCGCCTTGGGCGCCATCATCGGTTGCCTGGTCGGAGCGTGGATCGGCGGGCGGTTCGGGCGGCGTCCGGCGTATTTTATCCTGTGCCTGACGTCGCTGGTGTCCGGATCATTTTTGTTCCGTGGGGTAAGCGAATACGGCCCGACGTTTCTGGTGATGGCTTTTCTGGTGGGCGGGTTTACGGCTTCGTTCTACGGGTGGTTGCCGTTGTATTTGCCGGAACTTTTTCCCACGCGCGTGCGCGCCACCGCTCAGGGGTTGAGTTTCAACTTTGGCCGGATTCTCGCCGCCTTGGGCGCGCTACAAATGGGCTCCCTGATGCAGACGTTTAACGGTGACTACGCGCGTGCCGGGGCGACAGTCGTTTTGATTTACGTTGTGGGATTGGGATTGATCTGGTTGGCACCGGAAACCAAGGACAAGCCGCTGCCGGATTAACCGTCACAGTAGATTTTGGTACGCGAGCCAAAGTGAGCGGAAATACTTCATCACGCGCACCGGGTCTTTGCTATCGGGTATCTCCGCCAGACAATAACCACCAAATCCAATTTCGTTCAGCCGCGTCAGCAGTTTGCGAAAAGGATATTCGTCCAGATACAGGTCGCGCATGTGTACAGTGAAAATCTTGTCTTTCACCAGA
This sequence comes from uncultured Verrucomicrobiota bacterium, assembly GCA_964651015.1. GTDB lineage: Bacteria > Verrucomicrobiota > Verrucomicrobiia > Limisphaerales > PALSA-1396 > CAZYYS01. Next base: position 14,477 of record CAZYYS010000113.1, read on the forward strand.
TTGAAATTGTGGTCAAACCCCTCGCCTTCGAGGTCGGTTTGATTGGAGTTCCAACAGACCCCAACACGCTTATGGTTGGCGGTGTCGATAATGGCTTTGATGTTGGGCAACAATGACGTGCCTTGCCCGTGAACTTCCAATCGGATCTGAACGCCGTAGCCGTCACTGAAATCACCCAATTCCCGCAACGACCTGCCAATCTGCTCCAAGGTCTTTTCCCTCGGCACTTCCTTGGGCAGACCGTTCGGGCGCACCTTGACCCCGGGAGCGCCGACGTCGTGAGCGAGAACGATGTATTCCTTTGTCGCCGCAATGTCCACGCGCAGTTTGGCCTGGTCTGGTGTGTGATAATCAAATGCGCTGCCCAATCCCATGAGTTCAACCGTCGAATCCTCGAAACGCTTTCGCACTTCTTTCCGTTGCTCCTTGTTCAAGGTGACCTCGACACCATGCGCATGAGTGGTGCGAAGCTCGACCCCTTGGAATTTGGCTTCCGCGCAATTCTTGAGGATGGTCGGGACATCCCAGTCCTTGGCGATGTTGTAGGTGACGGTCCCCAATTTCATTTTTGGCGGACGGGTGATGAAGCTGGGCGTCTTGCCGGCGTCTGCGGCAAAGACGGATTGATTGAATACGGCAACCGCACCCAGGCCCAACCCGGCAGATCTCAGGAATTCTCGGCGACTGGCTTTCATAATGTGCTCTCGATGAGTTCGACACCGAGGCTAGCGGTTTCGAGACTCATCGCAAATTAAATCCTCCAGGGAATATCAAGACTCGACACTCGCGAGACGACACGGGAATAATCGCATCCGGATTTGCGCATGAAACAAAAAACTTACGCCGCCGCCGGCGTTGACATCGATCTCGGCAACAAAGTCAAAGCCACGCTCC
>CAZYYS010000114.1:0-15308 GCA_964651015.1 uncultured Verrucomicrobiota bacterium
AACTGTTACCCATGTCCTGCGCTCAAAGTGTTACCGATGTCCTGATACTGTGCCGGGTGAGGTGAAGAATCCTACGTAAACAAACCGTCAACGCTGCTTGCGGGTTGCAGCTTTCTAATTTTTTCGCGAACCGATTTGTCCTTCACATCGGCGGTTTGCATTTTGCCGCCGACTTTTCTCGCGATGACAAGACGACCAAATTCGTCCTCGTGCTCATCTGCAAACTTTACCAGCCCCTTTGCTTTCGGAACTGTATCCACACGCCCCATGTCATGCGGCTCAAGAATATCCACCTCAAAACCCTTGCCGCTCCTCCGCACAATGACGAAGTCGGGATAAAATGATTTCATCACTCCGCCAATCTCATACGGAACACAAAGCGCCCATTCTCTCTGTTGGAAATTGCGCAGCCAGCAAACAAACCCGTCCTTCTCCATTTCAGCTTTGAGCAATTCTGTTTCCCAGCCGTTTAGGCCGGCGGAAAACTTTGCGCCCACATCGCAGAAAAGATGTTTCTCCCAAACCGCGCCATCTTTCTTCTCCACGATTTGGTCCGGCAACTCCCAATCCTGCACCGCAGCACTGCCGCTTGCCTGAATCAGCGCGTTGAACCGCGCCCTCACTGACGCAGGAAGTTTTTTGATGTCTTGCTTGTGCTTCTTCCACAGCGCGTCGAACTCTTCTTTGGCGAGCTTTGCGATTATCGGAAGCGTTTCCGGCTGGCGCACGACCACGGCGAATAATTCCAGCTTGGCCTGATTCGGTTTTTCTTTGTTGTGGAATTGTTTCCAATACGTTCGATGCAAGCCCTCGCCCGCCGCCAGCGTTCGCCCGGTAATTTCAAAAAGCTGTTCGATATTCTCCTCGGTTAATGTCAGCCGCGAAGAAGTCATGCCCGCGATGGTCATTCCGCTGGTGGCGATTTGCCTGATGTCCACTTCAATCTCGCCGCCTTCACGAATGACATTGCCCCAGCCTTCAACGGTCTTGGCATATTTGTCTCGCAACTCTTTCAGCTTTTTCAGGAACACATCGCGCATCTTGTCATCGGCATCCGCATCAATGCCTTCATGCACCAGCAAGCCCGCGAGCCGCAACGCCCGTTTCACATCGCTCATCTTTGGAACTCGGCTCACGGAATACGTCGGCAATGTTTTGAGATGCTCGAAAATTTTTGCCATCGCCGGATTGCGCGGGTAGGCCTCGACCGCAACTTCGGCGCGCGTGCCCAAACCTTCATCTGGATTGCGAAGCTGTTTAAGGACTGCTTCGAGCGCATCGGCGTTGTAATGCGGCAGAAATAATTCCACCGTGTCCAGCACTTCATCCGTGACAATCCTTCGCGCCAGCGGCGTGCGGATCATCCGACCGACAAGCTGCGCGATGCTCGTTGGGTCTTGCGCCCTGCGGAAACTCATCATCACTTCGGCGCGCGGGCAATCCCAGCCGGTTGAAAGCGCCGTCTTGAACAAAACCACTTTCACTTCGGGATCATCCTGGATGCGCGACTGCTCTATCTTGCGGACAATCCGGCCACCAAAAGTAATTTCCTTTTCGCTGTCGAAGCAATGGACGATTTCATTCAGCCCAAGCGTTCCGGTTTGCCGTTCAATCACGCGAACCACGTCGTTCAGTTCCGTCCGCGTCAACTGCGTTGCCGTTCCGTCTTCAATTTGCACGACCAGAATCGGGCGGACGATTTCCTTCTCCTTTTCTCGGACGCAGTAATCTTCCCAAAGTTTCGTGCAATGTTTCCACTTCTTCGCCGCGTCTTCCAGCAGCGTCATGTCGCCCGCCACTTTTGTCTTGGGATTGTGGACGACAATCAAATCTTTCAGCAGCCCGCTCTTGCGGACTTCTTCCGGGTCAATGTTGATTGGCCGCTGCGTCCGCGTCGTCGTGCCAAGCAGCGCATTGAACCGCTGCGGCGTCGCGCTCATTCCCAGCACCAGCGGCACGGGCGGCAATCCGTCCGCTTCCGAGCCGAGAATGAACTTCTGCATGATGGTCGTCCGATTGCGGTCACTGGCGGACGCGCCGCGATGCGCCTCGTCAATGATGAGGACAAAATCCTCCGGCGCGCGGGCGATGGTCGCGGCGACGGTCTGCCAGAAAGTTGTGTTCCGATTATCGCCGCCTTCTTTCGTGAGCAACTTGTCTTTGCCGAGCAGTTGCGTGTTGATGAAATAAACCTGACCGGGATACAGCAAGTCGTCTTTGAAATCTCCGCTGTCAATCGTCACCATCTTGCTGAACGGAAGATGGTCGCACGCGTTGATCAGCTTGTTCCGGCTTTGAATGTTCAACTCCGGTGAATCCGACAGCCAGAGAAACACGGTGTTCGGTCGCGCGGGAATTCCATCGCCGCCGCCGAACGTCAAATCAATTACCTGCGCCAGCGTGATGGTTTTTCCCGAACCCGTCGGCGCGGCCAGAATGACTGCCTGCAATTTCCCTTTGGCAATGGCCGTGCGAGCGTCATCCAATTCAGAAATGATTTCCGCTGCGGCGGTGGTTTGAAAATCTTTCAGCTCTATTTTCATGCCGCACCTCCGAATGTGGACTGCGGCGGCTTGACGCCGCTTTCCCCGACGCGACATGTCGCGTCGTTCCAAAGTGCGGACACGCCCGTGCACTCCAAAGTTTTGCAATATGCTTGCCCGCAGCGGCGCTCTGCGGCAGAAAATCCCTGCCCATGAACTGGCCGCACGCGCCCACACACTGGCTCTTCGAGCCGGGCATTTACATGGTCACGGCGGGCACTTATCAAAAACTCCCGCACCTGAACTCCCCGCAGCGTTTGGATTTTTTCCTCGAATCGCTGTTTGCTTACGCCGGTGAATTCAACTGGACTTTGCGCGCTTGGGCGGTTTTGGCGAATCATTATCACTTCATCGCCGTTTCTCCGCCTCAACCGGCGACCTTGCGCAAGTTTATCGGCAAGCTGCACATGAAAACCGCGCAGGAATTGAACCGACAGGATTCCACACCCGGACGCAAAGTGTGGTTTCAGTATTGGGACAGCCACATCACGTTTGAGCGCTCGTATCTCGCGCGGCTGCATTACGTCCATTCCAATCCCGCCAAACACGGTGTCGTGCCGCTGGCGGAAAATTACAAATGGTGTTCCGCCTCGTGGTTCGCGCGAACCGCTTCGCCCGCGTTTGTGGAAACTGTGAAAAGCTTCAAGACCGACAAGCTTGAACTGCCCGATGATTTCTGAATTTGTTTGGACTGCGGTGGCTTGACACCGCTTTCTCCCGACGCGACATGTCGCGTCGGACCAAAGCGCGGACATGTCCGCGCACTCCAAAGTTTTCATGCCGCACCTCCCTGACCCAGCGCCTCCGGCGTGTTGAGCCGGAAATTTTCCAGATAACTTTTGTAAAGCTGCACGCACTCAAACTTCCGACCGAGCGCACGTCGCATAAGGCCAAAGTTTTCTTCCGAATCCGTCACCAGAAAAATCCATTTGATGTCTTTCCGCTCCGCCAGTTTTTCGCGAAAGGCGCGAAACTCCTTTTCCCTGATGAGCACAGCAAACGGCGAATTTTTGGGAATGAACCACGGCTGCGACCCTTTGGAATCTTCGCGTGAACCTTGGCAACCGGCCATAAGCCAAAGAATCGGCAGGATGGCGGCAAACGCGTCGCCGCGAGCGACTTCCGACGGGTCTCGAAAATCGAGTTGAAAAAATTCTATGTTCTCCTTGAAGCCGTCTTTGAAATCGAGCGTTTTTCCTTGCGCATTCGAGCCGAAATAGAGACCACTCAAATGCTTTCCATCTGCCCGCTTGCCTAGCACTGCTGCTTTGCAGCGCGGCCACGTGACAGACAATGCGACGCCGCGCTTTTCATATTCTTCGTCGCCTAGAAACATTCCGCGCTTTGCCAGTTCAGCGCTCAACGTTTCGTTGACCTCGTTGTTCGTGACGATAATGGATTTGCGACAGCCACCGTCGCGCCAATTCATTAGCGCCGTAGCATGGAACGTCGTCCCAGAACCGGCAAAAAAGTCGAGGATAAGAGCGTTCTTCCTGTTCCGAACAATCGGCAACAGCGCGTCTTCGACAGCATACAATGATTTCGGAAATTGGAAGGCGGCATCCTCACCGACGAATTTCCTTAGCAAGTCTGAACCGTATGCGCCCGCATCATGTCTCACTCGTTTCCAGACGCTCTTAATTCGCGTGACAGCTTTCTCTGGGTAGCGGACGTCGATCACATTTTTGTTTTTGTCGCAACCAACTTGCTCAAGCATGCCTGCCGCTAATTGTTCGCGGTGCTGTTGGCTGAGATAGGAAATCCCCCAAGTCTTTCTCTTTTTGTCATACTCTCCAAGGGCGACATACCCGCTCTCGATTAAGCCCCGCAGCGTGGTGTTACCAACACCCCATCTGCCCCAGCTTCCATCGCGGCGAACCGGCCAAACGGCTTCGTGACCCTCTACTTTCTTGGCTAGATCGGGATTCTCATTTAGTGGGAGCGGTTCTCCAGCCCCAACGACTTTTCCCCGAGCCGAGTTGATTAGAACCGGGTAAAACATATTTTCCCGATCCTCTCGCGTAGCTTCCGTTCCCGAACGCAACAAGCTGTTCCAACGCGGGCGGCGACCAGAAGCAGCTTCGTAACCTTCATCAGGTTCGGGGGTCAAATAATCATCAGCACGGCCTTCGAGCGAAGCGCCTGGTTCAAACACATAAATCCCGAATTCCTGAACCCTCGGAAACCTGTCCTTGGTGACAACCCCCTTCGGGTTAATCACGATTGTTACGAGTTGCACCGCATCATGTGCGAACAATTCGTCTATCAGACTGCGAAGCCGATGTAATTCGTTATCGTCAATCGTAATAATCAGGACGCCATCTGGCTTCAAGAGTCGCTTTGCGAGCGTCAGACGCTTTTTCATCATTGAAAGCCATTTGCTGTGTCGCCACGCATCTGTCGCGTCAACGTAGTCGTTGTTGTATTTCCAATCGCGCGCGCCGGTGTTGTAAGGCGGGTCAATGTAAATCACGTCCACCTGGCCTTCGTAACAGTAAAGCAGCAGTTGAAGGGCGTGGAAGTTGTCGGCGTTGATGAGCAGATGCCACGGCTTGTCCGGCCCGCCGCGCTCGACGCGATCCACCGGCACAAGCGCCGGATAAATCGGCTCGCCAAAACTGCGAACGACCACAAGGTCCGAAACCGGAAATTCCTTGTTCGTTTCCTTGTGCGACGGATAACCCTCCACCGCCGCATCGCAGACGGCGATTTTCTTCTCAATGCTTTTGACGCGCCAAAGCCGGTTACCCGATTCGCTTTTGACCGCGACCAACTCGCCGGGCTTCACCGTCAGATTCGGCAACCGCACCGTTTCCGGCAAATGCTCCTCGAAAACGAGACCGAACTTCTTCGTTTTCTTCAACGCCTTCACCTCGGCGGCGATTCCTTTGCGGAGACGCTCGTCGGGAATTTGCGCAATCAAGTCCTCAATCTTGGCCATGCAGACAAAAGCTGAATTCGCTCGCGCGCGAATCAGCCCTGTCGGGAATGGCGATGTCTCGTTGAGGGAGTCTGTGCCTGAAAAGCGAAGGGGCGTGACCTACTCACGCTCCTCCACAGGCACGGACATGCCCTCAAAGAAACGCTTTCAGGCACGCCCGAGTGGGCGTGCCTTCGAGCGCCGTTCTTTGAGTTCGAAATTGTCCGTTTCGTGGAGAACAGCAGCCGAAGCTACGCGAATTGTTTTTGTAAAAAGGTTTCTGGTCGTTTTGTTTTTTACTGACGAGGATGAGACTAGCGAAGCAGGCTGCGGTTGCAAAGCGGGGAGTTTGTGCATCCGCCTTCTCCCCGAAAGCGGAGAAGAGCGATCCCCTCTTTTACGGAAGCGGAGGGGAGAATTATTTTGGTGCGACGTTCACCCGAAGTAGGCTCGCTTCCGCTTTCGTTTCACTTTGGCGCCACCAGCCAACCCAGGGCTAATTTCCGTATTCGACCGACACTGCTGGCGGACAGCAGAATTGCGGCGACCGCTCAGCTCACAAGTCAAGGCAGGCCCGGCATTCACCGGCATGCGGCTCGCTCACCAGGTTGAATCCGGCCTTCCGCGCGACGTGTTGCATCTCGCGGTTGTCCGGAAGAATCGTGGCGGTGATGCGGTCCAGTTTTTCATCGCGCCCGACCTGGACCAACGTCTTCAAAAGCCGCGTGCCCAGCCCGTGGCCCTGCCATTGATCGCTGACAACGATGGCGAACTCAGCGCCATTCGTGCTGTGCATCTTGCTGAGGCGACCGATGCCGATAATTTCAGGCTGGCCGGACGATTCGCCATCGCGCTCGACGACCAACGCCATCTCGCGGTCGTAGTCGATGAAACAAAGCCGGGCCAGCCGCTCGTGGGCGACCCGTTGTTCGAGCCGCAACGGCGTGAAGTACCGGTAATAAACGCTCCGTTCCGAGAGCGTTTGGTGAAATTTAACCATGAGCGGTTCGTCCTCGGGACGGATGGGCCGGATCGTGACAGGTGTTCCGTCCTTCAATTTCCATCGCATGACGTACTGCGACGGATATGGACGAATGGCGAGTCGTGGCAACTGTTCTTCATTCGTCGTTGGGTCGTGAAGAACAATGCGGGCATCGAGGGCGATGATGGGAAATGCCGCCGAGGCTCTCCTCACCCCGTCCCTCTCCCCCTCCGAGAGGGAGAGGGTGTCCGAAGGACGGGTGAGGGGGCTTCTGTCGAATCGAACCAGCAGCGGATTGATATCGATTTCCTTGATCCAACGCTGTTCGACGACCAATTGGCTGAAATTGACCAAAAGCGATTCCAGCGCCGGCAAATCCACCGGTTTGCGACCACGCACGCCCTTGAGTGCTGTGTGAATCAATGTTCGTTCCATCAACCGGCGCGCGAGAGTAGCATTAAGCGGAGGCAGGCCGAGGGCGCGATCTTTGAAGACCTCAACCAGTTGGCCCCCGGCACCGAATAAGAGCACGGGACCAAATTGAGCGTCGATGCTGCTGCCGAGAATGAGTTCGTAACCGTCAAGCGAGATCATCGGCTGCACGGTGACGCCGAGAAAATGCTGGTGCCCCGCCTTTTCGCGCACCGACGTTTGGGTCGCACGCCACGCGCGCCGAACGCCAGTGGCATTGCGGAGATTCAAATGCACGCCCCCGACATCGGTCTTGTGCGTAAGCGTCTTCGAATACAGTTTCACCACAATCGGGTAACCGATGCTGTCCGCGTAGGCGACGGCTTCATCTTCTGACGAAGCAAGGCGGGTCTCGACGGTTGGAATCCCGTAAGCCGACAGAATCTGTTTTGATTCAACTTCGGTCAGAAGCGTGCGATTATCTTTTCGAACGGTTTCGATCACCGCCCTCGAAACGTCCCGCGCGGATTGCGTCGCCGCTTCCGAACCGTGCCGGATGGCGGACGCTTCATAGAGGCTTCGCAGGTTCTGGGTGTAACGCCACATCAAATCAAACGCACGCGTGGCGCGATCAGGGTATTTGAAGGTGGGAATACTCGTGTTGTTGAGGATCGCTTCACCTTTTTCCACGGCTGGTCCGCCCATCCAACATGCGAGCAACGGTTTGCCATCCAGTTTGGCAAACGGTTTCAGTTGTTCAGCGGTGGCGACTGCATCTGTCATGGCTTGCGGGGTGAGGATGGCGAGCACGCCATCGCTGTTCGCGTCCTTGGCGGCCAGTTCGACCGCTTTGGCGTATCGCACCGCGTCTGCGTCGCCGAGGATGTCGATGGGATTGTTGTGACTCCAGTGCGACGGCAGTAACGCATCAAGCGCGGCGTGTGTTGTATCCGAAAGTTCCGAGAGCTGGCCGCCCGATTTGACGAGCATGTCGGTCGCAAGCGCACCGGGGCCGCCGGCGTTGGTGACGATGGCGAGGCGTGGACCGAGCGGTCGTGGTTGTTTCGCCAGCACCTCGGCCATGTCAAACAATTCCTCGATGGTGTTCACGCGCAGCACTCCGACGCGGCGGAATGCCGCGTCCAGCACCTCATCGCTGCCAGTCAGCGAACCAGTGTGCGAAGCGGCAGCCTTGGCGGCGGCTTCGGTGCGGCCGACCTTGATGACAATGATTGGTTTCGTCAGCGCCACTTCGCGGGCCGCCGAGAGAAAGGAACGGGCCTCGCCAACCGATTCCATGTAGATGACGATGCTGCGCGTGTGCGGATCGTCGCCAAGGTAGTAGATGAGGTCACCCCACCCCACATCAAGCATCGAGCCGATGGACACGAAGGCGCTGAAGCCGACATTCTCGCGCAGACTCCAATCCAGGATGGCCGTGCAAAGCGCGCCGCTTTGGCTGATGAATGCGACGTTGCCGGGGCGCGCCATGGTCGCTGCAAATGTGGCATTGAATTGTGCGTGAGGTGACATTACGCCCAGGCAATTTGGCCCGACGATCCGCATCTGACCGCGTCGCGCCTCAAGGAGCACCTGCCGTTCAAGTTCCGCGCCAAGGGGGCCGCATTCTCTGAATCCGGCGGAGATGATCACTGCCGCCGGTACCCCGGCAACAGCACAATCGCGAATGATGCCGGGCACCGACGTCGCCGGCGTCACCACGATGGCCAAGTCCACTTTTTCCGGCGCTGCAGCGATGCTCGGAAAGGCGGGCTGACCCAGAACTGTTGTGCGCTTTGGATTGATGGGGAACAATTTTCCCGAGAATGCTTGGAGATTTTCCAAAACCGCGCGGCCCACACTGCCCTCCTTTTCGGTGGCGCCGATGACGGCCACGGTTTTCGGCGAGAAAATCGCGTTCAAGGGGTTGCCCCGGGCGTGGCGCAAAACATCATGAGCGAGTTCGGGGCGTAAGTGAGAGCGGGCGGTCATGGCTTGTATGGTTCAATTACTCCGGTATCGCGTTTTTGCCGCGGCCGTGACCGAAGCGAATCCACTTTTCAAACTCCACGGCGGCGAATGTCACGGCGGCCACACTGCCAATGCGCAGCCAGGATTCCCCGCTGATTGGCGCGGTGTGGAACAACTTGTTCATTATCGGCGCATAGGTGAAGAGCAATTGTGCCGCGAGCATCGCCAGCGCGCCCACAATTGCCCAGCGGTTCGTAAACGGGCCGATGGCGACGAGCGAGTGATTCAGCGATCGGCAGTTGAACAAATAGGCAATCTCAATGAGCACGATGACGTTTACGACGGCGGTGCGGGCCGCGGCGAGAGTTTCACCTTCCACCCGCATTTCCCAGGTGAACAGCCAGAAGGCGCCCATCAACATCAGCAAGGAAACCAGTCCCGTGCGCATAAGGAGCGGCAAGGTCAATAATGGTTGACGCGGATGGCGTGGCGAACGGCGCATGATGTTGTCGGCCTTTGGCTCGAAGGCCAAAGGCAAACCGAGCAGAGTATCGGTGAGGTTGATCCAAAGCAGTTGCAGTGGCAGCACAGGCAGCGGAAGAACGAGAACCAGTGCAGTGAGGACCAGCAATGCTTCGCCGATGTTCGTCGGCATGATCCAGACTATGAATTTGGTCAGGTTGTCAAACACGCCGCGCCCTTCCTCCACGGCGGCCTCGATGGACGCGAAGTTGTCGTCGGTGAGAATCATCGCAGCGGCGCCCTTGGCCGCGTCGGTGCCGCTGATCCCCATTGCCACGCCGATGTCCGCCTGCTTGAGGGCGGGTGCGTCGTTGACGCCGTCGCCCGTCATGGCCACCACGTGGCCGCGCGTCTGGAGCGCCTTCACGAGGCGAAGCTTTTGTTCGGGCGCGACGCGGGCGAAGACGACCGTGCGTTCGGCCACTTCGGGAAGTTCTTTGTCGTTGACCTTTTCCAACTCACGACCAGAGCGGGCGACCAGCTTTCCGTGCTCCTCGCGGCCTTTCAAACCAATCTGATCTGCGATGGCGCGCGCGGTGATGAGATGGTCGCCAGTAATCATCTTCACGGCGATGCCGGCCTGCTGGCACTTGCGCACAGCAGAAACGGCCTCCGGGCGCGGCGGGTCAATCATCCCCTGCAAACCAAGAAAGGTAAGTCCGCTGGCGACATGGCCGTGCTCGAGCGTGGCGTGGTTTGCGCCCACGTGGCGGCGGGCAAAGGCGATGACGCGCAACCCGCGCCCCGCCATTGATTCGACGGCATGATGCACGGCTGCTTTGTCAAGCGGAACCAATGTGCCATCGGCACCGAGCGCGTCCACACAGCGATCCAGCAGTCGTTCCACCGCACCGACCTTGTAGATTACCCGGCCTGCCCACACATCGTGCAACGTGGCGCGAAACATGTGCTCGGACTCGAATGGAATCGTGTCCAACACAGGCGCTTCGCGGTGTGCGTCGGCGTGAATCAACCCGGCTTTTTCGGCAACGACGAGGAGTGCGGCCTCGGTCGGGTCGCCCCGGACTTTCAAGCGCCCACTCTCGTCGCGCACGAGTTGTGAATCGTTGCACAAGATTCCGGCCCGCAGACATTCGAAGAGCGCGAGATTGGTTTCGAAGCTCAACGGTTCCTCGTCGGATTGGATGCCCCCCTTCGGCTCGTAACCCACCCCGGTTACTTTGTAGTTTGCGCCACCCGCGTAAATCCGTTGCACCGTCATCTGGTTCTCCGTGAGCGTGCCGGTCTTGTCGGAGCAGATGACCGTGGTGCTGCCGAGTGTTTCCACAGCCGGGAGCTTGCGAATGATGGCCTGACGCCTCGCCATGCGCGAGACACCGATGGCGAGGACGATAGTGACGGCGGCGGGCAGCCCTTCGGGGATCGCGCCTACGGCCAGCGCCACCGCCGCCATTAACATCTCGACTGCCTTCTCGCCGCGGGCGACACCAATGACAAACGTCACCGCAGACAGCGCCAGAATCACCCACAAGAGCAGCCGGCTGAACTGTGCGATCTTTTTCGTCAACGGCGTTGAGAGGTCCACCGCCTCGGAAATGAGCCGCGCGATGTGACCGGTTTCGGTCTGGTCGCCAATCGCCCAGACCACCCCTTCGCCCTGACCCGCGGTGACGAGCGTGCCGGTAAAGGCGAGGTTCTTCCGGTCCGCCAGAACCGTGTCGAGCGCGAGTGTGTCCGGATGCTTGTGGACGGGGACGGATTCGCCCGTGAGCGCCGCTTCGTCCACCTGCAGGCCTTTCACCCGGAACAGGCGCAGGTCGGCGGGGACACGGTCGCCAGCCTGGAGCAGCACCACATCGCCCGGCACCAGTCGCTCGGAGGGAATTCGCTGTTTGCGTCCGTCGCGGCGCACGGTGGTTTCGGTGGTGACCATGCGCGCCAGTGACTCGATGGCCTTCTCCGCCTTGGCTTCCTGTAAAAACCCGACAATCGCATTGATGAACACGACGCCGAAGATGACGGACGAATCGACCCACTCGGCGAGAAATGCGGTGATGCCTGAGGCGGCGATGAGGATGTAAACCAGCGGCTGGTTGAATTGCTGAAGGAACTTCCGCCATGCGGGCTTGCCGCGCGGTGGTGTGACACGATTCGGACCGAACCTCGCCTGCCGCCGCTTGATCTCGTCCCCTTCCAAACCGGTCTGCAAGTTGACCTCCAAGAGACGCAGAACTTCGTCGGTGTGGAGTTGGTGGAAATGCCTTTGCGCCGGCGGGTTCATCGCTTGGGCGGACGCACGACGAGCACCGGACGCGAACTCTGCTTCACCACTTTCTGCGCCACCGAGCCGAGCACGGCTTTCGAGAGCCCACTGCATCCGCGCGAGCCAATACAAATCAAGTCTGCGCCGAATCGTTCCGCCTCCTGGCAAATCGCCTTCGCAATATCACGATGTTCGACAACTTCCACTTCTGTGATGATGCCGCGCAATTCAGCTTCGGATGGAATGAGTGAACGAAGCCTTTCGCGCGAATCAGCCGCAAGCTGTTTATGCTGTTTTGCGGTCAGTCGTTTCGGCTGGTAGTGTGGTACCAATGGACCGGGTAATTCCCACGGTGGAATGACGTGAATAAGTCTGGCGCAGCCACCCCGTCGCAGAGTTGAGCAAGCGTAAGGCACGGCGTGGTTACCCCATCCTGAAAAATCTGTGCTCACCAAGACGCGGTTGATTTCAGGAATGCGGCCAGGAGTTTCCCCGCCGGGACCAGGCAGCGGTACCACAGCCACGCTCATAGGCGCGTGATGCAAAACACTCCGCGACACTGAGCCCAGCCAGAACCGGTTGAGCCCCTGGCGTTGATGAGTTCCCACAACAAGAAGGTCAGCCTGTTCCTGCTGCGCCAGTTCGATGAGATGGGCATCCGAACGCCCCCATCCAGGCAAGATCCTAAGAGCAACCGACTGCTCGCCGAAGACCGCAGCGACTTTCTCTTTAAGATCGCGTTGCAGCACGCGCGCGACTTCGGGATGGTTTTCCGTCAGCGAAATCGGTCCGTGCAGCCCCAGGCGTTCGAGATCCGCCGGCGGCCAGTCCACGTGTGCAACCGTGATTTCGCACGGGCCGATCGCCTGCCACTCATGCAGCCAGCGTAATGCGGCATCCGCACTGGTCGTAAAGTCGCAGCCAACGACAACCTTCAACCGTCGCTCACCACGAGCCCAGGCCGCCAATGCGTCGCCTCGCCGCACGACCAGTGTCGGCACCGGCGAGGTTTCCGCGGTTCGCTCGGCCACACTGCCGACCAACAGCCGGCCCAAGGCGATATGTCCGATCGACGCCACCACGATCAGCTGGGCATTCGATGCGGTGGCAACTTTGACCAGCGCTTCATACGGCGAGCCGGAGAGAATTTCGTCTTTGACTGTGGCGTCCGCTTTGCGCAAACGCCCGGCCTCATTTCCTAGAAGCTCGCGGGTCCGTTCGAGCATGGCCGAAAAAACCTCCGGATGGCTAGCGCCCACGCCGTGTTGCTCGACATGGACGAGAACCAACTCCTCATTGACACGCCTGGCAATGGCTGCCGCCACATTGGCCGCTTCGGCCGCATGGACGGAAAAGTCTGTGCCACAGATAACAGGTCGTTTCTTATTGTTCATGATCGCAGTCACAGTTTCAGCGCTTTCTCTTTTTCCAAAATCGCTGCAGTGGTTTTCATCACCGTGTCAGGGTTGAGCGAGATGCTGTCGATGCCCTGGGTGACAAGGAACTGCGCGAAGTCAGGGTAATCACTCGGCGCCTGGCCGCAAATGCCAATCTTGCGTTTCCGTGCGCGGCAAATCTGAATGGCTTGCGCGATCATGGTCTTTACCGCCAGGTTCCGTTCATCGAAAATCGGCGCGACAATTTCGGAGTCGCGATCAACACCCAGAATCAGTTGCGTGAGGTCGTTCGAGCCGATGCTGAAGCCATCGAAGATTTCACAGAACTGTTCGGCAAGGATGACATTACTTGGAATTTCACACATGACATAGATTTCAAGTCCGTTGACGCCGCGCTTGAGTCCGTGTTTCGCGATTTCCGCCTGCACACGACGGCCTTCCTCAAAGGTACGGCAGAAGGGAATCATCACCTTGAGATTGGTCAAGCCCATTTCGTCGCGGACTTTCTTCACCGCCCGACACTCCAGCGCAAAACCGGCTTGATAGCGCGGATTGTAATAACGGCTCGCGCCGCGGAAACCAATCATCGGATTTTCCTCGGCTGGTTCGTAGGCTTTGCCGCCGATGAGATTGGCGTACTCGTTGGTTTTGAAATCGCTCAGGCGGAGGATCACGTCCTTGGGATAAAACGCAGCGGCGATCATCGCCACGCCCTGCGCGAGTTTATCCACGAAGAACTGCGGTTTGTCAGTGTAGCCGGAGGTAAGGTCTTCGATTTCAGACTTGACCGGGCCTAGCTCGAGTTTGTCGAAGTCGAGCAACGCCAGCGGATGAATCTTGATGTAGGTGGTGATGATGAATTCTTCGCGGGCTAGGCCGACGCCGTCATTCGGGATGAACGAGAGCGAAAACGCTTCCTCGGGATTGCCGACGTTCATCATCACTTTGGTTTTCGGACGGCCGAGGTCTTTCAAGTTGGTGCGCTGGACGTCGAACTGCAGGCGTCCTTTATAAACAAACCCCACGTCGCCCTCGGCACAGGATACCGTGACTGTGTGTCCGTCCTTCAGCACCTCCGTCCCTTTTTCGGTGCCGACGATGGCGGGGACGCCGAGTTCACGGCTGACAATGGCGGCGTGACAAGTGCGGCCACCGCGATTGGTGACGATGGCGGCGGCCTTTTTCATGATCGGCTCCCAGTCCGGATCGGTTTTGTCGGTTACAAGGATATCCCCGGTGTTGAAATCGTGGAGGTATTGAGCACTCTTGATGACGCGAACGGGCCCGTGCGCAATTTTCTCGCCGACACTCCGGCCCGTCACCAGCACCGGCCCTCGTTGTTTGAGCTTATGAATCTCTACGATGCTCATGTCGCGCCGGGATTGCACGGTTTCCGGTCGGGCTTGAAGGATGAAAAGTTCACCGGTATGACCGTCCTTGGCCCATTCGATGTCCATCGGTGTCGGACAACCTTTCTTCTTTGAATAATGGTCTTCGATGATGCACGCCCAGCGCGCGAGCGAGAGAATCTCTTCGTCGGAGATGGCAAATTTCGTCCGATCTCCGGGTGCGACCGGAACATTTTTAACCATCTTTCCGCCACCGATGTCATAGACGAGTTTGAATTCCTTTGTGCCAACCACCTTTTGCAGGATTGGTTTGAAGCCGGTCTTTAGCGTTGGCTTGAAGACGCAGTATTCATCGGGATTCACCGACCCTTGCACAACGTTTTCGCCCAAACCGTACGCAGCGTTGATGAGGATCGCGTCGCGAAAGCCGGTCTCGGTATCGATGGTGAACATGACACCGCTGGCAGCGAGATCGGCTCGCACCATCCGTTGCACGCCGATGGAGAGGGCAACCTTGAAATGGTCAAAGCCCTTGTCCACGCGGTACGAAATTGCACGGTCGGTAAACAGCGAAGCGAAGGAACGCTTGCAAGCGTCGAGCAGAGCGAGGTGGCCTTGCACATTCAGATAAGTTTCTTGTTGGCCGGCAAAGCTGGCATCCGGCAAATCCTCCGCCGTGGCGCTGCTTCGGACAGCTACATCCGGCGGATGCAGTTGATTTCCGCGAAATGTGTCGTAGGCGGCGGTGATGGCTGATTCGAGGTCGCTCGGCAGTTGAGCGGCAAGAATCGCCTGACGAATCTGACTGCCGCGTTGACGAAGGTTTTCAATGTCGCGCGTGTCGAGATCACGGAGAAGATCACGAATCTGATCGTCAAGTCTGGCTTCACGCAGAAAGTACTGATACGCCTCCGCGGTGATGGCAAAGCCATTGGGCACTTTGACACCGCGCGGCGTCAATTCGCGATACATCTCGCCCAACGAAGCGT